>CAIJXJ010000107.1 GCA_903824575.1 uncultured Methylobacillus sp.
AAGGATTGGACGCCTGAGCAGCAATTGATCGCATTGCATCAAACGCACGGCCTGTCGGGTGAAGCCTTGCAGACCTGGTGTCGAGAAAACGGGTTGTTTCCCCATCATTTAGTCAGTTGGAAAGCGGCTTTTTGTGCCGGAGCCAAGGCTGTCGATGGTAGTCAGGAAATACGAGTTTTGAAAGATGAGGTCAAGCAATTCAAGCGTGAAATAGCACGTAAAGATCATGCGCTGGCGGAGGCGGCAGCATTGCTGATTCTGCAAAAAAAATTCCGCGCGCTCTGGGAGGACGAGGTCAAATGACGCCCCTTGTAGAGCGCGGCCAGATCATCACCATGGTGCAAGAAGCTATGGATTCCGGCGCACGGCAGGAACGTGCCTGTACAGTTATTAGTCTTAGCGAGCGCACCTTGCAACGCTGGCAGATTGATCAGACACTCGGAGATCAACGTCCCTGCCGAGTACAAACACCGTCAAACAGGCTGAGCGCATTGGAGCGTCAAAAGGTTTTGACGGTGGCTAACTCGGTTGAGTTTGGCAGTCTGCCGCCTTCGCAAATCGTGCCTATACTGGCTGATCGTGGCGAATATATCGCTTCTGAATCAACCTTCTATCGCATTCTGAAAGCAGAGAATCTACTCCGTCATCGGGGTGCAGAACGCCCCGCGCAACGTCGCCACAAACCACGTGCACTGTGTGCCACTGCGCCGAACCAGCTGTTTTCCTGGGACATCACGTATTTACCGACGCCGGTCAAGGGTATCTATTTTTACCTGTATTTGTTCATGGATATTTTTAGCCGAAAGATCATTGGCTGGCAGATTTA
The DNA here is from genome assembly GCA_903824575.1 of uncultured Methylobacillus sp. Lineage (GTDB taxonomy): Bacteria > Pseudomonadota > Gammaproteobacteria > Burkholderiales > Methylophilaceae > CAIJXJ01. The sequence goes on from CAIJXJ010000107.1 coordinate 827, forward strand.
CGAATCGGAAAGCGGTGAGCTGGCCAGCGACGTGATGCGTGATATTTGCGCACGTGAAGCCATTAAGGCGGATCAGGTGGTGCTGCATTCAGACAATGGCCATCCAATGAAAGGCGCTACTATGCTGGCGACTTTGCAAGCGCTGGGCGTTTCGCCATCGTTCAGTCGTCCGGCGGTCAGTAATGATAATCCGTACTCGGAAGCGCTGTTTAAGACTTTGAAATACAGACCCGCTTATCCGCATCGGGCGTTTGAAAGTTTGCTCGCTGCGAGGCAATGGGTTGGCGTGTTTGTGCAGTGGTACAACGAAGAACATCGGCACAGTGCCATCAACTTTGTGACCCCGGCAGAACGCCATGCTGGCCTCGACACCGCATTATTGGAGAAGCGCACCCTAGTCTACGAAGCAGCGAAAAAACGTTGTCCTGAACGCTGGAGCGGCACCACTAGAAACTGGCAGCCAATACTTGTGGTGCACTTGAATCCGGATCAGCAGATCGCCGCAAAAGACGAGAAAATAGAAGGAGAATTAGAGCTCAAAATTGCAGCATAATACAGGATACGGTATATCGGATGTCTTAGTTGACGGCTCTTCAGTAGGAGCGGTATCAACATACACATTCACTAGTGTCACCGCAAACCACACTATAGCAGCCACATTCTCACTCAATACTTACACCATTACCCCTTC
>CAIJXJ010000108.1 GCA_903824575.1 uncultured Methylobacillus sp.
GCGTATGATCCTCAGAGCCATCCGGCTTTTTTGCGTCCTTGTCATGGCCGTCTTGGGGAACTGGATTGCCGAAACTGGGATGGCTTGTTTTAGAATTCAGTCATTGAGCCAGCGTTAAACGTATTATTCAGAATCGACTACCTACCGCGAGGCCGTGGCATCCATTGCGGTGGCGAACCATCGAGCCAGGCACACGCCAGTATGTTAGGCATGTCGCACTTCCTTTTTGAAAACAGTTAAGCATCCATGAGATGTAATTCTCAATTTATTAGATTCACAAATCTACCCAATTTCCACGATATGATCAAATTGATATGGATGTTTTACAGGGGAATTTCTCTCTGGCATGGTCGTCACGACGGCAGGTCGGACTGCACCGGCCACCTCGAAGCGTGTCCTCGCAGGAGCGATCCACCCCTTGCAATAATTCGCCTATAAGCTAATATATGCGATATGCACCAGATTATTCACTACTCGATGGCAACGAAAATGACATCTACCAGGCATGGCTGGATTCGTTGCGCGACAGGACCGCGAAGGTGGCTGTCATCCGCCGTGTCGCCCGGATGGAGATTGGTCAGTTCGGAGACCATCGGGTCTTGCGCGACGGCATCTGTGAACTGAAGATTGACGTAGGTGCGGGGCACCGTGTGTATTACGCGCATGTCGGCAACAGGTGATCCTGCTAACGTGCGGCGGCGACAAGGGGTCGCAATCTCGTGACATAGATCGGGCGATCCGATTATTGAAGGACTGGGAGAATCGAAATGGCTAAAACATACCGTACTCATGAAGAAGCGTCGGTTGAGATGTTCAAGCAAGATCCAGCGCTGGCCGCCGACTACCTGAACTCAGTGCTAGAAGACGGCGACGAGGCTGACTTGATGCTCGCGCTCCGATCCTTGAGTAAGGCCTTCGGCGGAGTTCAGGAAGTGGCGAAGCAGGCCGAGGTTAACGCACATACGTTGTACCGCACCCTGTCTGAGCAGGGGAATCCGGAATTAAAGACCTTGTCCTCTATCCTGCGCGCCATGGGCATGAGGCTTGCTGTACAACCTATCACGCACGCGCACTTATAGGGCTCAGCGGCCTCTTTGCTGGGCGGACTGCCACCGTGGCTATCCATACCATGCTACCGATGCTCGGTAGAACGTCTTTTTCAAACATTCTACGGATTTCCTTGCCCTTATCCTTTCGGTTGCAAAGGTCCAGTTTTTCCCACCGATTAAACAGGATGTTCACTGTGATTCGGTTGTCATCCTCAGCCGTGACCCGTTGTGCCTCTTCAAGCGATGCTAATTCTGCAAGTTGTTGCTGTCGGTTGAGAGGTGAATGTTTCGGTGGTTGAGTGTGGCGGATTTGGCCGAACCCTACACAAGATAGGGTTTGATCTTTTAACTGGTGTCGAACCCTATGTGCAAGGGGTAGAGTGTTCGAATCACTCCGTCCCGACCAATTAAATCAATAGGTTACGAAATGAACAGGCCAGTTAATTCTGGCCTGTTCATTTAGGGGAGCGATTAGGGGAGCAATTACTCTTCCGTAGGCGAGTCGCTCATACCGGCCATTCATTTTTGGCGGCCACGCGATGGCAACGCAGACTAAGGAGACATCGAGAATTTCTAAACTTGCACCAGTTGTCGGACAATTTGGAAACGAACTACTTTTCCACAATTCAGACCTTTGCCTGCGCCATTGCCTGAAACCCGACGTCACTTTAAGCCGACTTTCATGCAAGAGATGACGATCGCAGATTTATATTTGCTGCATTCCTACAACTCTGGTGTTAGTAGCGTCCATTCTCTTTTGTAATGTAATTTGTCAACTCAATATGCTGAAAATTCATTCGACGTAAAATTCCATGCACCTCTCGAACTATTGCGCGCATAACCAGATACACGATCTTTGGGTGGGAGTTGATCAACCCTTCAAGTTTGTCGCGGCTGAGGCTAACTACTTGTGTTGGCCCAATCGCGCGCAAAGTTGCACTATGAGGTAAGTCGTCGATAAAACCTAATTCACCTGCCATGTCGGAGGCACGCAAGAGGTGGAGGCTAATCCATTTGCCATCTCCGGTTTCACGTGTAACGGCCAAGCTCCCACTTACAATAAGGTAAAGTTCATTACTGACATCTCCTTCCCTGATAAGAACCTCTGCATCATCAAGATTTCTGCAAGTAACAAGATCGGCAATAATATTATTCTGTTCGTCATTTAGCTCTGAGGTGAGCGATGACAATCGAAGCATTTCAGTACATTCGGTGCCCATTTCAATACCTTAACTTTCTAGAGATGAGGAATTTCTATCATACGCTCTTTCGTTTGATTGAAAGGTTTTGGTCTGCTGACGTCGCGAATAACACATCCCTTGGGAAACAAAAAATGATGGAACCTACGTTCAGTGGCTATCTGTCATCCGTTTCTGAATACCTGTCGTTCACATTCAGTTGAGCATGGTCGGCAATGCATACCAGACCTTCAAAACCACCCCTATTAGTCCGAATGGACTACAGTAAAACGGGCGAATTAGTCCGTATGGACTATTTCTCAGCTGGATTGATCAACCTATAGTTCTCCCATCGAAATTAACTTACTTGGGAGAGAAATCATGGAAAAGAATTTAGTGCTTGCAGCGATCCTAGCATTTGGTTTTTCAGTGTCTGCCGCACAGGCTAATACTACCTATACAGCTGATCAAACTCTTTCAGACTTTACTTCTGGAGTGTCCGAATATGCAACTTTTGTTAGCGCAGGCACCAACTGGACAAATGAAGTCTCAATGGGAACAGCTCCCACTGCGGCAACGATTGCTGCTGGCAACCGCGTTGTTGGTGATGGAAACACACATCCGATTGTAGTTTCATTTTCCAGCGCAGTGTCTAATATCCGAGTCTTTGCCAATATGGATCATTTGGGATCATCCTATGATGGTTACCAATACACAATTTCAGGTAGCAATGATGGCAATAACTACACCCAACTTTTTGACGCTAAAACCGTTAATGGAAGTGGGGAGCCATTTACTTTAGGTGATTTCACAGGAACGGCGCCAACTAAGGTAAACAATATCTCAACGGGAGCTTTCAAGAATGGGCAAACTGGGTATATTGCTGACTTCAGCTTTAGTACAGCCTATAAATACTACGAATTTGGTTCTAGCACTGTCGCAATTGCATCTGGTAATGCAGATCAGGAATTGAGTGCGGTTGCCGCCGTTCCAGAGCCAGAAACCTACGGCATGATGCTGATGGGTCTGGGTTTGATGGGTTTTGTTGCTCGTTGCAGGAAGAATCAGCAAGCCTGAATCGAGTAATGATTTCGGCAACACTGACGGGGGCTTCGGCTCCCGTTTTGCTATGTGGGAACGGCTCCTTCCAGCACACAACAGGCATTTCAACCTGATTTTTGAGCTTCCGAGTTCTCGATTTGATAGTGAGTCTGCACGTTTTTGTTCTTCAATATGAATGACCTCCGTGATAGCGGCTTGTGCTTCAAGTTTGACTGTTTTTTTGTTAGCTCGGGGATTACGCTTGATGCTGAAGTTTCAGCCTGTTGTCCTTGCTTGATTTAAAATATTCCAGGTGTTACCTTAGTGTTCCTGATATGGAGTTTGTCATGCCAACCACTTCGCTTAAGCTTTCTGATGCCCTGAAAGAGCGTGTTGTACAAATTGCCAAGGCTGGAGGAACTAATCCGCATGCTTTTATGGTTGATGCTATTGAGCGCATAACATTGGCTGCCGAGCGTCGTGCGGCATTTGTTAGCGACGCATTAGTGGCGCGCGATAGTGCGATGAAAAGTGCTACGGCCTACCAATCTCAGGATGTACATAACTACATTGAAAGTAGCTTGCTAGGTGAAAATCCAGTTCGACCATCCGCCGTTTCATGGCGCGAGTAGTTTACTCAGAACAAGCTTTCGCTGATTTGGAGCGTTTGGCAGTTTTCCTTGCTGAGAATAACCGTGCCTTTGCTATGGAAGCAGTGGCAACGATACGAGATGCTCATGGATTCCTTGAGCGTCACCCATTGGTAGGACGCCCATGTGAGCACAGGTTGCGCGAGCTTGTTATTTCTCGTGGAAGTACCGGCTATTTGGCGCTGTATGATTTTCTTGAAGCTGATAATGCGGTGTTGGTGTTGGCTATCCGTCATCAACAGGAGGTTGGGTATGTTGAGTGATCTGAGCTAGTGGTTGTTGATAATGAGGATTGATGGCGAATGGTTATACTGCTTCTGCGGCATCTATCAAATCAGGTTCGGCTGTCATGCGTGATTACAAGAAACTCATCACTTATTACGTGTTTATTTGTCTGCTACTGGCAATCTATGCGGCAAACGATATCCGCTCTTCGTACCTGCGGGAAAAAGAAAATACGCGCGCGCGGATAGCTAATAGCAGTCTCTTAATCAGCGAGTGGATCAAGGGTGCTTTCAATGCATCTGATTACGTTTTGCGCGACATTGTCAGCCAAGTTTCAGAGGACTAAACCGCTCGCGCGGTAGGGGTGGCTCCGGTTGATACCGGTTGTATTTGAACTTTCGGAAGCTTGAAACTGGGGATCTGTTCCCTATGTTGGAAGTGAGGCAATCCGCCTTATTTCAC
>CAIJXJ010000109.1 GCA_903824575.1 uncultured Methylobacillus sp.
CAGGCGTCTGGCTGAATTTGATCGGCAAGCCTGCCATCGAAATTATGCCCAGTCCCTCCAGGTCAATGTTTTCAATCATTTCACTGGCCAGCACCTGGGGTTCCTTGACCACCTTGTCGATTTTGTTGACAGGTGAGCAGGGCACCTCGTTTTCGTGAAGCCTTTGCACCCAGTAGGCGATCGGCTGGTGCTTGGTGATGGCGCCGATCATCTCAATGAGCAAGGGACGATTCAAGGACCGGTTGGCGGCATCCACAAACCTGGGGTCATCGACCCAGTCTGGTTGGTCCAGCGTCGCGCAAAGACCGCGCCACATTTTCTGATTGAACCCGGCAATCACCAGCCAGTCGTCGCTGCAGCGGTAGGCACGATAGGTCGGGCTGCCCAGCGAACCACTGCCGCTCGGTCCGGGGACATCGCCGCTGGCAAAATAGCGCGTCAGGAAATGGGTCAGCATCGAAAGCTGGCCCTCGAGCAACGAAGTGTCGACACGCTGCCCCAGCCCGGTGCGGTGCCTGGCCTCCAAGGCCATCATGATGCCGATGGTGGCAAACATACCGGCACCGACATCGGCGACTGACATCCCCATTTTTGCGGGACTGCCACCCGGTTCCCCGGTAATGCTCATGCTGCCCGAGTAGGCTTGCATGAACAGGTCATTGGCCGGTTCACGGCTCAAGGGGCCCGTGGCACCAAAGCCGCTGATTGCACAGTAGACCAGCCTTGGATTGGCTTGTGACAGGCTTTCCCAGTCCAGCCCCAGGCGATCGAGCGCGCCGAACCGATAGTTGTGCACAAAGACGTCTGCGCCTTCGATCAGTTCGCGTGCGACGCGCACGCCTTCCTCGGTTTTCAGGTCAATGGCGACACAACGCTTGTTGCGATTGGCCGCCGCATAGTAATAACTCATTGCGTCATGAAAGAAGGGCGACCAAGAGCGGCTGTCATCGCCAACCTCAGTACGTTCAATTTTGACCACGTCCGCACCGTAGTCCCCCAGCATCATTGCGCAGAAGGGGCCCGCCATGGCCACGCCAATTTCCACAACCTTGATGCCCGTCAGCGGTGCGAGGGCAGCACACTCAGCATCCGCACCATGCATGTGTTGTGCGGCACGACCATCATCCACATCCATCTTCGTCATTTGATCAGCTTTATAGGTGTAATTTGCGACTGACAGCAACGCAGAACTTGCTTGCCTCTCCAGCGCATAAGGTACACCAATTTCAGCTCATTTATGCTTGGGCTTCTCCAGTACACAGCGTCGATCCAGTGCTTCCAGTCGACCTCCAGCAGTTCCATGCGCAACCCCATCGCTTCCAGGTCAAAAACGACGTTCAGCCCACCAACAGTCATTGCCCGTGCGGGAGTTCCTGGCATGACGGACAAAAGCAGAAAATGCTGGAGTTTTATATTTTATGTCGCATCAATAATCTGATGGAAATTGAATTTGATGCGGCCAAGGGCGTTCCAAAGAGCGCCACGACGGTGACAGGAAAGCGGACCGTCAACCAAACG
>CAIJXJ010000110.1 GCA_903824575.1 uncultured Methylobacillus sp.
CGCCACGCAGACTATGCCATGCCCCGGTGTAAAAACGTTTTCCTATCCAAAATTGAACCGGAGTAGCCAGCAACCATTGCAACCACAGCGGCAACTTGGCATGTATACCCAGGACCATCAGTAACATTTCCAGCCAAAGAGGGCTTACCAGCAGCAGGGCAATCATAAAGCGCGTGAGCTCGTGTCGATAGGCCAAAGCGCGGGTCGCTTTTTCGGCTGCGAAATCGCGTAGAGGATGAGCCTTGTAGCCCGCCTGCTCTACCGTCCTGATTAGTTCGGCGACATTGGTCAAGCGGGAATCGAATTCAATCCTTGCCTTTTCGGTGGCGAAATTCACCGTAGCAGAAACCTGCTGCATCTCATTAAGCGCCTTCTCGACACGCGCGGCACAACGAACACAAGTCATGCCGGATAGTTGCAGGTCAGCATGTTTGATAAAGTTTGACATAAGCAGGTTTCAATACAGAGAGTATTACAAGAAGAAACAATACGCCCGATAAACAGGATTGTCTATCGGGCGCTTTGAGCAGAAATATTTTCTCAGTCAGTCAGGGGTAAACCCGACCGGCATCAAATTATTTTTGCATAGGGCAGGAGTTGATTCCTGCAATTGAATAAAGTGGGCAAAACTTGATGCTGCCCGTCAGTAAAGGGACTACACCTATCCAGCCCCACGCTCCGACTGTTCCGGTTGCAGCCAACCCGACGAGTGCCAGACCAACAACGATGCGCAAGACGCGATCTATACCACCCACGTTAAATTTCATTAATCTCTCCTTAGAATTGTGTTACCGAGAGACAAATATTAGGAAAGATTGAGCTCCACGTCTGTGACAAAAATCACATCAAATGCATTGAATAATTTGGCATCGATGCAAAAGATTGCGCTTGATTCATGATCAGAAATTAAAACACACTAATGATGCTGAGCATCCTTGGAACACCCAGCCCTGTCACAGCGTCGTATCCTTTACCTGCATTGCAAATCGCGCAAGCCTTGGGTGCCGTATCGTCGTTGCCTACAGTGACGTCAAATACGCCGTTAGCATCCACTTTAGTCTGATAAATCAGCCCATTAAATCCGCCTGCTGTTGCCTTGATCAGTGCTGCCAAGGCAGATTCCTTCTTGGCAACACGTTCTTGTGCAAGCTGGGCAACCAGTCCGGCCCATTGTGGGGCACCTGCGCTCGTACCACCGATTGCGAACCAACCATTACCTGCAACAATAGCCACTGGACTCTTATTCGGGTCGGCGTTGTATGCTACGTCGGGAACCATACGGAATTTAGGCGACAGGCTCAATGCCGCATCCCCCACCAAATTTGTTGTCTGAAATGTTTGTGCCGGCTCATATTTGCTTGCTCCACCACCACCCAGATTCCACGCAACTTCTGTAGTCACTGAGGGTAAGTTGTAAGCCACTGTAGTGATTGAAGTCCCCCCAACTGCCGTTACGTAAGGAGAAACTGCCGGCCAAGCCTGGTTGCTACCGTTATTCCCGGAGTCACCTGACGAAGCAAGCAATACAATACCTTGTGCTTGAATAGTTTTAAATACGCCATCGTATGCTGCGCC
>CAIJXJ010000111.1 GCA_903824575.1 uncultured Methylobacillus sp.
ATCCAGATTTTCTGGTCTGATTTCTGATGCGTTGAGGTTGGCGACAGGAGTACCAAGCACGACAACCCATCACTTGCGGCATGCCTTTGCGATGCGAATGATGGGTTCGATTGCCAACCTCCCTCAGACCTTTTCTGGCGCCCTATCACTACAAGACAGCCAGCACATTCAACGACTTCTGCTTGGCCATTCAAGAATCGACAAGCGAAATTTGTGGGCAGTGGCACGTTTACTTGGACACGCAAGCCCTGGAGTTACGGTACTTAGTTACACGCACACCTTGGCGAACTGGATCAATAGGCCAACAGATCCGTCGAGAAAGGACTCGGGCCCAGCCCTTTATGTCGACTTTGACTTAGATCGACTTAGCAGAGCAAGCGAGTTCAAGATTGCCGAGGGGCAACTAGCAAGCTCCCCCAAGAAAAAATTTCGTACCCGGATGCTGCAATTCTTGACCTTTGCACGCAACTTAGGTTCAGGGCTAGATAAGGAACAGGCGAAGGAACGCGCCGGACTCAAGCATGCAGAATGCATGGAATTTGACGATCATTTTAATAAACTGTTTATTCGAATAAAGCCGAACGTCAAGCTAGATGATCAGGCAACAAAAGAGATTTTCAATGATATCCCGCTCTCCGGATGGAAGCGCTTATTTGCAATTTGCACGAAAGAGATATCCAAAGGCGACTTTGAGCTACTTGAGTGGCATCTCATGGCAAACGCGAGAATGGAACTGATTCTCTATGACGCGAGTCAGATTTCATCGGTGCTTACATTCATGAAATCACTTGGATTGAAATCCACCAATCTGCGCTTGGTATATCACCCAGAGTCTGGAGTAGATTTTATTGATTCAATCAAATCTACCACAATAACTGCAAATAGCGCCTCCGAGGAAAATCCAAAACGTCGAATCGACCGACACGTCCTCCCCAACGGAACAATTCAAAAAAACAGAGCTGTTCTGCAAGATGGCGATTTGACAGTTACCAGACTGGAAATCTGCATACTATGGATGGTATTTTGGATGGCTTAGGTGTCATTCACATTTGCCGACCAACACGACACATCAAATGCAATATTATTCATCTCAACCCCTACAATTTCTCCTGCCCTGTGCGATTCCACTACGTCCACAATCACTTCGGCCATTAACTTCGACAGAACGCAGGTTATCGCGACATGATGTGTTTCAAAATCAGTACTAATCTCAACCATCTTGTCGCCTTTTTTAATTTTAATTTTCCTCTGAGACACGTCGTGTGCCATCAGAATCCCCTTGTACTTCTCTTCACGTTTACTGGGCTCGGGCAAATCTGAATGTGGAGCTTGCAATGTTCCATTAACTATCGCCAATCGGCCACCCTTCGGCTCCAGCAAAGTAATGTCATGGGTCAGTCGCTTGCCGCCAACATTTTCTATCGTCTTGTTTACGGCCACCTCAAAGGCAATCAAACCATCCTCCCGGATAGCATCTATAAATTCAATTGTGTAGTCTGGATTGGATTTACGCTTCAGCTTTGCGAGAAACTCAACGATCACAATATTCAACTTATCTGAGACCTGCATGGACACAGGTTCAGTGCAGAATATCACAGCACCAGGCGACACGAACCCTGTCGTAAAGATCAAAGCTGGCCTTATAAACAAGCCTTTCGCTCCTTCTACAATCTCTCCAATCGCATCTACAACCTCAGTGAGCATACCCACCGGAATTCGGGTCCTCGAAGTAAAGTCCTCGCTCAAACCGGTTACGAGGAGGCCAAATGCTCCAGTGCTTACATTTGTAAGGGGCTCTTTGTATTCATCGCGAAGTGCCATCACGATATTCTCGTGCTGTGCTTCTCCCTCCAGAGGTTCAATTTTTATCGCTTCACCAGCTGCAATATCTTGAGCATTGATTACATTTTGCGTTGCCATTTTTATTCCTTGCGCGTGAGTCAGTGAAAAATTCAAGTTCTAGACGATTTTTATTTGGATTTCCGCACAAACTTAGCTGCGTATTTGTAGCAACCAGTGAACTTAGCTACCTGCCCAGCTCGCGTCCAGATGCCAAACGGAAAAGTGATTCCATTTTCATTATCAGGAAGAAGTTGACTGCACTGCCGTGAGTTGACCTCGACAAAAAAGGGGGCGTCAGTGCCATCATCAAACAAGATTTCTACGGCATTCTTATCCGTAACGAACAGCCTATTGCCACAGGTGATGATTACCTTGCGCCCGGTGAGCATTTCATCGGCGGTGTGCTCATATTTCCGGGGGACCAAAAGCCTTCCTTCACCATCGTTCCACCACAAGAAGAACAATCCCTGCTTGTCCATATGGCTGCCCCAGTAACTGGTGCATACCCGCTCTGCGTCTTGATTGATGTAGTGAATGCTGACCTTTGGTGTACCCATAAACTTTTCCTTCCAATTTAATTAAGAAACTATTCTCTTAACAAATTAAGTGGAGTTTGGTTTACTTAAATAAAGGGCTGACATGTAATTATTTTGAGATTTTTTTGGATTTTTATGGAAACCTCACTGAAATCCACATTTCAGTATCACCGAGTTTGCATGTCGTCATTTGGCACTTATTCCGCCCTATCCCTCTGATGCATCCTTTCTTATCAGACAACTTTTTGTTTTGCGGATTTTCACCATCTGAATAGGAATTAGAACTACCGGATTCTCGACTTTTGATCCTAAAATACCCATTTGGCATAAAATGAACATTACTTTTCAGTCGCAATTTGATACTCCCTCTAACTTTTGACCAATTTCAATCAGCCATTTCAATCAAAAGCGATTTAAATGGCCTAGGCTGCGTTTTAGACCCTTTTGGCGGTTACCCCCTCGACTTGGTCTCTGCGACTGCACCAGCGCCCATTTGAGAGGTCGGCTTTTTTGATCCAGGGAAAAATATGGATCACTTGGAAGGTACTGATCAAATCTTGATTAGTTGTGCGACCTTCACCATATGTTCGGCAAGAGGAGGCGGTTATGCATAGGCCCCTGTTATGAACAGCTTCCATGCTCGTTCAAACTGAGCGTTTGCATTCCTCTGCTCCACCGGCCGCAGCAGCCTTCGCGAGGTTCAACATAATCTAGGCTCCGCGACATGAGTGACAATCCACACTGTTGGATAGTCCGTTATCGCTCTTTGGCGAGGCATTCGATGGGTTGATGGAGCGAGGCCGGTACCGTACCGGCTGACATAGGTCGACTCAAAGCCGAAATTGACCAGTTCGGATTCATTGACCGAAAGCAGTCATCCCGCATTGGCGAGATTATCTTCAGCCCGGTGCAATTAATGCAGCAATTGCAGTCGGATGCTGCCAATCGGGTATCCCAATATTACTGGTCCAGTATTGAAGAGGCAAACGCTTGGGCGGACACATGGCGCACCAATTGGGCTTTCTGATTCAAATGCGCGAAGAACTCGTCGAGTTCAGCTTGGACGCTTTTGTGCATGCCAGTCAGTAAGTACGGTCAAGTTTGTGGTTTGAAGAGTCGAGGCAGCAGAAGAAAAATCGGTCAAAAACAGACGTTTTCAGGGGTACCTGACCCTTTGCCCAAATCGAAATAATGCGGCCTGAGCGATTCAGAAGGGTCGAAAGGGAGTTTTCAAATCCGTCTGCCGCCCAGACTCCAAGGTGTTTTATGTCTGCTGGCCACAGTGACCAGCAGTCCCCGATGCTGGTATCGCAACTGCGCGATCACCTCATTGCCGGCTAGGGAGCAACGCCGTGGTCACAAACCGCACCACGCAGCCCACCTCAACATACCGCCTGGTTGGTATTTTGAGGTGGGCTGCGCGTTGCTGACCTATGCCCGCGATCGACCCTTGGCCTACGCCATCCTGGAGCATATGGATGCTGACGGCAATCATCTGCGCTCGATTGAGCCGATGGCTCCCTTTGTGCCAGCCCCCAACGTGCCCTACCAGTTGATGCTTTTTTGCGCAACCCGGTCAATGCCTTCTTCTGGCGGAGCTTGCTGGTGGTGTTTGACAAGACGCTGGAAGAATGCGCCGACGGCCTATTGCAAGACCTACTAACCAACGCCACTGCCGAGTACAGACGCAGAATTGCTCTCCCACTCAACTGCACAATTTTTCCTAGATAGCGGCAATTGCAGCAGCCCTATGTCGATACCCCAAATTGTCTGCAAGGATTAATTACAAATGCCTGGTTTTTCGCATCGTTTCTGAAGTAAGAGATTTTGAGCATCCTAAACATTTTTTATTCCCCCATAGTCAGCCCGATTTGCAATCAATTCGATCTACGAATTACTGTTTGTAATTTGTGAATTGGATTTGGTTTAATTTTCAATTTTTATTGACTTTGCTATTGATTGTTTGATCTAGCCCCAATATACCTTTCCAAGGGTGCAGATTCTCAGCTTCCCTTACGGACACAAATGTGTTCGCCCGTGCCGGCGGTTCCCGGAATAATTTGTATGCCGTATGGCCTGCAGAAGGGAAACGAAATTGAAAACAACTAAAGAAGTTCTGGCCTGGTTTGGAGATCGTGGGGTTCGAATTGAAGCTGCTGACATTGTCTGGTATTGGCAAGGTAGAAAACTTTGGTTTATTTTAAATCAAGACGATGAGCGTGACATATGCAACACGGAAAAAGGTTTGGTTGACATTACGCATACCCACCGTAAGGATGGCTCTTCAATCATAATTTTTGAAATCTACGATGAGATCGCTATTGAAAAGGCACCTGCAGGTTTTCAAAAAAAGCTTGAAGCTTATGAAGCTGCCAAAAAGATATCCCAGACAGAGCGCCTTACTGATATGTTCTACCAAGCGCGAAAGGCGAAAACATTGAAGCAGGCGATCGAATTTGGCGAAATCGCTGCTTCATTCTCATCAGGCATGTCGAAAGAAGACATTGTTCAATGTAGAAATGATGCGGAAGAACTGGCTGAAATGGAGTGTGAAAGTGAATATTGCGAGCTTGACCTAATTAAAGCAATTCTTAATGGAGATGTTGATGCCGTAGAGTATGCCGTTGGATCACTATCCTATGAATTGAACTCAACGTATTCTCCACTCCATATGGCAACGATATGTGGCAACAGCAAGATTGTGTCCATATTGATCGAAGATGGCGCAAACGTAAATCAAAGAGACTCAAATAGTGTGACAGCTTTGCATTACTCCACTTATATGGATATTGATGATCCTATCGCGGTAGTAACTGCACTAATTGAGGCTGGAGCAGATGTAAATGCAGTCGAAGATGATTTGATGACTCCGCTCCACCTCGTTGCTGCAAACGGTCGTCACCACATCGCACAACTTCTGATCGGTGCTGGTGCGTATATTGAAGAAATGGACGTCAATGGCGAAACTCCTTTAACTCTTGCTGTTGCAGGCAATCATACTGAAATCGTTGCCGCACTCATACAGTCAGGTGCTGATATAAATTCAAAAAATCGCTATGGTTTATCTTCTTTAGAAACGGCTAGGAAGAAAGGGTACACAGAGATTATTGAGATCCTTATAAAGACTGGTGCCATCGACACATTATGATCAGCCTAATTCGTTCAATAGTTCCGGACTTACAAGAGCGATCGTCGCTGTGATAAGTCCGATTCTCAACATATTCGCAGCTGCGCTTTACCCGTGCACTCTTACGTTAACAGGGGCTGCATTCAAACTGCATGCCTCTATCGTTCATTGTGGTGCGTTCATATTCAGGCTGCCCCAATGGCGGTCTGGTGAATGGACCAGAAGCACTGCTCTGCGAGGCCAATTCATTGGTTGCAGCCAGCAAGGCGGGGGAGAGTGCCTGAATGCGCGCAACTGTCAGGCGCGTCGCTGGTCCGGCAATGCTGATCACGCCCAGCGCCGGCCGCCCTGGCCGTTGCACCGGCGCGGCTACGGCCGCCATGCCGGGCGCAAAGACACCATCAATCATCGAGTAGCCACGCACACGCGCGGCGTGCAGGAATCCCAGCAATGCTTTCAATGTGGTGGGTGCCTTGGCACCATAGTCTTTTGGGCTGCCAAAGCCCTGCTTGGAGAACAGTGCCACGGCACGCTCGTCGCTAAGCGGCTACAGCCACGCGTGGCCCGAGGACGTGCAGGGGTTCTGTCGCGATAAGGGTATCACGGGAAAGATCGCGCCGTTGCCAACGAGTTGATCAGAAAGCCAGGCTGTAGAACTGGCCTGGTGCGGACATAGCTTGTCCACTGGGGCAATGCAACTGCCCCTTCTTCACCATGTGCATGGTCTCGATGCCGGCGATCAGTTTTTGTGCACTACAGAATGA
>CAIJXJ010000112.1 GCA_903824575.1 uncultured Methylobacillus sp.
TGCTGCCGCTAGCCACCGCCATCACCCTTAATTACACCGCTTCCCTGTTTCTGACGGCATTCACCGTACTGGTACATAAGGAAAAATTCAATCTGCCACTGACCGTCGCCATATTGCTGGGTTTTTGCGGCGTGGTGCTGTTACTGCATCCCACCCTGCAAAAGGATCAGTTGCTGCCCGGCTTACTGGGTCTGCTATCGGGCTTTCTCGCCGGCGTTGCCTACCTTAATCTCAGACAACTCGGGTTGCTGGGCGAACCGGATACGCGCACGGTGTTCTATTTCAGCCTGGTTGCCTCTATCGGCAGCGGAATATGGATACTGTTCAATACCCTGCATCCCATCACCCCGCGAGGACTAGCAATCCTGGCAGGCCTGGGCACTTCGGGAACACTCGCACAAATTTCCATGACACGCGCCTATCGCACCGGCAAAACGCTGGTAGTCGGCAGCCTGGCCTATAGCACGATCATCTTTGCCAGCCTGTTCGGTATGCTGCTGTGGGGAGAAACCCTGAGCCTGGTCAGTTGGCTGGGTATGGCGTTCATCATTGGCGGCGGTGTGCTAAGCTTGCGCCTTTCACCCTTACAGCCCGAAAAAGGAACCAAATGATCACCATCGAACAATCCGACAACCTGGTTAACATCGCAGTGCTCGGCGAATTTACCCTGAACGACTTCAAGAGTTTTGAAGAACATTCCCTGTACAAACTTAAATCGCCCGGACAAGTCAATTTATTGTTCGATTTGCGCGCGATGCTGGATTACACCGTGGATGTCGCCTGGGAAGAAATCAAGTTTTTCAGCCGCGAGCACAATCACGATTTCAGTAAAATCGCAGTGGTCACCAGTGATCAGTGGCTGACCTGGCAGGCCTGGTTATCGCGACTGTTCATTGACGCAGACGTACAGGTATTCACCGATTATGCTGAGGCACAGCTCTGGGCACAAAGCTGAAACCATGAACCCCGGATTCCATTGCATTGCATCCGGGCTACACTTCTACCTGATGCTTTACCTTGATTTTATTGATACTTGCAATACCATGTCGCTATGATAAATTCGAAAGATGTCGTTGGCTACTTCAAGAGTATAGCGAGTGAAGCGGGGTGTGGCTTCATTGCCATGTCCGTTAGCCCACTTCTACCTGATGCTCTGATAAACGCGCTTCCAGATAGGCACGGTCGGAGTCCAGGCTGAATTCAGTAAAGGCAATGCCAGCCCTGAAGCACTGCTGCTTGACATCATGAACCGTATAGGAAATCTTGCCTGCAACCTGAATCACTCTGGGTTTACCCTGTTTGACCAACGGAGGTATTTGAATGTGCAAGGTGATGGGGGTATTGGGTCTCAAATTAAGCTCGTTCAGAACAGCCGCGCCATGTAACGATATATCCTTGATTTTTCCCTCATAGGACGAGTGACCTTCGAGGTCGATGATGACGCGCCACGAAACATTGTAACGGGTAGACCTGCGATATTCCCTTCTGCCCTGGGTCGGTAACGACTCGATCAGCGAGACTTCATCGAGCGCTTTCTGCGACTTGACCGGATCGACAAAAATATCGGCAGCGCTGCCGTTTTCAGCCTCAGTATTCGGGTCAATATGATTTTGGGTCATCAGCAACTTTCTAAAACCGTGCGTAGCGGAAACAATATTATTGTTTTGTGGGTCGGGTTGATTCCGACGGCACGCTATTGTAACTTTTAGCTTGACA
>CAIJXJ010000113.1 GCA_903824575.1 uncultured Methylobacillus sp.
ACAGCGCAGTCCATTTTTGATAGAGTCTTTTAAAAACGCACTCAAGTGCTCCCTGGCTCTCGTTGCTGCCACAACGAGTCGTTCCGGCCAACTTGAGTACAATGTCAGTAGCATATCCATGATCTATTCAGGTAGCGCCATTGCCGGCCCGATCGTGGCGGCAGTGTCCATGCAAGCGTTTGGAGAAGGCTCAATGTTCTGGCTGATCGGACTGCTGGCGGCGGTGCTTTACGGCAGCGTATGGGCGCTGAATCGTCCACTGCATCGTGAAAAGCCGCAACAGCATTAAATAAGGATGATCTGACTATGCAGATGGTTCTTTTGTGCGAAAATATAAACCTATTTCAAATAGGGAATCGTGATGGTTGGCAAGCTCATTAAAAAATGGCATGGTCTGGGGGTGCAGGAAAAACTGCATATCCTGATACAGGGCTCATTGATCATTTTGTTTTTTATCTCGATGGAATGGGTCATCACACGCTTTGAAGGCCAGATTATGGCCTCTGCCGAAGCACGTGCCCACGATACAGCAGATGGTCTGATTAACGGTATGAACATGCTGATGTTGACCGGCACGATTTCTGATCCCGAAAATCGCAAGTTGCTGTTGAATAAAATGCAGCAATTGGAAGGGGTCAAAGAACTGCGCATCATTCGCGGCAAGAGTGTTGTGGCGCAGTTCGGTGCAGGTTTGAGCAGCGAGCAGCCGGTGGATGAAATGGACCGCGAGGTGTTGGCAACAGGCAAGAGCCAGTTTAAGAAAATTGAGGTGAAGAACGGAGCTCCTTTGCTCCGAGTTGTCGTGCCGTTTATTGCGTTAGCGAATTTTAGAAGCACCAATTGCCTGGCATGTCATAACACTCCGGTGGGCGAGGTAAACGGGGCGGCCAGCGTAACTATCGATCTCAGCAAGGATGACTCTGTTCTGCATGAAATTAAGAGTTGGCTATGGATCGGACACATTGTTATTCAGATATTTCTTTCCATACTTATTTCATGGTTTGTCAGGACCCTTATTGTCCGTAACATCGCCGAACCCGTAAAAAAACTGCAAATGGCAATGTCTGAAATTCAGCGCGAGAATGATTTATCCAAACGTGCCGATGTGGATGAAACCAATCCGGATATTGGCGAGATGGCTAGAACCTTTAATGCGCTGGTGGAAAACCTGGAGCGTGCGACTGAGCGCCTCGAATTGTTTGGCAAGATGTTTCATGGCAGCAGCGAGGCGATCCTGATCACGGATGCCGATAAAAATATTTTGGCTGTCAATCCGGCATTTTCTGAAATTACCGGATATGGTGAGGAGGAAACCATAGGCAAAAATGCCAATTTCATGACTGCCGATAAACAGGCACCGGCTTTTTTACAGGGGATGTGGGCGAGCGTTGAGGAGACAGGGCAATGGCAAGGAGAAGTCTGGTTGCGGAGAAAATCGGATGAAATTTATCCCATACGGCTGTCTATCGGAGTGGTTAAGAACAACAAGGGCGAACTGATGAATTATGTTTCGTTATTCTCGGATATAACGGAACGCAAAGCAATCGAACAACAGATTGAATTCCTGGCGCATTACGATGTGCTG
>CAIJXJ010000114.1 GCA_903824575.1 uncultured Methylobacillus sp.
AAGCCGCAAGTGCAGAGTTTATCGAAGCAAGTGCATGGTATGAAGGCAAACGACTTGGCCTTGGGCTTGAGTTCATTACTGAGATTGATCGTTGCATATCGCGAGCATCTGATAACCCTCTTCAGTTTGCAGTCGTTCGCGAGAATATTCGGCGCGTTGTCGCCAATCGCTTTCCATACAGTGTCTATTTTCGCGCAGAGAAGCATCATATCGTTGTATTGGCGGAATTCCATGGCAACAGAGATCCTGCCGTTTGGCTATCCAGAGCCTAACCCGCCGCTGAACCGGAGCGCGCAACAGCGTGACTTTCCTACGGGCATAGGTCACCAGCGCGCCCGGTTAGCTCTACGTTGGACGAAGCCGCTATGCGGCAGAAAAAACCTCGAATTTGTGTAAGACTCCGTGGTGCTGCTCAATTTCGATCAGCGTTACCAAGGAGCTTATATGGATCCCACCGAACAATTACGATTTGATGCACTGTACCAGACCAACCTGAGAAGCCTCAAACTCAGAGGGATGAGCGAAGGCACAATTGACGCCTATGCCCGTCCCGTGCGAAGGCTCGCAACGTATTACGATTGCTGCCCGGACAAGCTGAACATCGAACAATTGGAAGCCTATTTTGCTGCGCTTGTTGAGTCGCATTCCTGGAGCACAGTCAAAATTGATCGTAATGGACTGCAATTCTACTGGCAATACACACTCAAGCTCGACTGGAGATGGCTTGATATTATCAAGCCACCGCAGGTGCGGACACTACCTGATATTCTCAGCACGGCTGAAATTCAGCAATTGATTGGCGCCACGAATCATCTACGCTATAGGGTGTTTCTATTGACGACCTATTCCATGGGCTTGCGACTAAGCGAAACGCTGGCGCTGCAAGTAGGTGATATTGATTGGGAACGCAAAATGGTGCACATCCGACGAGGCAAGGGTCATAAAGATCGGATGGTTCCGCTGCCGGATCTGACTTACCAAGCACTGCGCGCGTTGTGGCGCAAACACCGTCATCCATTATTTATATTCCCCAATGCTTCAGGCCCAATCGAATCCGTTCGCAATGCTACTACGCACATGGATCGCAGTGGAGCACAGGCCGCGATGAAGGCCGTGGTCGAGCAATGCGGCATTAAAAAAAAGTATCCATACATTCGCTTCGTCACGCCTTCGCAACACATCTGCTTGAACAGGGCTTAAGCCTTCTTCATATTCAAGGTTTACTCGGTCACTCCAGTCCCACCACGACGGCACTTTACGCGCAACTCACACCGACCACCGAGCAGGCATCCCTGACTGTCATCAACAGTCTGATCAATACCTTGCAAGTCGATTTTAAGAAGTTGTGATCATGGAGCTCGCCTCGCTCTTTGATTACTATCATGATCCATTCATAGCGCGCTATGCGGATCAACTGTCTGGTGTGCAGTGGCAAGCCTTTAACGCAATCGGGCGTTGCCGCACGCCCGCTTCCGGTGAATTGCAGGTTCATTGCACGGCCTGCGATCAACAGGAAAGCCAGCCGCTTTCTTGCGGTCACCGCAGTTGCCCCAAGTGTCAGAACCACGAAGCCACACAATGGCTCGATCGACAGCGCGCCAAATTATTGCCGGTTGACTATTTCATGGTCACGTTTACCTTGCCCGCAGAGTTACGACCGTTGGCTAGGTGCCATCAAAGTGAGATCTACGCGATGTTGTTTTCGTGCGCAGTCAGTACCCTGAAGGATTTCGGCTTAAATCCGAAGAAGTTGGGCATCGAGATGGGCATGACTGCGATTCTGCATACTCATACGCGACGACTGGACTACCA
>CAIJXJ010000115.1 GCA_903824575.1 uncultured Methylobacillus sp.
ATAATCTTGGCAACGACACCGGCGCCGACGGTACGACCGCCTTCACGGATGGCGAAGCGGAGGCCGTCTTCCATCGCGATCGGAGCAATCAGTGCCACCGTGATGGATACGTTGTCTCCAGGCATCACCATTTCGGTGCCGGCTGGCAATTCAACTGCGCCGGTCACGTCGGTGGTACGGACATAAAACTGCGGACGGTAACCATTGAAGAATGGCGTGTGACGGCCACCTTCATCCTTGCCCAAGACGTAAATCTCGGCAGCAAACTTGGTATGCGGCTTGATCGATCCTGGCTTGGCCAATACCTGGCCACGCTCAACGTCTTCACGCTTGGTGCCGCGCAGCAGTACGCCAACGTTGTCGCCAGCCTGACCCTGATCCAGCAACTTGCGGAACATTTCAACGCCAGTACAGGTGGTCTTGACCGTTGGCTTGATGCCGACGATTTCCAGTTCTTCACCAACTTTGACAATGCCGCGTTCAATACGTCCCGTCACCACAGTGCCACGACCGGAAATGGAGAACACGTCTTCTACCGGCATCAGGAAGGTGCCGTCAATGGCGCGTTCCGGCATCGGAATGTAGGTGTCCAGCGCTTCCGCCAGCTTGAAAATCGCAGCTTCGCCGTATTCGCCCGTGTCGCCTTCCAGCGCCAGCTTGGCAGAACCGATGATGATCGGGGTGTCGTCGCCAGGGAAGTCGTACTTGGATAGCAATTCACGCACTTCCATTTCAACCAGTTCCAGCAACTCAGGATCGTCCACCATGTCGGCCTTGTTCAGGAACACGATGATGTATGGCACGCCAACCTGACGGGCCAGCAAAATGTGTTCACGCGTTTGCGGCATCGGGCCGTCAGCAGCGGAGCAGACCAGAATCGCGCCATCCATTTGAGCAGCGCCCGTGATCATGTTCTTCACATAGTCGGCGTGGCCCGGGCAGTCAACGTGGGCGTAGTGGCGGTTAGCCGTTTCATATTCCACGTGCGCGGTGTTAATGGTAATGCCGCGTGCCTTTTCTTCCGGCGCCGCATCGATCTGGTCGTAAGCCTTGGCTTCGCCGCCAAACTTCTTCGACAGAATGGTGGTGATCGCCGCCGTCAGCGTCGTCTTGCCGTGGTCAACGTGGCCTATCGTGCCGACGTTTACGTGCGGCTTGGTCCGTTCAAATTTGCCTTTTGCCATGATTATCTTCCTTTAAAAATAGTACTTATTTCTTGTTGATGATTGCGTCAGCCACATTTCGTGGCGCATCAGCGTAATGCTTGAACTCCATCGAATAAGTTGCCCGGCCTTGCGACAGCGAACGCACGGTGGTGGAATAGCCGAACATTTCGGACAGCGGCACTTCAGCCTTGATCGCCTTGCCGCCACCAGCCATGTCTTCCATACCCTGGATCACGCCACGACGGGATGACAAGTCACCCATCACGTCACCCATGTAGTCTTCCGGCGTCTCAACTTCAACCGCCATGATAGGCTCCAGCAGCACGGGATCTGCCTTGCGCATGCCGTCCTTGAACGCCATGGATGCCGCCATCTTGAAGGCATTTTCATTGGAGTCCACATCATGGTAGGAACCGTCAAACAGCGTTACTTTGACATCGACCACCGGGTATCCGGCCAGCACGCCATTGGGAATGGTTTCACGCAGACCCTTTTCCACGGCCGGAATAAATTCGCGTGGCACGGTGCCGCCCTTGATGTTATCGACGAACTCGAATCCCTTGCCTGGCTCGGAGGGTTCCAGAATAATCCAGACGTGTCCGAATTGACCCTTACCACCAGACTGCTTGACGAACTTGCCTTCGACTTCGACTTTCTTCTTGATCGCTTCACGATAAGCTACTTGCGGCGCACCGACGTTGGCTTCAACGCCAAATTCGCGACGCATGCGATCGACCAGAATTTCCAGATGCAGTTCGCCCATGCCGGAGATGATGGTCTGGTTAGTTTCTTCATCAGTACGCACGCGGAATGATGGATCTTCCTGTGCCAGACGTCCCAATGCAATGCCCATCTTTTCCTGGTCGGCCTTGGTCTTCGGCTCAACGGCCACGTGAATCACCGGTTCCGGGAAGATCATGCGTTCAAGAATGATCGGCTTGTCGATGGAGCTCAAGGTCTCACCGGTAGTCACATCCTTCAGGCCGATACAGGCGGCGATATCACCGGCCAGAATTTCATCGACTTCGAGGCGGTCATTGGCGTGCATCTGCACGATACGGCCGATGCGTTCCTTGCGACCCTTGACCGAGTTGTAAACGGTGTCGCCCTTCTTCAACACGCCGGAATAGACGCGCACAAAGGTCAACTGACCAACGAACGGATCGGTCATCAACTTGAACGCCAGCGCCGAGAATCCTTCCGAGTCATCCGCTTTGCGGGTCGTTGGAACACCGGCTTCAGTTTCACCCTTGACGTCTGGAATATCGACCGGGGATGGCAACAGCAGTACCACGGCGTCCAGCATGCGCTGCACGCCCTTGTTCTTGAATGCGGAACCGCACAGCACCGGCTGAATTTCACCGGCAATGGTACGAGTACGCAGACCGAGCACGATTTCGTCTTCCGACAACTCGCCGGTCTCAATATATTTGTTCATTAACTCTTCGTTGGCTTCGGCAGCCGCCTCAACCATGGATTCACGCCACTTCACAGCGAGTTCCTGCAGATCGGCCGGCACTTCGCCATACTGGAAAGTCATGCCCTGACCAGCCTCATCCCAGATAATGGACTTCATCTTCAACAGATCGACCACACCGGTGAAAGTCTCTGACTTGCCGATGGGAATGACGATAGGCACCGGATTAGCCTTCAAGCGGAGCTTCATCTGATCAACGACCTTGAAGAAATCTGCGCCCATGCGGTCCATCTTGTTAACAAATGCCAGACGTGGCACCTTGTACTTGTTGGCCTGACGCCACACGGTTTCCGACTGCGGTTGCACGCCACCGACGGCGCAATACACCATACAGGCACCATCCAGCACCCGCATCGAGCGCTCGACTTCAATCGTAAAGTCAACGTGTCCGGGAGTGTCGATGATATTGAAGCGGTGCTCAGGGAAGGACAGATCCATGCCCTTCCAGAAGCAGGTAGTGGCGGCCGAAGTAATGGTAATGCCGCGCTCCTGCTCCTGCTCCATCCAGTCCATCGTCGCGGCGCCATCATGCACTTCGCCAATCTTGTGGTTCACGCCGGTGTAGAAAAGAATACGCTCTGTCGTCGTAGTCTTGCCCGCATCAATGTGCGCGCTGATGCCGATGTTGCGATAACGTTCAATGGGGGTTTTGCGAGCCACAGCGAATACCTTTTACTTTAATGATTGGTTGATGCGGATTGTTAGAAACGGAAATGCGAGAACGCTTTATTGGCTTCTGCCATGCGGTGCACTTCTTCACGCTTCTTCATGGCCGAACCACGACCCTCGGACGCCTCAACCAACTCGGCCGCAAGACGCAGACCCATGGATTTTTCACCGCGCTTGCGCGCAGCATCCCGCAACCAGCGCATGGCAAGTGCAGTACGGCGCACCGGACGCACTTCTACCGGCACCTGGTAATTGGCACCACCCACGCGACGGCTCTTTACTTCAACCACCGGACGCAGATTAGTAATGGCCGTGGTGAAAACTTCCAGCGGATTCTTGCCGCTTTTGATCTCAACTTGAGCCAGAGCACGATACAAAATGCTTTCGGCGACCGACTTCTTGCCGCCGGTCATCAGCACATTGACGAACTTGGACACTTCCTGGCTGCCGAATTTCGGGTCAGGCAGAATGTTGCGCTTGGGGACTTCTCTACGTCTTGGCATGGTTTATCTCGATTCCTGATTATTATGCGGCTTTAGGACGCTTGGCACCGTACTTGGAACGCGACTGCTTGCGATCCTTGACGCCTGCGGTATCCAGACTGCCGCGAACCATGTGGTAACGCACGCCTGGCAAATCCTTGACCCGTCCACCGCGCAGCAGCACAACCGAGTGCTCCTGCAAGTTGTGGCCTTCACCACCGATGTAGCTGATGACTTCGTAACCATTGGTCAGACGCACCTTGGCGACCTTACGCAATGCAGAATTCGGCTTCTTCGGCGTTGTCGTGTAAACACGAGTGCAAACACCGCGCTTCTGCGGGCAAGCCTCGAGGGCTGGCACCTTGCTCTTCGTTACCACCTTTTGGCGCGGCTTCCGCACCAACTGATTAATGGTTGGCATGTTCTGTAATCCCTAAAAAGTACGGGACGGCGAAGTACGCCATCCCGAAAAACATAGCATTCTATTTTCAACGACAGGGGTTGTCAAGCAACCTCGGCGTCCCCTGTTGTTACCTGCTCTGGTTCAACCGTCAAATCCAGAGGTGCTTCAATCACATTCGAGCCCTGATCGACACCTGCCGCCTGACGCTTACGCGCCTCGTGGAAGGCCAGACCTGTGCCGGCCGGTATCAAGCGACCGACGATGACATTCTCCTTGAGCCCGCGCAATTCGTCGCGCTTGCCCAGAATTGCCGCCTCGGTGAGGACGCGCGTGGTTTCCTGGAACGATGCCGCCGAGATGAAGGAGTCCGTAGACAACGACGCCTTGGTAATCCCCAGCAGCACGTATTCGAAAGTAGCAGGACGCAAGTCCTTGGCCAGAACGCGTTCGTTTTCCGCCAGCAGATCAGCGCGCTCGACCTGTTCGCCGAGGATAAAGTTAGCGTCACCGGCGTCAGTGATGCGCACACGGCGCAACATCTGGCGTACGATCACTTCGATGTGCTTGTCGTTGATCTTCACGCCCTGCAAACGGTACACATCCTGAACTTCGTCGATGATGTAACGCGCCAGCGCCTCGCGACCTTGCAGCCGCAGAATATCCTGCGGCTCGGCCGGACCGTCGACGATAGTCTCGCCCTTGGTTACTACCTGGCCATCATGCACAGTCACATGCTTGTCCTTTGGTATCAGGAATTCCTGCGCCACACCATCAAGGTCGGTGATGACCAGACGCTGCTTGCCCTTGGTATCCTTACCGAACGACAACGTGCCCGTGACTTCCGCCAGCATGCCGGCATCCTTCGGTGAACGCGCCTCGAACAACTCGGCCACCCGTGGCAGACCCCCGGTAATATCGCGGGTCTTGGAGGATTCCTGCGGTACGCGCGCCAGCACTTCACCGACGCCGACTTCCTGACCGTCCTTCATGGTGATGATGCAACCAATCTGGAAGGTAATATTGACCGAAGTATCGGTAGCGGTAACCTTGACTTCATTACCCTCGGCATCTAGCAACTTAACCTGTGGACGCAAGCCCTTGGTCTGACCTGCACGCTGCTTCGGATCAATCACGACCAGGGATGACAAACCGGTCACGTCATCGATCTGCTTGGCAACCGTCACGCCTTCTTCAACGTTCTCGAACTTAACCCGGCCCGAATATTCGGAAATGATGGGACGCGTATGCGGATCCCAGGTCGCCAGTGCCTGCCCGGCCTTGACAATGTCGCCATCCTTGGCATTCAGGGTGGCGCCATAAGGCACGCGGTGACGCTCACGTTCACGACCGTTTTCATCAGTAATCATGGCTTCGCCATTACGCGAAATCACGATCTGCTCGTTGCGCGCAGAAGTCACGTAACGCATGGTTGAAGTAAAGCGCAATACGCCGTTGGACTTCGACTCTACTTGGGACACGGAAGCCGCACGTGACACCGCTCCACCGATGTGGAAGGTCCGCATGGTGAGCTGAGTGCCCGGTTCGCCGATGGATTGGGCCGCGATCACGCCGACTGCTTCGCCAATGGTGATCAGCTTGCCACGACCCAGATCTCGTCCGTAACACTGTGAGCACAGACCGTAACGTGTATCGCAGGTAAGCGCCGTACGCACCTTCACTTCATCGATGCCCAAGGACTCGATCAGTTCGACTTCTTCTTCCGTCAACAGAGTGCCGGCTTCAAACACCGTTTCCTGCGTTTCCGGGTTGACCAGATCGGTCGCCACCACACGACCCAAGATGCGATCGCTCAACGGCTCGATGACTTCACCGCCCTTGACCAGCGCCTTGGTGACCAGGCCTTCGGTGGTACCGCAATCATGCTCGGTAACCACCAGATCCTGCGTTACATCGACCAGACGACGGGTCAGGTAACCCGAATTCGCCGTCTTCAAGGCAGTATCAGCCAGACCCTTACGGGCGCCGTGCGTGGAGATGAAGTACTGCAACACGTTCAGACCATCGCGGAAGTTCGCCGTGATCGGCGTCTCGATAATAGAGCCATCAGGTTTTGCCATCAGGCCGCGCATACCGGCCAGTTGACGCACCTGAGCGGCAGAACCGCGGGCACCGGAGTCGGCCATCATGTAAATGGCATTGAAGGATTCCTGACGCATGGGCTTGCCGGCAGAGTCCTTCTTCTGCACGCCGTCAAGATCCAGCACCGGCTCTTCTCGCAGTTGCCTCATCATGGCGTCGGCGATTCGATCACCGGCGCGGCCCCAGATGTCAACCACCTTGTTATAGCGCTCGCCCTGAGTGACCAGACCCGAGGTGTACTGGTTTTCAATTTCGCGCACTTCGCCTTCGGCAGAGGCAATCAGCGCCTCCTTCTCAGGTGGCACCAGCATGTCGTTGATGCTGATCGAGATACCGGCGCGGGTAGCGTAGGTATAACCCATGTACATCAGCTTGTCGGCGAAAATCACCGTCTCGCGAATGCCGACACGGCGGAAGCTGGCGTTGATCAGCTTGGAGATTTCCTTCTTCTTCAGCGCCTTGTCGATCACACTGAACGGCAAACCAGCTGGCAGAATTTCGGACAGAATAGCGCGGCCCACCGTGGTCTCATGGCGCACGATCTTCTCGACCTTCTCGCCATCTTCAGTCAGGTCATATTCCTTCAAACGCACCGTTACTTTGGCATGCAATTCCACCACGCCAAGTTGATAGGCGCGCTGCACTTCAGCCACATTGGTGAAGCGCATGCCTTCACCGCGCGCAGCCACCTTCTCGCGCGTCATGTAATAGAGACCCAGCACGATATCCTGCGACGGCACGATAATCGGCTCGCCATTGGCGGGAGACAACACATTGTTGGAGGCCAGCATCAGGGTGCGAGCTTCCATCTGCGCTTCCAGCGACAGCGGGACGTGCACGGCCATCTGGTCACCGTCAAAGTCGGCGTTGAAGGCGGCGCAGACCAGCGGATGCAGCTGGATGGCCTTGCCTTCGATCAGTGTCGGCTCGAAAGCCTGGATACCGAGGCGGTGCAATGTCGGTGCGCGATTCAGTAGCACCGGATGCTCGCGAATCACGTCTTCCAGGATGTCCCAGACTTCTGGACCTTCCTCTTCAACCTTCTTCTTGGCCGCCTTGATGGTGGTGGCGAGGCCGAGGACTTCCAGCTTGTGGAAGATGAAAGGCTTGAACAGTTCCAGCGCCATCTTCTTCGGCAGGCCGCACTGATGCAACTTCAGTTGCGGACCCACTACGATGACGGAACGGCCGGAGTAATCGACGCGCTTGCCCAGCAAGTTCTGGCGGAAACGGCCGCCCTTGCCCTTGATCATGTCAGCGAGCGACTTCAATGGGCGCTTGTTGGCACCGGTCATGGCCTTGCCGCGACGACCGTTGTCCAGCAAGGAATCAACCGATTCCTGCAACATGCGCTTTTCGTTGCGCACAATGATTTCCGGCGCCTTCAATTCCAGCAAGCGCTTCAAGCGGTTATTACGGTTAATGACGCGACGGTACAGATCATTCAGGTCGGAAGTCGCGAAACGGCCACCATCAAGTGGCACCAGCGGACGCAGTTCCGGCGGCAGCACTGGAAGAACTTCCAGGATCATCCATTCCGGCTTGATACCCGACTTCTGGAACGCTTCCAGCACCTTGAGACGCTTGGCGATCTTCTTGATTTTAGCTTCAGATCCGGTCTCTACCAGTTCGCGGCGCAGCTTTTCAACTACGGTATGCAGATCCATGGTGCGCAGCAGTTCGCGCACGCCTTCCGCGCCCATGATGGCATTGAATTCGTCGCCAAACTCTTCCACCTTGGCGAGATAATCATCTTCCGTCAGCAACTGGCAGCGATTGAGCGGCGTCATGCCCGGATCGATCACAATATAAGCTTCGAAGTACAGCACGCGCTCGATGTCGCGCAGCGCGATGTCCAGCACCATGCCTAACCGGCTAGGCAGCGACTTCAGGAACCAGATATGGGCAACCGGGGATGCCAGCTCGATATGTCCCATGCGTTCACGACGCACCTTGGACAGGGTCACTTCGACGCCACACTTCTCGCAAATCACACCGCGATGCTTCAAGCGTTTGTACTTGCCGCACAGGCACTCGTAGTCCTTGGTCGGTCCAAAGATCTTGGAACAAAACAGCCCATCGCGCTCCGGCTTGAAGGTGCGGTAGTTGATGGTTTCAGGCTTCTTCACTTCACCGTAGGACCAGGAACGAATCTTCTCAGGGGAAGCCAGCGCGATCTTGATCGCATCGAATTCTTCTTCCTGAGTAACCTGCTTGAATAAATCCAGTAGAGCTTTCATTTAAAACCTCCGGTTTTTGCTGTCAGCAATCAGCTGTCAGCGATCAGCTTCCAGAGATCAGTTTTTGCTGACCGCTGAATGCTGATAGCTATTTTCTTTAGTTACGGTCCAGGTCGATGTCGATCGCCAGCGAACGGATTTCCTTCACCAGCACGTTGAACGATTCCGGCATGCCGGCATCGATCTTGTGTTCGCCTTTGACGATGTTCTCGTAGACCTTGGTGCGACCGGAAACGTCATCAGACTTGACGGTGAGCATTTCCTGCAGAGTGTAGGAAGCGCCATAGGCTTCCAGTGCCCACACTTCCATTTCACCGAAACGTTGACCACCGAACTGCGCCTTGCCGCCCAGCGGCTGCTGGGTAACAAGCGAGTAGGGTCCAGTAGAACGTGCATGCATCTTGTCATCGACCAAGTGATGCAATTTCAGCACATGCATGTAGCCCACAGTCACCGGACGCTCGAAGGCTTCTCCGGTGCGACCATCGAGCAAGGTCACCTGCGTCTTGCCGGCGGCAAACTGCAGTTGCGTAGTACGCGGATCATCATCCGGGAAGGCTAAATCCAACATGGCACGGATTTCAATTTCGGTGGCGCCATCGAATACCGGCGTCGCAAATGGCACGCCCTTCTTCAGGTTCTGCGCCAACTCCAGCACCTCGAGGTCGGTCAAGGACGCGATATCTTCGGACTTGCCGGTGTTGTTGTAGATCTTGTCGAGGAAGTTGCGCACCTCAGCCGTTTTGGCCTGTGCTGCCAGCATATTTTCGATGCGAAGACCCAGCCCCTTGGCGGCCCAGCCCAAATGCACTTCCAGTATTTGACCGATGTTCATCCGTGACGGCACGCCCAGCGGATTCAGCACGATGTCCATCGGCGTACCGTCGGCCATGTGCGGCATGTCTTCCACCGGCACGATCTTGGAGATCACACCCTTGTTACCGTGACGACCGGCCATCTTGTCACCTGGCTGGATGCGACGCTTGACGGCGAGGTAAACCTTGACCATCTTCTGCACGCCAGCGGGCAATTCGTCGCCCTGCGTCAGCTTGCGCTTCTTCTCTTCGAAGCGATTGTCGAACTCGATACGAGCCTGTTCCAGACTCTCTTTCTGCTGCTCAAGCTGACGCGCGGCCTCTTCGTCCGCCAGGCGGATATCGAACCAGTCATAGCGCGGCACCTCATCCAGATAGGCGGCGTCAACTGCCTCACCCTTCTTCAGCTTCTTCGGACCACCGTTAACCACTTTGCCCTCGAGCAGACGACGGATGCGGCCAAATAAGTCATCTTCCACGATGCGCATCTGATCGACGATGTCCTGCTTGTAGTGCTTGAGCTGGTCGTCGATGATCTGCTGAGCGCGCTTGTCGCGTTCGATGCCTTCACGCGTGAATACCTGCACGTCGATGACGGTACCTATCATGCCAGATGGCACGCGCAGACTGGTATCCTTCACGTCCGAGGCCTTCTCGCCGAAGATGGCACGCAGCAGCTTTTCTTCCGGCGTCAGCTGGGTTTCGCCCTTTGGCGTTACCTTGCCAACCAGCACGTCACCAGCTTCGACTTCGGCACCGATATGAATGATGCCGGATTCGTCCAGACGTCCCAGCATGCGCTCGGACAGATTGGAGATGTCGCCGGTAATTTCTTCAGCACCCAGCTTGGTGTCCCGCGCCACGACAGACAGTTCTTCGATATGAATCGAGGTGTAGCGATCATCCGCCACCACTCGCTCGGAAATCAGGATCGAATCCTCGAAGTTGTAGCCATTCCACGGCATGAACGCCACCAGCATGTTCTGACCCAGGGCCAATTCACCCATGTCGGTCGAGGCACCATCGGCCACCACATCGCCACGAGCGATATTGTCGCCGACGCGGACCAATGGACGCTGGTTGATGTTGGTGTTCTGATTAGAGCGGGTGTACTTGGTCAGGTTGTAGATATCCACACCAACTTCGCCGGCAGCGGCTTCTGCATCATGCACACGCACCACGATACGACTGGCATCGACGTAGTCGACAATGCCGCCACGACGTGCTTGCACGGTGGTGCCGGAGTCAACCGCCACGGTACGCTCGATGCCGGTGCCAACCACGGCCTTTTCGGCACGCAGGCAAGGTACAGCCTGGCGTTGCATGTTGGCGCCCATCAATGCGCGGTTGGCGTCATCGTGCTCGAGGAACGGAATCAGCGATGCCGCGACCGACACGATCTGGCCTGGCGCCACGTCCATGTACTGGATGCGGTCCGGAGACGACATGGTAAATTCGTTATGATGTCTTGCCGAGATCAGGTCATCGGTGAACTTGCCCGACTTGTCCAGATCGCTGTTGGCTTGTGCGATCATGTATTGCGACTCTTCGATAGCGGACAAATAATCGATCTCACTCGATACCTGGCTACCTTCGACGCGACGATACGGTGTTTCCAGGAACCCATATTCGTTGGTGCGTGAATACAGTGCCAGGGAATTGATCAGACCGATATTCGGGCCTTCCGGTGTTTCGATCGGGCAGACGCGACCATAATGGGTCGGGTGCACGTCGCGCACTTCGAAGCCTGCGCGTTCGCGCGTCAGGCCGCCAGGTCCCAGCGCCGATACACGGCGCTTGTGGGTAATTTCCGACAGCGGATTGGTTTGGTCCATGAACTGCGACAGCTGACTGGAACCGAAGAACTCGCGGATCGCACTCGACACCGGCTTGGCATTGATCAAATCGTGCGGCATCAGATTATCAGACTCGGCTTGTGACAGACGCTCCTTGACGGCGCGCTCGACACGCACAAGCCCTGCGCGGAACTGGTTTTCCGCCAGTTCACCGACAGAACGCACACGACGGTTGCCGAGGTGATCAATATCATCGATTTCGCCACGGCCATTCCTCAGTTCAAGCAGGATGCCGATGACCGCCAGGATGTCCTCGTTCGACAACGTGACTGCACCTTCGGCACCATGCGGGCCAACCCTTTCATAGAAACGCTTGAGCCAGGGCACGGTGCGGTCATCAATCTTTTCCGGATAGGCGCGACGGTTGAACTTCATGCGGCCAACGCCCGACAGATCATAGCGTTCCTCGGAGAAGAACAGACCATTGAACAAGGCTTCCACGGCATCAGGCGTAGGCGGCTCGCCCGGGCGCATCATGCGGTAGATGGCAACGCGTGCAGCATATTGATCGGCGATTTCGTCGATGCGCAAAGTCTGCGAGATGTAGTCACCATGATCCAGATCGTTGGCGTACAGCGTATTGATCTTGGTGACATTAGCCTCGCGCAGCTTTTCCAGCAGTGATTCAGTCAACTCGTCATTGGCATTGGCGACGATTTCGCCGCTTTCCTTGTCGATGATATTGACGTTGAGAGTGCGACCCAACATGAATTCTTCCGGCACTGTGATCTTGCTGATGCCTGCCTTTTCCATGTCACGGATGTGCTTGACGGTGATGCGCTTGTCCTTGGCAACAACGATGCTGCCGTCCTTGTCGATAATATCAAACTTGGCGACTTCGCCACGCAGACGTTCCGGCACCAGTTCGAACTGCACACTCTTCTTGCCGATATGGAAGGTATCCACATCGTAGAAGTTGGCCAGGATCTGTTCCGGGGTATAGCCCAAAGCTTTCAGCAAAATCGTCACCGGCATCTTGCGGCGGCGATCGATACGGAAATACAGGTAATCCTTGGGATCGAATTCGTAATCGAGCCAGGAACCACGGTAAGGGATGATCCGTGCCGAAAATAGCAGCTTGCCCGAGGAATGCGTCTTGCCTCTGTCATGCTCGAAGAAAACGCCAGGGGAGCGGTGCAACTGGGACACGATCACGCGCTCGGTGCCGTTGATGACGAACGAACCATTCTCGGTCATGAGTGGCAGCTCGCCCATATAGACTTCCTGCTCCTTGACTTCCTTCACGGTTGGCTTGGAAGCTTCGCGATCCATCAGGGTCAGGCGCACCTTGACGCGCAAGGGCGCTGCAAAGGTCAGACCGCGCTGCTGACATTCCTTGACATCGAACGGAGGCGAGCCGAGGGTATAACTTACATAGTCCAGACGCGCATTGCCGGAATGGCTGATGATAGGGAACACAGAGCTGAAAGTCGCTTGCAGTCCATTATCCTTGCGTTTTTCGTGCGGGACATGCTCCTGCAAGAAGCTGGCGTAAGACTCCAACTGCATCGCCAGCAGGTAAGGAACTTCCTGCACGCTGACGCGTTTGGCGAAACTCTTGCGGATGCGTTTTTTCTCGGTAAACGAATAGCTCATGGTATCTCCACTGGGCTTGAGAGGGCAAAAGACAGCGCGTTGATGACCGCTATCTTTTGGCCTCTGAAAAAGGCCAAAGGCCGGCGGTTTCCCGCCAGCCCTGGTACAGCTAACTTCTATTACTTAACTTCAGCGGTAGCGCCAGCTTCGATCAGCTTCTTGGCTGCAGCATCGGCATCAGCCTTGGATACGCCTTCCTTGATTGCCTTAGGAGCTGCATCAACCAGATCCTTAGCTTCCTTCAGGCCCAAGCTGGTCAATTCGCGCACCGCCTTGATGACGTTAACCTTGTTGTCGCCGATACCGGTCAACACCACGCTGAACTCGGTTTGTTCTTCAGCAGCGGCAGCGCCAGCGCCGGCAGCAGCAGGAGCTGCCACGGCAACAGCAGCTGCTGCGGATACGCCGAACTTTTCTTCCAGATCCTTGATCAGTTCAGACAGATCCAGAACGGTCAGGTTTGCAATTGCGTCAATAATTTCTGCTTTGGACAGAGCCATTTGTAATACTCCAGATATAAAGTTAAATTAAAATCAAGCGGCTTGTTTCGCGTCGCGCACTGCGGCGAGACCACGCACAAACTTGGTCGGCACTTCGTTGAGGGTTTGCACGAATTTGGCAACTGGTGCCTGCATCGTACCCAGCAACTTGGCCAGCAACTCTTCGCGACTCGGCATCGTTGCCAGTGCCTTGACGCCATTGGCGTCCAGCACATGATTTGGCATCGCGCCAGCCTTGATCACCAACTTGTCATTGGTTTTCGCGAAGTCGTTAAGCACCTTGGCGGCCGACACTGGATCGGTGGATATACCGAACAGCAACGGGCCTACCATCTGATCAGCGAGGCCTGCGAACGGCGTACCGTCCACTGCACGACGAACCAGCGTGTTCTTCAAAACGCGCAAATACACGCCTGAATTACGAGCCTGCGCCCGCAATGCCGTCATGCTTCCGACCGGCAAACCACGATACTCAGCAACCACGATGGCTTGCGCCTTCGAGACTTGCTCGCCAACTTCAGCGACTACCGCTTTTTTCTCTTCAAGATTAAGACTCAAGGCCTTACCTCCTTCCGTTAATTGAGCCTCCTAATTCCCAAGTTTCTGGAAACGCGAAGACCTACCCACGGCGACCTGTCAATCAGGAGTACATCCTGTCTAGGGAACGCCATCTGCGTAGGACAATAGCACTCCGCTGTCAGCTGTCAGCCTCCAGAGAAAACTACCGATTAAGTCCTGCCCGGACTCCTACGGTCTTTGATAACCCTGCAATCATTGCTGACGCAGGCCCAAAGTCTTTTACTGCGGAAGGCGCGCCTCCCGCCTTAACTATTTCACGCGTTCAGTGTTGCCTGATCAACCCGGATGCCGGCACCCATGGTGCTGGAGACCGAGATCTTCTTCAGGTACTGCCCCTTGCTGCTAGTCGGTTTCGCCTTCTGTAGTGCATCCACCAATGCCAGAAGATTTTCCTTCAAGGCATCTGCCGCAAAAGAGGCGCGGCCAATAGTGCAATGCACAATACCCGCCTTGTCAGTGCGATACTGCACTTGACCCGCCTTGGCATTCTTAACCGCTGTCGTCACATCAGGCGTCACGGTACCAACCTTGGGGTTAGGCATCAGACCGCGAGGTCCCAGCACCTGACCCAGAGCACCAACGATACGCATGGCATCCGGCGTCGCAATTGCGATGTCGAAATCCAGCATGCCGCCCTTGACTTGTTCGGCCAGATCTTCAAAGCCGACGATGTCGGCACCGGCGGCCTTGGCAGCCTCTGCGGCAGCGCCTTGAGCAAACACGGCGACACGGGTGGTCTTGCCAGTGCCCTTGGGCAACACCAGTGCTCCACGCACCAACTGGTCAGACTTGCGCGCATCGATACCGAGATTGATCACGGCATCGATAGACTCGTCAAACTTTGCGGTTGCGGTTTCCTTGGCCAGCACCAGGGCATCGGCTACGGCATAAACCTTGTTGCGATCGACTTTTGCGCGCAACGCGTCTACACGCTTGGATACATTTGCCATGTTATACACCCTCCACTTCAATACCCATGCTGCGAGCGGAACCCGCGATGGTCCGAACTGCGGCGTCCATGTTTGCGGCGGTCAGATCGGGCATCTTGGTCTTGGCGATTTCTTCAGCTTGCGCACGCGTGATCTTGCCTACCTTGTCAGTATGCGGACGGGCGGAACCCTTATCAATCTTGGCTGCCTTCTTGATCAAGGTCGTCGCCGGCGGCGTCTTCATGATGAAGGTGAAGCTCTTGTCGGCAAACGCGGTAATGACCACCGGTACCGGCAACCCTGGCTCCATGCCTTGAGTTGCGGCATTGAATGCCTTACAGAACTCCATGATATTCAAACCACGTTGACCCAGTGCCGGGCCTACGGGGGGGCTTGGATTGGCTTTACCTGCAGGGATCTGCAGTTTGATATAGCCGATGACTTTCTTTGCCATTTGCTTACTCCTGAAATGGGTACCAGCGCCATGGAATTACCACGGCTCCCCAGTTAAAATCGCCGCGTCCCGCTTGTCACGCGGGTCACGGCGCACACGCAATCAGATGTCCTTGACGATCTGACTGAAATCCAACTCCACCGGTGTCGCGCGACCGAAGATGGTCACCGCCACACGCAGCTTGCTCTTTTCGTAATTGATATCTTCCACGGCACCGGAGAAATCCTTGAATGGACCATCCACCACACGCACCAACTCGCCTTTTTCAAAGGTAAGTTTCTGCGTTGGATTACTCTTGCTGTCATCCATGCGCTGCAGAATGATGTCAACTTCCGCATCCTTGATCGGCGTCGGCTTCAACGCCGTACCACCGATGAAGGCCGTCACGCGTGGCGTACTCTTGATCAGATGCCAGGTATCATCATCCATTTCCATCTGCGCCAACACATAACCAGGATAAAGCTTGCGCT
Source organism: uncultured Methylobacillus sp. (assembly GCA_903824575.1). GTDB lineage: Bacteria > Pseudomonadota > Gammaproteobacteria > Burkholderiales > Methylophilaceae > CAIJXJ01. The sequence goes on from CAIJXJ010000115.1 coordinate 15,737, forward strand.
CGCTGATGGATTTCACCCCAGCTTTCATCTCGACCACTTCTTCCACCGGCACCAATATTTGGCCGAATTTATCATTCATGCCGGAACGGTTAATGCGCTCTTCAATAGCGCGCAGCACCGACTTCTCGAAGCCGGAGTAGACTTGTACCGCATACCACCGCATCGCCATTACGCACCCCGTCCCATCAGCATCTTCACCACTGTCGTCATACCAACGTCAACAATCCACAGAAAAATAGCCATCACCACCACCAGCGCGAACACTGTAGCGGTGGTCTGCACCGTTTCCTTGCGGCTAGGCCATACGACCTTGCGCGCCTCCGCCAGCGATTCGTTGGTGAAAGCAAATGCACGCTGCCCGGCAGGCGTCGTCCACATCACTGCTGCGGACGCACCCACACCGGCCAGCACTGCCAGCACGCGCAGCACCATGGCGTGCTCTGCCAGCAGGTAAAAAACAGCGACGCCGGCAACTACCAACAGTAGCGCCAGCGCCAGCTTGATTCTTTGGATCATAAGATTCGCCGTGTTGATATGGTTATGTGGCAGGCCAGGAGGGCCTCGAACCCCCAACCTTCGGTTTTGGAGACCGACACTCTGCCAATTGAGCTACTGGCCTGTAAAACAGCCGTTAGTAGGTAGTCGCTAGTTATTAGTTGGCTGGTCCGCTACGCGGGCTTAGCTTTAACTAAGGACTAACGGCTAATGTCTAACGACTGGTCTTCTACTCTATAATCTTGGCAACGACACCGGCGCCGACGGTACGACCGCCTTCACGGATGGCGAAGCGGAGGCCGTCTTCCATCGCGATCGGAGCAATCAGTGCCACCGTGATGGATACGTTGTCTCCAGGCATCACCATTTCGGTGCCG
>CAIJXJ010000116.1 GCA_903824575.1 uncultured Methylobacillus sp.
ACCAGCCTGTATGCCCTTCAGAACGTCGTTCGGATCGGATAGCATCGTTACTAAAATGACGGGTATGGTTTTTAACGAAGTCTCCTTACGCAGCGCTTTGCAGAATTGGTATCCGTCAATAACCGGCATATTGACATCGCTGAGGATAATCGATGGCTTCACATTCTTCGCCTGCTCTAATCCCTCATCTCCATTTTTGGCGATGACGACCTTATACCCTGCCCCATGCAGAGCGCGACGCATAAGTTCGGCCTGCACTGCACTGTCTTCCACCACAAGGATGGTGTAGTTCTGTGGGAAAAATTCAGTCGGCATAGGATTATTCTCAATCATGCTTCGCATTTCCTTTCAGTTGCATCAGCCTCCACGCGATACTGTCCAATGGCAGCACGATCTCCGCCGCACCGATGTCTATGGCACACTTCGGCATTCCAAAAACGATGCTGGATTCCTCATCCTGCGCAATCGTGAACCCGCCGGAACGCCTGATTTCAAGGAGGCCATCTGCACCGTCGCGCCCCATGCCTGTCAGCAGAACACCCACCGACCGGGCACCATAATTTTTTGCAAGCGAAGTGAATGTATGATCGACAGAAGGTCTGTGGCCTCCAACGTGAGGCTCGGAAGAAAGCTCAAAGCGGCCCCGGCGGCTGATTTCAAGATGCTGGCCATCAGGCGCAAAGTAGGCAACACCGGGTTTCGGTTCTTCACCCTCACGTGCAAGCGTCACCCTGATCTTGCACGTCGAGGCCAGCCAATCGATCAGGCCTAAGATGAACCCCTCAGTAATGTGCTGGACGCAAACAATGGGGATGGGGAAATTTTTCGGCAGGCTTCGGAGAATGCATTCGAGCGCCTGCGGCCCACCGGTGGAGGATCCGATGCCGACAACAGATGTATTTTCGGCTAATTCCGCCCCCAATGTTTGTACTATTGGTACATCTTTAAGAGGCTGGCTCGCGAACCTGCGTCGCATCACTTTGACACCACTGAGCACCTTGATTTTCTCGACGAAGTCCTGGGCCATGGCACCATAATCCATGGACATCCCCCCCTCAGGTTTAGCCAGGATGTCAACGGCGCCGGCTTCCAGCATTCTGAAAATATTCTCTGTCTGATCAGCTTGTACCGAAGCACTCATAATCAGTATCGGCTTGGGTCTGGCCAGCATCACTGCTTTGGTCAGTTCAATGCCGTCCATCCCCGGCATATGGAAATCCGTGCAGATCACATCGGGGTCAAGTTCATTGATCAGTTCCAATGCTTCCATGCCGCTACGTGCAGCTCCCACTAGATTGATTTCCGGGACATTGGCCAGCATGCGGCGAATGATTTCTATGGTGAGGGCAGAGTCATCCACCACCACCAGGCGGATCGGTCTCTTATGATATTCTTTGGCTTTGCTGATCATCCAACCAACCTCTCAAGGCATTCCAGTAAAATTGTCTGATCGAACTCCGGCTTGGTGATGTAGGCATTGGCACCAACCTGAAGGCCTCGCCTCTTGTCTTCGTCTGAAGCGAGCGAAGTCACCAGAATAATCGGCATTCCCGCGTACTGCGGCAACGCTCTGATCTTTTCAGCCAGCTCCAAGCCATCCATGATGGGCATGTTGATGTCGCTGACCAGCGCATCAAAGGGGCGTGTTGCGAGCTTGGTATAAGCATCCTGACCATCGACCGCAGCCACGACCTCATAGCCCGCGGCCTCCATGATCCTGATTTCGTGTGTCCGGATCGTAATACTGTCCTCGGCCAGAAGGATCAGCTTTTTGTGCTCCGGCAATGGCTCAACAGATTTGTTGTTGTGCGCTGTCCCGTCGCGCGGCAGCATCTGCAGGAGTTCAATCGGGTTCAGGATCGTACAGATGTCTCCGCTGCTGAGGATTGCTGTTCCAAGAACAACACGTATGTCCTGCAACATCCTCATTTGAGGTCTCAGAACGATTTCCTGCTCATCAACCACTTCATCGACGATTACAGCAAAGGACTGATTGCGGACATGCAAAAAGATGCAGGGGCTGGCGTCGTCGCTCAAACTTTTTGGGGTATCGAACAGCTCAGACAATTGGGTGACCGAAACAGGCAAACCACGATGAAGGACGACACTGCGCCCCTTAAGGGAAAAAATGCCTGCTGGCGAAACATAATGGCACTGGGAAACCGTATCCACAGACAGGCCGTAATAATGACCATTGATCTTGAACAGTAATACCCGCATCGTCGCCAAGGTAACAGGCAGAGAGATTGAAATCTTCGTTCCCTGCCCAGGCTCTGACGAGATCGAAAGACTGCCCTTCAATCGTTCAACATTGGTGCGCACCACATCCATCCCAACGCCTCTTCCTGAAACATCGGTGACAAAATGTTTGGTGGAAAATCCAGACGAAAATATCAGCTCACTGATCTCGCTATCACTCATGTTCTGCAGAGTGTCTTCGTTAACAATCCTTCTCTGCAGCGCAGTTTGGCGGATGGCTCCAAGATCCAGACCTGCACCATCATCAGAAATCTCGATCAGAACGCAATCGTTGCCCTGACTGGCGCGCACTACAATGCGGCCGCGGGGCTGCTTGCCGGAGGCCTTTCGTTGCCCGGGCGTTTCGATGCCGTGATCAACTGCATTTCGCAGCATGTGCATCAAGGGATCCTTCATCTCTTCAAGGATGCGCTTGTCCGCGGGCGTGTCTTCGCCTTCGATGACCAGTTCGATATCCTTGCCTTGTTCGCTTGAAAGATCCCGGACCATGCGCGGGAATAGCTTCAAGAGGTTGGTAAGCGGCAGCAGCCGGATCCGGCGAATATTGCTTTCCAGAACGTTGCTCAATGCTTCAAGTCGAGCAGCATCCTCGCTATGGGCGAGACGGAATTCAGTCATCAGTTGCTCGACGGAGTCAAACCGCAACCCATGCTGCAGCAAATTGACCTTGTCCATCAGATCGTCAATTTCAGTCAGACGGTTAGTCACCCGCGTCCTTATGACAACCAGTTCTCCTACATGCTTCATCAACTCATCCAGTTGGCGTGTTTCAACGCGAACAGAATCGATCTGAAAGCGTTGACCCGATACTTGAGCCGGAATCGGCTCCTCTACTTCCGGCGATGGATTGGCCTCCGTGGCTTGCTCGGGTTCGGAGACGATCGCCTTAGCAGGTGAGGAGGTATTCGCAGCAACTGCGACTGCCTCCTCAACCATACCACCAATGATTTCGATCTCTTTAAGCATCTGGGTGATATGCGAGGAACTGAGAGCGGACAGGCCGCGGCGTGCCGAGTTGAGGCTGTCTTCAAGCTTGTTGGCAGCATTCTGGATTTTGACCAGACCAAGCATGCGGGCTGCCCCCTTGATGCTGTGAGCCTCACGAAAAGCAAGCTCAAGCATTTCTTTCTCTGCCGGAGATTGCTCAAGGCTCAGCAACGATACCTCAAGCTGCTGCAGGTGCTCTTCGCATTCCATCTTGAAGAGCTCGCGCAGCATCTGATCCTGAATCATGATTCTCTATCCTGCTATTAGTGGCGATTACACCAGCGCATTGAGCGACATTGCTACTTCATTCAGTTTCTGAACACCGATCTGGGTCTGCTTTGTCCCAACGGCAATCTGCTGTGATCCTGCGCTCAGGCTCTTCATCGCCTCAGTCACCTGACTAAGTGCAATGGCCTGTTGCTTACTGTTATGCAAGACCTGCTGGGTGTTGACAGAGACGTCCTTTGCAACGGCTGCAAGCTCATCAAAAGCATCTACTGATGTGCGTGTGATTTGTACCGCTTGGCCAACCGAGCGACTGCCTTCATCAGCGACCATGACAGCCACGTTAATGGCTTTCTGAATTTCGCTGACAATCCCATTGGCGCGTTCTGCTGATTTCTTGCTCTGAGCTGCCAGTTTGCGCACTTCGGCAGCAACCACTGCAAATCCCTTACCATGCTCACCGGCACGGGCTGCCTCAACAGCAGCATTGAGGGCCAGCATGTTGGTTTCTCCGGCAAGCTCGCTCACCACTCTGGCGATATCGCCAATCTGACCGGCTTGCTCCGAGAGCTTAAGAATCTGTTCGGTGACCGAGCCTACTTTTTTCTGGACCTCACCCATGCTTTCCACCACCTGCTCGGACAAACGGCTGCCTTGCAGGGCTATATCCAGCGCCTGCTTGGCAGAACTGCTGGTTGATTCCGCTTGGCCTGCTGATTGGCTGGAAGAGGCTTCCAGTTCCTCGACCGTACAGGTGGTCTCACTGACTGCCGCCGCCTGCTGGATAACGGCATGTTCGTGTTCGTCCACAGTAGCGGCGATCTGTACGCTGGATGTGGTCATGTCACCAACGGCTTCACTGACTGTTTGGCTGATGCTCGCTGCCACACGGACACCCACAAAAATTGAAATACCGATGGCCAGAATAGATGCAGACACACTAATGATCATCATCAAGCTGAGCGTATCGAACTGATTGGTAATCCGTTCATCCAGCAGTTTGCGCTCTGCGCCTACAAATTCGGCTACTGTTGTTTCAACATCATTAGAAAGGCCGCTGCTCTGGCCAGTTCTAAATATGGCAACCGCATCAGATAGATGGCCGCTATCGAGCAGTTCAATTTCCCGGTCATAGCGTTGCACGTTCTGATTGCGCAGACTGTCGATTCTTTCCAACAAAGCAAGTTGACTGGCATCGCTTGCCAGATTTCTGATCATCTGTCGGTTGACTTCGTAAGATCGCCTGGATTCCTTTAACGAACGCCGATCATCCTCCCCGCCGCCGAGTAGCAAACCACGCACGGCAGCTTGTGCCTGATGGGTATCGGACTCCATGCTGTTCGCGGCATTGACGATATCCTGTGCCCTCTTCACCGAATCCGTGATGTGTTGCAAATGCACCGCCATCATCACCAGGCCTATGGAAACGATCGCCAGAAGCACAAGTGGCACGAGGTAGCCCAACAGGATGCGTTTTTTCAAGGTCAATTGGGTAGGCATATAGCACTCCTAAATCAGAGATTAATGGTAGAGGGCAAACTTGATGCAGTTCGTGTTTGCAATTGGGGAAGCAGTCTTCTCATGTCGATCAGGCTGACCACCTGTTCGCCACGTTTTGCAGTTCCGGAGCACCATCCGGCTGTACCGTCAGCATTGACCTGGTCAACAGAGGTCATTGTGCCGGCACTAAAACTGACCACGTCATCAATAGCCTCGACAGCTATTCCGAAGACGTTGTCATCTACCTGAAGCACCACGATCTCTGTTGCTGCCTGCTGCGCTTGCAGGCCCAGCAGGGTGCGGATGTCGATCACCGTCAGGATGTCGCCACGCAAGTTCATGTTGCCGGCTATATGAGACGGACTACAGGGAATCGGTGTCAATTCCGGCAAGTGAATAAACTCGTGCACAATCTCCACCGCCAGCCCGAACAGTTCACCACCCAGGCGGACCAGAGCAAAGTCTGCATGGTCAGATACATCCTCGTCTTCAGGTACTAGTGCTAGTTCAAGCGCCCTGTTGTGAAAGATGGCTGCTTCCGCATCTGACGGCTTGGATTCAGGTGTTGCTGAATGATCCAGAACCGCTTCGGCTGCATCATTCAAAAGTGCTTCGAAATTGAGTAGCAAATAGAGGCTGTCTTCCTGCTTCACCACTCCGCGAATGTATTTCGCCTCACTGCCTGGCAGCTGATAGCGATCAACCTCCTCAATCGCCTCATCTTCCACTGCAACAAGGTCGATCAACTCGTGTACCAGAATCCCTACCCGTCTGGCGTTGTTCTCAATGACAACCACGCGATGCTCGAGCAAATGCTTTTCACTGCCATAGCCGAAACGCATACCAAGGTCGACTACCGGGACAATATGCCCCCGCAAATTGAAGATGCCGCGGATGAACGACGGCTGCTCCTCGATCGCAGAAAGCTCCGGCAACCAAACGATCTCCTGCACGATGTGAGCAAGGATCACATACTTGGCCTCACGATAACCTACAGATAAATAATTATGTTCCATGGACTCTATGCGCAATCTCATGTCGGTAATCCACTTTTCCCGTGAGTCCGACTACTGACGGCTGATCCAGATGAAGCTCTATAAAGGCGAGCATTTCAGCCGCAGTTGAGCTTTCATACGGCCGGATTCTTTCATTCGAATCCATTTTACTAAGCACCCGGCAAGCGGCACGACGTACCCTTCTGGCACGGATGGCATTGCCTTCATGGTCAAGGATTGAGGCCAATTCGATATAGGCGGCGACATGCGAATCGTCAAGGTAGATGACCCTGTCCAGCATTTCTCGCGCATAGCTGTCATCGCCAGACTCCTGCGCCAATTGGGCTTTAAGATAGTATGGCCATGGATCAAGAGGTTTCTCTGCCGTGGCGAGATTGCACAAGTCATTGGCAATACCTGACTGACCACGGTTGGCGCATGCCCAGGCCTCGATCATCCACTTCTGGAAATCGGCTTGACTGTCATCAGCGCGACTATGCACCATCTTTTCGGGCATTCGTCGCGCGAGAGGTTTCGGACTTTTGAGCTCTTTCGAATGCACTGCCGATTTTATTTTGGGCGCGGCAACAACTAAGTCTGAATGACGCGCACAGGCTTCAGCTCTGTTCTTCTTTTGGAGGATGACCGCCTCGGGATAAACGCGGGTACGAAGACCAGGCAAATTGTGCCCGAGCAGTTCACCATGGCCTGCGACAAAAAACCCGCCATCGACAAGTGCGCTGCTTAACTTGGACGAAATGGAAGACACCGCGTCGGGTTGCATGTAGATAAAAACGTTGCGGCATAAGATCAAGTCGAATCCTGCCACGCCCACGCTCAGATTCGGAACCGGGTCACTGAAGAGGTCAAGGTGTTGAAAGCGCACGCGTTGCCTAAGGCCTTCATCGATTTCCCAATGTCGCCCGTTGGGTCGAAAATATTTCTGACGTTGCAGATTATCCATGCTCCGGAATGACCAGTCGCGATAGATTCCTCGCCTGGCGATACTGAGGGCCTCAGAATTGATGTCAGTCGCAATTATTTCCACATCCCAACCAGCGAGCAGTGTTGCGTGTTCGTCCATGAGCATGCCAAGCGTGTATGCTTCTTCTCCGGTCGAACAACCGGCGCTCCAGATTTTCAATTTGCGCTGATCTGATCGGCTATGTATCAGCATTGGGATCAACTCCCTGCTCAACAATGCGAATAAAGCTTGGTCGCGATTGAAGTAGGTCTCCCCTGTTGTGAGCCTGAGTGTGAGTTGCTCCCGCTCAAAACGACCTTGATGGCTACCCTCCCTGAGCTGCTTCAAATAACTTGCTATCGCCAGCCCATACTCAGCCGCTCTTTGAGATATCCATGTTCGAATAGCGTCAGCATCCTGCTCACGCAATCGCAAGCCTACCGTGCCGTGCACTAATGCAGCCAACTCCCTAAAAATAAGCATCGTTTCTTATCAATCTTAAGGTGAGAAACACTTTGTTATCATGAATTAGTCCAGTAAATAGCTTACATCATCCCAAAGAAAATTTCATTTTTTTATTTTACATTCATTTTGGTATTGATTATTGCATAATTTATCATTATATTATCATAATTTAATATCTATATCAAAAATGAGAGCCGGGATGGCACCCGTTAAGAAAGTTGTCAGCACAAGCTCAATCCGGTTGCTCGGCTTTTCACGCAGAATCTCAGATATGGGAATGCCTGAATATTTCTGATCAACGACAGGGGGAAATTCATGACTAACTTGCAAAATGAGAGAGTGCTTATCGTTGACGACAATCCCGTCATTTGTGAAATTTTAAGTGAATCCATTGCCGAGTTTTACGATGTATTTGCAGTCAAGTCAGGTGAGGAATGCCTGCAAGCTAGTGAAATCTATCAGCCTGATCTGGTTCTTCTAGACATTGAAATGAATGGGATTAATGGCTATGAGACGTGTCGCAGGCTACGAGAAAAAAATCCCGAATTACCTGTGATCTTTCTATCTGGGCACGACACTCTTGAGGAGCGCCTGGAAGCGTTCGACTCAGGGGGGAAAGACTTCATTCCCAAAAACACGCCCAACGAAATTATTTTGCGAAAAGTTCAAGTAGCCTTTGAAGCTAAAAAGCTACGCACCGAACTGGCAACAGAAAAGGGCACCTTCGAAAAGATGGCAATGACCTTTCTTGACAGCATGGGAGACGGCGGTGTTCTGTTGAATTACGCGCGCGCCCATCTGGATTGCTCTGATTATGCCATGTTGCTAGAGGGCACACTTCAATCAATCAGGCATCTCGGACTCGAATCCATCATTCAGATTCGTTACCCTGGAGGTCTGCTGTCAGCAACTCACGTTGGTCCTGCTGGTCCTCTGGACATTTCAATATTGAATCAAGTATCTAATTCTGGGCGCCTGTTCCAGTTCAAGAAAAGATTAGTCACGAACAAAGAATTCGTCACCATGATCATTATGAACATGCCTGATGATCCGGATCTCGCCGGTCGCGTCAGGGACAATATCGCGTTACTTTCGGATATCTGCAATGCTTTTGTGATCGGTATTACTGAGCGAAAAGAAAAAGCTGTCAGCACCCAAACAATACGCGAGGCAAATCTAAGTGCAAGAACTGAAATTGTTGCTTTGCGCGAGAAATATCGCAAAGAGTTGGTGAATATCCAACTGCAACTGGAAAGTATGACGCGTGAAATTGAAAAAGTTTTTTTCCCACTTGGACTGACCAATACACAGGAAGAAATGATTTCGAATACGCTTACCAAGAACACCAACAAAGTGCTCCAGATATTGAACCAGCATTCGGATGGGCTAAAGAGTGTTTGCGAACTGCTTTAACGGACAACAGGTTGAGAGGCCATTGTTCTAACCATAATAAATATGGCGTCTAGTCAGGCTGGAATGTCACGACAGAAGGCGTTGAAAACGAAGCGCAGCACCAAGTACTTTTGCAAAATGGATGCACTCATTTCCAAGGTTTTCTATTTAGCAAGCCTGTTCCAATTGAGCAGTTTAAGGCACTAATAAATTCGGGTTGGGCAGGTTGTTGAGTCCCAGTGATTTTTCAAAACTACTTATCAGGGCATACATGGAGGTGACGCATGACCGACATCAATGAACACTGTCAAAACTGTGGCAACTATGACCAGCATAAATGTGCTGAGAAGTCATCCGGCCAAACGAAATGCAAAGATTTTATTACTTGGACAGATCGCTTGTCAGAAGCTAGGACTACAGTTGAAAAATGCAACCAATTTTTCTTTGCTATTGTCTCTATTGCGATACTTCTAGTAGTAGTTTCAGCAATTAAACATTTCAGTTAAGTAGCATGTTTACACGCTCAATACTCGCTGCTGGTGGATTGATCCCAACGGCAGAAAATCCCTATTAGTCAAAAAAATACCGATTGACGTTTAACGTGTAACGATAAATAATATCTCATGACAATCCGAAAATTCTTGTGCTCTGACACTGAGTCTCTTTACGAAGGGGGGCGCCCTGGACGGTTCAGGCAAATCGAATCAACCGCTGAGCGAAAGCTACAAATGCTTGATGATGCCGTCGATCTTAATGATCTGCGCTCTCCGCCCGGAAACCGTCTGGAGGCATTAAGCGGAGACAGGGCTGGGCAGCATAGTATTCGCAGCATCAACGGGCAATGGCGTATCTGCTTTGTATGGACTGAGGCAGGGCCTGACCGGGTAGAGATTGTCGATTATCACTGAAGGGTTATGACATGGCAACGAACAAAATGAGACCGATTCACCCCGGAGAGATTTTGCGTGAGGAATATCTTTCCCCTCTCAAGATGAGCGCGCATGCCCTAGCGATGGAGCTACGCGTGCCGGCGCCGAGGATCAACGACATTGTGCGCGAGAGGCGGGCAATCTCCCCAGATACCGCGTTACGCCTGTCTCGTTTCTTTGGCACTACCGCGCAATTCTGGATCAACCTGCAAGGTTCGTATGACCTGAAGCGAGCTGCTATGGAGCATGGTAACGATATTGAGAGGGAAGTACGCCCGATGGAAATGGCAGCCTAAAGAGTTTCACCGTCCCCCATGCGGCACATGGGGAAAGCGGGAAGTCTGGTTACTTTAAACGGGTTGACCAGCCGACCCTAACCACAAAGCAACACTAAACTAAACCCATTAATCGTTCAAATCCTGCACCGTTATTGGCTTTGCCGCCGGGGCATCTCAATTTAACCGGACACTAGTGATTCAGGTTAACAATCAAAATTATTCAAATTTACTTATTTATATACTTTAGTGTACATACTATTGACATTTTTACTTGTATTATGTGTACTATAATATGTAAAGTAAATTAAGGATAGAAATTATGAAGAGCATAATACAGCTACACGCTGATGGCGCATGGCATGATTCCGCAACACTTGAGTCTCACGGACGCAATGAATGTTTCTTCAATTATTTGCCGGACTATATATTTGGTGATGTTGGTCAGAAAGTCTCGTTCACACTACCAGTATCGTTCGAGTCACGTTATCCATTTGGGCCGTCCCTTCCATTTTTGCTTGATCTTGTTCCGCAAGGCAATGGTCGAAAATATTTAATCCAAAAACTAGGATTGGTTGAATCGGATGATTTAATCATGCCACTTGTTCAGAATGGTGCATTCAATCCAATTGGACGGCTTAGGATTAATACTGCTGTTGATTTTTTTAACGAACATCTTAAACAAATGAGCGAAACAGAAAAAACATTATTCCATACCGGCTTTAACTTTAAAGATATTGTTGGCCGTAAGGAAGAATTTGTAGAACAAATGGCTTTGCATGGAATGATGGGGGCCGGTACAACTGGACTGCAAGGTGCTGCGCCAAAGTTCATGCTAACCAAAAGTAATGATGATTTATGGTTCGTTGATATGGCATTAAAAGATGAGAATGCACAATCTCATTGGATCGTGAAATTGCCACGAGGGAAACATGAGTCCGACGAATCCATTCTTCGTAATGAGGCTTGTTATTTGAATGTTGCTCATTCTTGCGGGCTTAGGTTTCATAAACCCTCAATATACGCAGAAGGTATGTTATTTATCGAACGATTTGATCGAATTGTGAAGGATGGGAATGTTATTCGGTTGCATCAAGAAAGTTTAGCTTCTGTTGCTAAGCACAATGCATTTGGTGCGCGCACAAACCATTTCGATTTGGTTGATGC
>CAIJXJ010000117.1 GCA_903824575.1 uncultured Methylobacillus sp.
AATGATGACTCGTCCAAGGCCGTCGTCTTGTACGCCCGTGGCATCGCCGATGCGATCATTGACGGCCGTACCAATATGGTGGACGACGTTGTCAAGGCGATGGTCGCTGAGAGCGGTGATGAATTTGTCGAAGTGAACGAGGCTACTGCCTGAGTTGTCCGCGACCCCAAGAAAGGGGGCTTTTGTGCCCCTTTTTTTTAATCATTTTTTCATTTAACTGAACTGAGTACGGAGAATCAAGATGGCTGCAATTACCGCGAGCATGGTTGCTGAACTGCGTGGCAAGACCGACGCCCCGATGATGGAGTGCAAGCGTGCACTGACCGAGGCCGAAGGCAATATGGAAAAGGCCGAGGAGCTGTTGCGCGTCAAGCTTGGCAGCAAGGCTGGCAAGGCTTCCGGCCGCATTACCGCCGAAGGTGTGATCACGAGCTTTATGGCGGATGGCGTGGGTGCATTGCTGGAAGTGAACTGCGAGACGGACTTCGTCACCAAGAACGACAGTTTTCTGGCGCTGGCCAATGCCGCTGTGCAGTTGGTTGCCAAGAACAACCCGGCCGACGTGGCTGCGCTGGGCGCCTTGCCCTATGCGCAGGACGGTTTTGGCCCGACGCTGGAAGACGTGCGCAAAGGCCTGATCGGCAAGATTGGCGAGAACATGAGCTTCCGCCGTTTCAAGCGCTTTGCCGGGGACAGCAAGCTTGCTTCTTATTTGCATGGTACACGCATCGGCGTGGTGGTGGAGTTCGAAGGCGATATGGTGGCTGCCAAGGATGTGGCCATGCACGTTGCCGCGATGAAGCCAGTGGCGCTCTCCAGCGCCGATGTGCCGGACGAATTGGTGACGCGCGAGCGTTCCGTTGCTGCGGCCAAGGCGGCTGAAGATGCAGCCGTTGCAACAGCCGCGGGCAAGCCGGTGCAGTCGGCCGAGATCGTTGCCAAGCGTATCGAAGGCGGCGTGCAGAAATACCTCAAGGAAGTGTCGCTGTTCAATCAGTCGTTCGTGAAAAACGACAAGCTGACGGTAGAGCAAATGCTCAAGGCCGCTGGCACCACGGTCAAGGGCTTCACCTTGTATGTGGTTGGCGAAGGCATTGCCAAGAAGGTCGATGATTTCGCAGCCGAAGTCGCAGCCCAGGTGGCGGCGGCGAAGCAGGCACAGTAAGCGGCGCAATAACGCTTGCTGTCGTGGTTTTCCAGCGCGCCAGCATGAGTGTGCAGGCGTCCGCTTGAGTCTGGATTTGTCGGGTCCGTATCAGTCTTTTTAAGGAGTTCATCATGTCCATCGCCCAGCCAGCCTACAAGCGCATCTTGCTCAAGCTGTCGGGTGAGGCCTTGATGGGCGACGATCAGTACGGCATCAATCGGGCCACCATCGTGCGCATGGTGGAGGAAGTCGCCGAGGTCACGCGCCTGGGTGTCCAGGTTGCGGTGGTGATTGGTGGCGGCAATATTTTCCGTGGTGTGGCTGGTGGCTCGGTCGGCATGGACCGTGCCACTGCCGATTACATGGGCATGCTGGCGACGGTCATGAATGCACTGGCGCTGGGCGATACCATGAACAAGGCCGGACTGACCGCGCGTGTCATGTCGGCGATTGCCATCGAGCAGGTCGTCGAGCCTTACGTCAGGCCCAAGGCGCTGCAATACCTGGAGGAAGGCAAACTGGTTATTTTTGCCGCTGGTACCGGCAATCCGTTTTTCACGACGGACACGGCCGCCGCATTGCGCGGCGCTGAAATTGGCGCTGAAATCGTGCTCAAGGCAACCAAGGTTGACGGCGTTTATTCGGCCGATCCGAAAAAGGATCCCCTTGCCACTCGCTACAGCCGAATTTCATTCGACGAGGCGATGTCGAAAAATCTGGGCATCATGGATGCCACCGCATTCGCCCTGTGTCGCGACCAGAAACTGCCGATCAAGGTCTTTTCCATTTTCAAGCACGGCGCGCTCAAGCGCGTGGTGATGGGCGAAGACGAAGGCACTTTGGTTTATGCATGAACATGGCAAAATTGCGGCCATCGGGCGTTGCCCGCTGAACAGCTGAAAGAGGATAAAGATATGCCGATTCCTGACATCAAGAACACGGTAGAGGCCAAGATGGACCAGTCCATCGCTGCTTTCAAGAATAACCTGACCAAGATCCGCACCGGTCGCGCCAATCCGGCATTGCTGGATGCCGTGCATGTGGACTATTACGGCTCCATGCTGCCGATCAGCCAGGTGGCCAATGTGTCCCTGCTGGATGCACGCACCATCAGTGTTCAGCCCTGGGAAAAGGGCATGGGCGCCAAGATCGAAAAAGCCATTCGTGACAGCGACCTGGGTTTGAATCCATCGTCCATGGGCGATTTGATTCGGGTACCGATGCCGCCGATGTCCGAGGAGCGGCGCAAGG
>CAIJXJ010000118.1 GCA_903824575.1 uncultured Methylobacillus sp.
CCGCGATTATCCCTTGAATGCGGTTGGATTCTGAATTGATGGCTGTAAATAACGTCGTAACAGAGCCAGATTTATTAACTTTAGTTATTGCTAACAAGCGCTGTCCCAGCTCAGCAATTTTCCCATCCGGGTCGTTGCTCAATTCCTCGGCTGAAACGCGAATATCCTCAATGAATGCCGATTTATGCCAAGCGTTGAAATCGCCAAAAAAAACAGTCATGTTTGCCTGCGCATCCGGGGTAATGGTGGCCAAAGAATCTTTCAACACAAAAGTGCCGCCGGGGGATGCTGTTCGCAATACACTCAATTTTTCCCGCGCCAACTTATGTCGATAATCTGTCCAAGTCGCAATACGCTCTTCCGGCGCGGGAACACCTTCACGAGCGAATGCCTCTTTGACGTAGAGCTTTAACAAGTCAGTCGGCGTGAACATCAGCCAGCTTTGACTGTGCAACAAATTGCTAGAGTTTAACGACTCGACTATGCTGCGTTCATCCTCATCCAAAAATGCTGAGTCTAGTTTCTGCCCAAGTCTCCGAATGAGTGTTGTGGTCTTTCCTGTACCGGGTGGGCCAAGAATAAGCAAGCGACTACCAAGCGGAAGACGAAATATTTTATCCTGATATTGGTCGAGAATCGGCTGGTCGCGCAGCCCCATCTTAGTAATTACACTGCGGCGAATTCCCTCAGAAATATTTGCCGATTGACTTTCTTGTGCCAGCAGGCTCGCCAGCAAATCTGCACCTACGCCGCTATCGTCTGTCTCACCTTCGAGCAAAGTACGAAACGACAAAACTGTAAGCGGGCCGTAGTTCTGACCTTCAATAACTGAATTATTTGAGTCCCAGCCTGCGATTTTTTGTTCGGGATGTAATTGAGCGGTCTCGACCACGACGACGTTTCCACGAACGGGAATATCCAGATCAGACCCAACTGGTAATGAAGCCAGCCGTCCTACCGGTGAGCGATAACTTGCCATTCCAAGAATAGAAGTGGTTCGGCAAATGAAATAGGTATGTCGCTTACCGTCTTCAGATTCAACTACAACACGCGAGATTGCCGGTTCTCTTGAGAGTTGTATATAGCTCTGGCGAAGCTCATCGCTGATCTGCGCAAGCCTGTTTACCGCTCCGCCATCTGTCATCGTGTTAATAGTCGCAAGCGAAGTCGCAGTCGCTCCAGATGAATTGCCGAGTTTGGCGCGCGCAGCATCTGCAACGCTCTCAAATTGCTTTAGTGTCTCCGTTGCAAGTTGATCAATATGCTCGGTTGGTTCTTGGTGTACCGTCACGATGGAAAAGTCCTTTTTCATATTCAAATCAAAGCCAACAATCACCAACCCCGCGACAACTGCTCTTTCACCGCCCGTGGCTCCAGCACCAACGAGCATGTTTCCCAATCCGCATCCTCTACCTTGCTGTATTTGGCATCAAATGGATTTCGAGTAGCCGTGGTGCGATCAATTAGTTGGCGGGCTTCTTGTTCACCTTCCAGCGCAATCTTCACCCACACATCTTCCAAGGTATCGGGTATCTGGCCAAAAAGTTGTTGGATAGATTCCAGTCGGTCAGCCAGCACTTTGTGGACTTTGTCTTCCA
>CAIJXJ010000119.1 GCA_903824575.1 uncultured Methylobacillus sp.
AAATTCCTTGGGCTGCTTATCCCTTGGACGTTCAAACCGCTCGCTTGAGCAGAAACTGCTGAGGTATCGCTGTTGTACGGTGGTAATATTACTGCGCGTTACGCTTCAAATCAATGATTAATCGTCGGAGGTCACTGCAACTACCAACGCAGGTTTGAATTCAAAATTCTCGACGCTATGGTTGTTGCGCTCATAGCCGCGAGGATTGCAGATTACCCGGGTGCCACGCACTTCATAATCAGAAGACGAGTGGGTGTGCCCGTGAATCCACAGCTCCATTTTTCCGAACAGAAAATCCAGATCGCTGGCGAAACATGCCGTCAGCAGATCGTACTGATATTTTTCTGCCACCGACTTCATGCTTGGCAGGTGGTGGGTGACAACCACGGTCTTGCCGTCGAAAGGTTCTTCCAATTTCCCTGATAGCCATGCCAAAGACTGCTCGTGCAACTCAATGGAACGAGCAGGGGTGAACTTACCCTTGGTAGATTCCTCTGCGATTAACCTGAAGTCATTGAGACGTTGCTGTGCCTCAACCATCGCATCCGCCATCACGTCTGCGCCGAAACATCTGAAATCAGTCCATAGTGTACAGCCCAAAAAACGCACGCCGTTGATTACGACTTCATCATTGTCGAGTAAATGCACGCCGGTCGCCCGCGCCACTTTCCGCATTTCGGCCAGTCGGTCTTCACGACGCCAGCCGTAATACTCGTGGTTGCCAGGCACATATATGATCTCTTGATCGGGGAACGTATTGCGTGCCCACAGAACACCCTCGGCGGCGTGGCCTATGTCACCGGGCAGCACAATCACATCCGCCAAAGTGCGGTATGGCCTGAAGTCAGCCTGTTCAAGATGAAGGTCGCTGAGTATGTACAGTCTCAAGTCATGTTCGGCAGCGAGGTATTCGCTTTCTTCGAATTCTTTCTCTTCGTCCAGCATAATTTTCCTGATTTCTTCACAGAATTGACATGATGTATGTTGATAGTCTTCAGTCAACAAAGTTCCCGGCTGTCCGCAACGCTCGCAAATTGTCGTGGATTTGTTTTCCGCTTCAGCAATGAGCTTCTGGTATTCAGGCGCGACTACGGGACGGGTTAGGCCGGTAAGATCGTCTGTCGACGAAGTCGAGAGATGGAAGCGGAGGGTGCCATTCAGCTCGTCCACGCGTACTGCCAGCGGCCAGGCATTCGATGTTGGTACGAGTCCCCGCCTGCGCGCTTCAGCTTCGATCTTGGCGGACAGATCATTTATAAGCGCCGCCCAGCCATTCCCGCAATAGAAACCCCGCTGATCCCGATATAGGTCAGGGAAGGCGGTGTACAGCATCTGTGTGTTGTCTTCATTCATTTCAAGTTCAGGTATGTTCATATCTGCCTTTCATTTATGCAACAGAAAGAGGGCAAAGATAGTTCCAGCCGCGATTCCAATGACTACCAGAAGGATACAAAACGTCAATTTGACGCCGAAGTAGACAGGCACGTTGGGCTTGATATTCTTGGCCTCTGCCATTTTCGTTAGCAGATCAATGGCAGCATCAGTTAGTCGAGAAAAGGACTCGGCTGAAGCCTCGCTGATAGCCTCGTTTACTGCCTTCGATGCGTGGTTGTCGATGTTCTTCTGCTGAACCCTATTCAGTTCAACAAATTCAGTCCTGAGTGCGCGCACCGATCCATGAAGTTTCCCAATGTCACCCAGCATTTCGGCGACCAGGGCTTCCATCGCAGTACCTTTAGAATTCGGCATGATTCTCATCCTCCATTGACACCCCCCTGGCGGCGAGAGGTGTCATACATCGGTGCACATTATTTGGCGAACAAGGTCTTGTGTACGGCGTCCAGCTCTTCGTTGACGCCTACGGCCAGCCGCTTGATTGCGATTCGACGGCTGATTGCCAACTTCGCATCGGGATCGTTCGCGGCCTGCAATTCGGCCTTGAGGTCGGTCGTGTCGTTCAGAATGTCCTTGATGCTGCCATTGCCGATCTTGCCGAAGATCTCGCTTACCTGAATGACAGCGCCAGGGCGAAGTGTGAAGTTCTTCTCGTCCTTGTGATATTCGAACAGTCCGGAAAATGCGCGCTCCACATCTTCATCGCGATCAACCATATTGAAGACCACACGGATTTTGTCGGCAGGAACACCGATTTCTGCAAGAGTATCGATGG
>CAIJXJ010000120.1 GCA_903824575.1 uncultured Methylobacillus sp.
CTTCAAAACGCCATTTGAGGTATTCTTTTGCAAGACAGTGCGCTACACCAAGCACCCATTAGGCGTTGCACTTCGAAATTGAATCCGCGACTCAAAATACACAGGAATGAATAGAAAATGAAGACCATCATGCTTGTTGATGATTCCGCCACGATACTGCTCAGTATGTCAGCCATTCTCGGCAAGGCCGGCTATGGGGTGGAGAAGGCTGCCAGTGCCGAAGAAGGCATGCAGAAGTTGAAGGGCGGATTGAAGCCTGACCTGCTGATCACCGATCTCAATATGCCGGGCATGAACGGCATCGAGTTCATCGGCGAGGTGCGGAAACTCCCAACCCACAAGTTCATGCCCATCTTGTTTCTCACCACTGAATCGATGCAGTCCAAGCGCGATGAAGCCAAGGCCGCTGGTGCATCTGGCTGGCTGGTGAAGCCGGTTAATGCGGAACAATTGCTAGGTACCATCAAACTGGTCGTTAAATAACGATGTCGCAACACGATATCAGCCGGCATGATAACCGCAAGCTGCTGCTGCGAGGGATCGCACTGGTATCTTGCTCCGTCGGCGTCTATTTCGGTCATCAGTCATTTATTGTTTTCATCGGTGATACTTTCGGCATCTCACATCGTGAGGTCGATACCGTGGGCGCGGTGCTGCTGCTGCTGGCGGGATTTTGTATCCAGTCGCTGTTGTCGAGGCTTCTTTACGATGACTTGGCACTGGGTTTGAGTGTCATTAGTCGTCAACTGGATCAGAAATTGTCCGAGAAGGAAGAGATTCTGGTGCGAGCCGCTTCTGATCTCGATGCATTGCCGGCCTTGACAAAATTGCTTAAGGGGCAGTTAGGTGCGGTGAGCGAGGAAACTGAACAGTCTGCCTTTGGTATCATGGAGCGCTTGCAGCGCATCGACCAAGTCATGGGTGAACTGATTGGCATCGTCACTTCGGCCGCTACCGAGTCTGAATCCATGGTGGCATCCGGTGAAAAGAGCATGCATTCCAACATGGCGCTGGTCGAAAAACTGAACCACTATATTCAGGAACGCATTAACGAGTCGGAGGAAGACAGGCTGCGCATCGGCAATGTGGTCAGCGAGGCCAAATCGTTGATGAGCCTGGTGGAGCTGATTCGTGATATTTCCTCCCAGACCAACCTGTTAGCATTGAATGCTGCCATCGAAGCGGCCCGCGCCGGCGAGGTGGGACGGGGCTTTGCGGTGGTGGCCGATGAGGTGCGGAAACTCTCGGCGGAGACCGATTCTGCGGTGACCAAGATTCAGGATGGCATTAATGGCGTGGCGCGCTCCATTGAATCCCAGTTTGCGGAAAAACTGCAACATGCCAATGTTGCGCAGCAGCGCCAGGTGCTGGAGAGCTTCTCCTTACATCTCGGTGCCATGGCAGAGAACTACAAGCAGTTGATACAGCGTGATGAGGATACGGTCACGCGTCTGCAACAAACCAGTGCCACCCTGTCCAGCATGTTCATTGATGTGTTGGCCAGCATACAGTTTCAGGATGTCACCCGGCAACAGATCGAAATGGTTCAGGGGGCACTCGACCGGTTGAACGAGCACATGGCGCAACTGGCCGATATGATGCGCTCTATGGACATCAGTCGAGCCGGATCGGTTAAGCAGAGCATAGATGAGATTTTCAAAGGCTACGTGATGGACAAGCAGCGCGATGTGCATAGCAACGCGGTGGGTGGCCATAGCGCCCCCCGGGTGTCTGCTGATCCCCCACTGATAGAGTTGTTCTAGGAACTGACATGGCTACAAAAAACCGCACCCACAAGATTGCCATTGTTGAAGACATGACGATCTACACCGCTTCGACACAGAAGCTGCTGTTGCTGGAAGCTGTCGCCAACTACCATGAACTTGACCTTGACTTGTCGCAGGTTGGCGAGATGGATACCGCCGGCTTTCAGTTGTTGCTGTTGACCAAACGCGAGGCGACAAAATCGGATAAGACCGTGCGCATCACCGGTCATAGCAAGGCGGTGCGAGAGTTGCTTGATCTCTACAACATGAACAGTTATTTCGGCGACCAATTGGTCATTCCCGCAGCCGAACACGCTAGACAAGCTTGAGGAGAGACATCAATGGACGCCATACAACAAGCCTTCGTCATTGAGAGTCAGGAACTGCTGCAATTAATGGAAGACAAGTTGCTGCTGCTGGAGAACAGCGGTGGCGACCCTGAAATCATCAACGCCATCTTCCGTGCGGCGCATACCATCAAGGGCTCTGCCGGCGTGATCGATTGCAGCTTCGTGGTTGAATTCACCCATGTGCTGGAAAACCTGCTCGACAAGATGCGCGATGGCGAAATCGCACCATCCAGCGAGTTGATAGAATTATTGCTGGCCTCGGCTGATCAGTTGCGGACCCTGGTGGCCTGCGTAGAGAGCGAGTCCGAACCCAGTGCGGATGCCAGTGCCGCCAGTGCCGCATTGCGCATCAAACTGCAAGGCTATCTTGGCCAGCCCCCGGCGCCTTCAAAGCCGGCCGCTGCAACCGCAGTCGAATCGGCGGTACACGCCAGCGGTGGTGGCGAGATGGAAACCGACAACTGGCACATTTCACTGCGTTTCGGTCCTGACGTGCTGCGTAAAGGCATGGATCCATCCTCGTTCATCCGCTACCTGATGGAACTGGGAACCATCGTCAGCTTGACGACGCTGCCGGACGCCATGCCGGATGCTACCGTCATGGATCCCGAGTCCTGCTATCTGGGTTTCGAGATATCCTACCAGTCCGATGCCGACAAATCGCGCATCGCCAGCGTATTTGATTTTGTCAGTGACGACTGTGTGGTTCATATCTGGCCACCGCACAGCCGCCTCGGCGACTTCATCGCCACCATCAACAGTCTGCCCGAAGACACCATGCGTTTGGGTGAAATTCTCATCAAATGCGGCGCGTTGACCGCGAGCGAACTGGAACTGGCACTGCAGTCGCAATCCACGCCAGCGCTTGCGGGTGGATCGGACACCGGCGAAGAGAACGACGCCAATTCAGGCGTGCGTAAACTGGGTGAAGTGCTGGTTAATGAAGGAACCGTTTCCGCCGAACTGATCGAGGCCGCTACCAGTAAACAGACTAAAGTCGCTGAGAAGAAATCGCTGGAATCGCGTTTGATTCGCGTGCAGGCCGAGAAGCTCGACCAACTGATCGATCTGGTGGGAGAAATGGTCATCGCCGGTGCCAGCGCCAATCTGCTGGCGCAGCGCAGCGGCGAGGGTGCACTGGTAGAGGCCACCTCCGTCATGTCACGCTTGGTGGAAGAAATTCGCAACAGCGCCTTGCAACTGCGCATGGTGCAGATCGGCGAGACCTTCACCCGCTTTCAGCGTGTGGTGCGTGATACCAGTCGTGAGTTAGGCAAGGACATCGACCTCGTCATTAGTGGAGGAGAGTCCGAGCTCGACAAATCGGTGGTAGAAAAACTCGGCGACCCGCTCATGCATTTGGTGCGCAACGCCCTTGATCACGGCATCGAACAACCCGAGATTCGTGTGGCCAACGGCAAGCCGGCCAAGGGCACCCTCAAACTCAACGCCTATCACGAGTCCAGCAGCATCGCCATTGAGATCATCGATGATGGTGCCGGGCTCAATCGAGACAAGATCCTCAAAAAAGCACGCGAGAAGGGCCTCATCGGCGACAGCGAGACCTTGAGCGACACGGAAGCCTTTGGCCTCATCTTCGAGCCGGGGTTCTCGACTGCTGACAAGGTCACCAATATCTCGGGGCGGGGCGTCGGGCTCGATGTGGTCAAACGCAACATTACGGCCCTGCGCGGCAATGTTGAAGTTTCCAGTGTGCTGGGGCAGGGCTCGACCTTTCGCATCCGTCTGCCCTTGACCTTGGCTATCATTGACGGTTTTCTGGTCGGTGTTGGCAAGTCGGCCTATGTTATCCCGCTCGACACCGTGGTGGAGTGCATGGAACTATCCGAGTCCGAGCGCAACGAGACGCGCCAGCGCAGCTACATCAATTTGCGTGGTGAAGTGCTGCCGTTCCTGCGCTTGCGCGAGCAGTTCGAGATTGAAGAACCCGGTGGTCGGCGCGAGAACATCGTCGTCGTGCAGTATGCCGGCCAGAAGACCGGCCTCGTGGTGGACGAACTGATGGGTGAATTCCAGACCGTGATCAAGCCGTTGTCGAGCATCTTCCGCCATATCAAGGGCGTTGGTGGCTCGACCATCTTAGGCTCCGGCGACGTGGCGCTGATTCTGGATGTGCCATCGCTGGTGGC
>CAIJXJ010000121.1 GCA_903824575.1 uncultured Methylobacillus sp.
TTATAGCGGTAATCATCCATTGCCCCTTGCCGGAACATCTCCCCCAATTAAAAAAACCCGTTCATTAAAGTAAAACTACGCCAAAATTTAAAGTAGAACTTTGTCGCGGGTGTCGGTTTTTCTTAACCGTGTCACTTATGATTCTTAATCATGTCACCACAAAAGTACAGTAAATCAACAAACACATATAATATACATAGCATTGTCGTTAACGATTACTAACTACCAACATTATGTCAAACGAGTGACAAAAATAAAATTGATACCTTAATCGTGTCACAATATTGCATTTAGTGCCTTAACTGTGTCACCATCTGTAGCCTAACCTGTAAGAGGCTAACAATGGGACGATTCAACGTGGCACCGGATGTTGTGGCAGTTGCTGGTGATCGACTTGTCACCATCGTTCGGATTAATCAAGATGGTGGCGTTATTGTTCGTGACCTTGCAAATGGCCAGGTACATACGGCAAGTGCGGCTGAACTCAGTGCGCCACCATTGGTCGTTGATTCGAGCGCGATCTGTTTATCCGCTATTTATGATGTAACAGACTTGCAATGGGAACGTGCCCGTCAGCGTGAAGAAGCGATAGCAGGTATTGCCGACACCAGTGATGTGGCAGAGCAGGTTACGCGGGCAGCGGCAAAACTGGGAGTTTCGCGTCGAACAATTTTTCGATGGCTTGCGCTTTACCGTGAAACACCCCAAACATCATCACTACTTGATCGCCCTTCAGGGCCACGTAATGGCAGTCACCGAATTGACCCGCGACTGGAGATTTTGATTACTGAAGTAATCAATGACGTATATCTCACAAAAGTGCGTGCCAAGAAGGAAGAGGTCGTACGTATGGTTGGGTTGCGTTGCGCGACAGAAGGTGTGAAGCCACCATCTCGCAAGGCCACTTTAGCTCGCCTGAAAAAACTCGACATCCGACAAGTCGCGAAGGCGCGGCTTCAGCCCGGCGAGGCATCGACGTTATATGACTTCGTACCCGGAAGCTACCAAATCAATCGTGCACTGGATGTCGTACAAATCGATCACACGCCCGTGGATGTCATTGTAGTTGACGAGGCGCATCGACTGCCAATCGGCAGACCATGGCTCACCCTCGCGATAGACGTTGCAACCCGAGTCGTTGTTGGATTTTATTTGTCGATGGAGGCACCCTCCTCGACTTCTGTGGCATTGTGTCTAACCCATGCCATCTTGCCCAAAGAGCCTTGGCTCAAACAAATTGGTTTAAATTGTACTTGGCCTGTATGGGGAATACCTCGGGCGCTTCATGCTGATAACGGAGCGGATTTTACCAGCGCCGCGCTGCGTAGAGGATGTGACGAACACGGGATTTGCCTTATCCTGCGCCCGGTGGCCACTCCCCGTTACGGTGGACATATCGAACGCCTGATTGGCACCATGATGGGGCGTGTACATCTGTTGCCCGGAACAACAGGTTCAAACCCTCAGGATAAGGGGGACTATCCGTCCGAATCAGAGTCACGGCTAACAATGGCCGAATTGGAGCGATGGCTGACCCTTGAGATCTGCGAGCAATATCATCGCCGCAACCACAAAGGAATTCATCAAAGTCCAATTGCAGCATGGGATCATGCCATGAGGGGCGTGGATGGGTTGGAGCGCTGTTTGCCTGACTACCCGGAGCAATTTACCATCAGTTTTTTGCCGTTTCAGCATCGAAAATTGCGCCGTGACGGATTACATTTATTCAGCATTAGATACTGGGATAACGTGTTGCCAACCATTGTAAATATGGGGGAGGTGATGATGGTTCGCTACGATCCAAGAAATTTGGCCAAGGTCTACGTCTTGGGGCCCGATCAGCGTTATTTTCCGATACCCTACTCCGATCTCTCATTGCCTCCCATCACACTATGGGAGCAGCGAGCTGCGTTGGCCAATTTGCGCAGCCAAGGAGATAACGCACCGGCGCAGGCAGCTATATTCCAGGCAGTTACAGAGCAACGCGCCTTGATCGCAAGTGCCAGTTCCAAAACTAAGGCGGCTCGGCGTCAGTTGCAACGAACGAAGAATTCAGAACTCGCCACGATGGACAGGAAACGATCGGAAGGAAGCCCAGTGGATTATTCGAAGCCCGTTATGCCATCTGATGTAGAAATATGGGAAGACTGACCCGTGTCCTACAATCTTGATCATCTTCACCCTGGCGTTTGGTCTTACCTTGACGAGTCGACAGATGATCGTATCACTAAGCTGTATGCACCCAAATGGGTGGCTTATTCTCGCGGCAACGAGGCGCTTGCGCGGATGGAGCATTTGATCAACTACCCCTCTAGCGGTCGCATGCCTTGTATGTTGTTGTATGGCGACAGCGATATCGGCAAGACAATGATCGTGGAGAAATTTGTGCGCGATCATCCTGATGTCCTCAACGAGGACAAAGAGGTTGAAATCAGAAGAACGCTTCATATTCAGATGCCAGCCAACCCCACTGACGATAATTTGTACGCCCAGATCAGTTGCGGTCTTGGAATCAAGCCCCCCTTAAACCGGCGTAACACCAATATGGAGATCTTTGGGCTTCGCCTGCTGCATGTGCACCGACCGAACATGATGATCATTGATGAAATTCATCATTTATTGGCAGGAACAGTCCGCGAGCAACGCCAGTTGCTCAATCAGCTGAAGTTCATTAGCAATGAAATGCGTATTCCAATTGTTGCGTTGGGCACCAATGAGGCGCTGTATGCGATGCAGACTGACCCGCAAATTGCGTCACGTTTCGAGCCCTTTGCTTTACCCAAGTGGAGGGAAAGTGCCGAGTTCCGAGCATTCGTTGTGAGTTATGGGCGAATTTTGCCACTTGAAAAACCTTCCTCACTGGGAGAAAAGGAGGTCATTCAAAAATTGATGGCTTTTAGCTCCGGATTGACAGGAAAAGTTACTACGCTGCTTGCTCAGGCCGCCGAGCTGGCAATTCGTCAGAAAACGGAAAGCATTACTTTGGATTTGATAGAGCAAGCTGGAACGGGAGGCTGCTTCAAATTGCCCGTTGAGAAGTCAGAGATAGAGACGATTTGAGGGGCCTTAACCGCGTTGGTGACATGATTAAGGGAGCATTAGTGACAAGTTAAGGATCAAAAGTGACACGGTTAAGGGAAA
>CAIJXJ010000122.1 GCA_903824575.1 uncultured Methylobacillus sp.
CGGCATACCCGCCTTGCTGCCGCATATCAAAAGCGGAAAACTGCGGCCAATCGCGGCTGTGAGCCTCAAACGCAACAGCACGCTGCCTGAGTTACCCACGTTTACAGAACTGGGCTACCCAACCATGGTGGCGTCGGTATGGTACGGTTTGATGGCCCCTGCCGGCACACCGGCGTCGGTCATCAATTATGTCAACGCGGCGTTAAATAAAACCCTGGCATTGCCCGAACTTCAACACAAACTTGAAGCTGGCGGAGCCATTGTCATGGGTGGATCGGCGGCGGACTTTGGTGCCTTTATGCAAAAAGACTACCAGCGCTGGGGCAACGTGATCAGCAAAGCCGGCATCTCGACCCGGGCAGACTGAAACTGCCGTCACGGGTGAATTTCAAGCGACATCCGCTCGCTGCAGCCACATCCGTGCACGCGCCCAGGGACGATGGTGAAGTGACTCAGAAGCGCCCTGCAAGGTCGTCAACCACCTGCTGCATCACGGCGTCCCAATCGCCCATCGACGGTTGCCGCACGATCCGGGCCGTCGGGTACCAGGCGCTCTGATCGCCTTCAAGCAACCAGCGCCACTCTGGCACCCAGGGCACCAGCACAAGCAGTGGTTGGCCCATCGCGCCTGCCAGATGCGCCAGTGAGGTATCGACACTGATCACCACATCCATGTTCTGGACGATGGCAGCGGTATCATCGAAGTCCCTGATCTGATCACCGAGGAAACGTATCGCCGGCATTTTCGCCAGCCAGTCCCGATCCTCTGGCCTGAAGTCTTTCTGAATCAGGAAAACATCGCCCAACGCGCATAGGGGAGCCAGGTATTGCAAGGCCATCGAACGCTTCTGGTCGTTCCGGTGGCGAGCATTTCCATAACAGGCCACACCAATCTTGGGCCGACCCGTCACCAACCCCAGCTTCACTTTCCAGAAATCGACACGTTCGGCACGTGCTGATAAATAGGGCACAGACGCAGGAATCGAGGCTGCTGTCGTGTGAAATAACCGCGGCAAGCTCAGCAGTGGCAATTGAAAGTCCACCGCGCCCGCAGCCTCATCGTGCGCAATGACCTTGCCGCAGTCTGGCATGGTGGCCAACAGGCCCTTGAGCGTCATCGGCACTTCAAACACGACCTGCGCACCCATCCGGGTCAGCATCGGAATGTAACGACTGAACTGGATGGTGTCACCCAGCCCTTGCTCGGCCCAGATCAGGACCCGCCTCCCGGCCGAAGCCTGCAAGGTTGGCAACGTCGGGATGTCGCCATGCAAAGTCGGGTCATGATCGACGCGCTGCCAGCGATATTCGTATTGCTTCCAGCCTGCTTCAAAGTCCTGATGGGCGAGCCGGATCAGCGCCTGGTTCCAGTTGGCCTCGGGTTGGGCAGGAACTGCGCGCAGGGCCTGGTCGTAACATGCCATCGCCTGGTCATAGCGCTTGAGTTCCGTAAGCGTCACGCCCTTGTTGGTTAACGCTTGAACGTGGTCAGGACTCAGTCGCAAGCAGTAGTCATGACAAGCCAGCGCCTCATCGTGGCGCTGTAAATCACTGAGCACAACGCCTTTATTGCACCAGCCTTCCAGGTAATTCGGATCAAGACGCAGTGCCTGGTCAAAACATTCCAGCGCCTGCAATGGCCGGTCTGACGCCTGGTTGACCAAGCCCATATTGAGCCAGGCGTCGGCGGCCTGGTCGTCCAGGGAAAGTGCCTGCGATAACAACAGGCGCGCGGGCTCGATCTTGCGCAGTTTGATCAGGGTCGCCGAAAGATTGACCAGTGTCGACACTCTTTCAGGAATGATCGCCAGTGCACCGCGAAAACTGACTTCGGCCTGAGGGTAGTGGCCCGCCTGGAACTGATCCAGTCCTTGAAAAAACAAGGTTTTCGCAGTTTCAAAATCCGACATATCCAACCCGTTTTCAATCAAAATATCCATTCATCACACGCACACTGGTGCGGCCTAGCCGCCTTCCAGCTCACCTTCCCACTTCGAGACCACGGCCGTGGCAATGCCATTGCCCAGTACATTGGTGGCTGAACGCGCCATATCCAGGAAGTGGTCAATACCCAGGATCAGCAGCACCCCCGCGTCGGGGATATTGAACTGCGGTAGTGTGGCAGCAATCACGACCAGCGACGCCCGAGGCACACCGGCGATGCCTTTGGAGGTGACCATCAGGACCAGCAGCATCAGTAATTGCTGCGACAAGGACATCTCGATGCCATACACCTGGGCGATGAAGACAGCCGCAAAGGTGCAGTACATCATCGAACCGTCGAGGTTGAACGAATAGCCCACTGGAAGTACGAACGAGGCAATTTTATTTTTACAACCAAAGCGCTCCACCTGTTCAAGCGTCATCGGGTACGCCGCTTCGGAACTGGCTGTCGTAAAGGCCAGCAACAACGGCTGCCTTAACATGGACACCAGATGCAAGACCCTGCGCTTGAGCACCAGCGAGCCGATCAGGATGATCAACAGCCAAAGCACGGCGATCGCGGCGTAGAAACTCAGTAAAAACTTGCCATAGGTCGTCAGGATCGACACCCCATTGTCAGCGATCACGGCTGACACCGCGGCGAATACCGCAACGGGTGCAAAGCGCATGACGGCCGTCGTGACTTTGAGCATGATGTGCGACAGCATGTCAAGATCATTGATAAAGGGTTCGGCCCGTTTGCCAAACGATCCTGCAGCCACGCCAAAAAACACCGAAAACACCACAATCTGCAGGATTTCATTTTTGGCCATCGCATCCATGATGCTGACCGGAAACATGTGGCCAACGAACTCAGCAAGATTGAGCCCCTCTTTGTGCAGGCCACTTGACGCTGACGCATCCGGAAGTGGCAAATTGACCCCCACGCCGGGTTGCAGGATATTGACCATGATCAGCCCCAGCAACAACGACACCACAGACATGGAAATGAACCAGCCAAAGGTCTTGATGCCCACGCGTCCGATCGTGGCACTATCCCCCATGCGTGCAATACCGACCACCAGTGTCGAGAACACCAGCGGTGCGATGATCATCTTGATCAGACGCAGGAAAATGTCGGTCAGTATCGAGATATAGCCGACAAAACTGTCTGCCAGGCCCGTCTCCTTGCCAAATAAATGTACGCAATAACCCGTTGCGATACCCAGCACGACGGCGCCAAGAATGTAGTTGGTAAGATTTTTGGATTGCATGACGGTCCTGTTCGTGAGCAGTGCTGGCTAGGTTGTAACGTCGATCGATACGGTCACGCATCGTCGTCAAGGCACTATTTTGGCAATTTTATCGTGAGCCTTCGGTGTATAACGAGGTCTATGACTCAACATCCATCAAAAAAATCTGGCTCCGGCATCATCGGCATTGCTGGCCTGACTGAAGGCAACAACCTGCCTGCGCTGAACTCCGTGCACGAAGTCAACAAGATTGTTCGCAGGTTTGCCTCCGAGGTGATCAACAGCGGCTTTTCCGGGAATATGGGCCAGGACCAGTTCGTGGCTGCAATCGAAACACGCATCAAGGCACTTAACCGTCTGTTTCTGGGCGAGTTCAGCGTAGAAGCCAGCCAATATCATCGTGGTGTCTGGAATACGCCTGGAAATCTGGGTCAGTATCTTTTGCTGACCATGAACCGACAGGGCGACAGCAAGGAAGCGGTGGCATTGCTATTTTCCCAACTCGGCACCCAAGTAATGCAGGTCATGCGCGCCGGTGCACGCAAAAGC
>CAIJXJ010000123.1 GCA_903824575.1 uncultured Methylobacillus sp.
CTTGAAAGCACGTATTGTTTTTGGTTCATTTTCAAGCATGGGTAAATGTAGCACCAGGTGCTATTGATGTCAATTGGACTGGGCTTTGATTTTAAGTAACAACTCATAGTCCTCAGGACTAACCTCAATCATCTGGATCTTTGGTTGCGTCACGCCTGCCTCAAGAAGTATCGCATCCTCGTGCGCCTGAAATGTTTTCCGTAGTTGCAAGATGCGCGGATTGTTCACATAAAACTTTGCCGCAGCGCTTGCTGGCGCATGATTTAGTGCTTTTTCAACGGTCATATCTGATGCCCCTCCTTCGTTCAGCAAGGTGGCGAAAGTGCGCCTCAAATCGTGAGGGGCAAATGGAATGCCGGTTGATTTTACGAGTTGGGCAATAGTCTTCTTTGGCTCGACCAGATGGCTCATCGCACCAGTTTTTGATCCTTTACGGCTGGAAGGAAAGACGTACTCTGACGGACCAACATGCGTTCCATCTCGCTTGGTATGATCTCGTTCAGTATTTTCCTGATGGCGGCGTTTGAGCATGCACATTACGTGATCGGTCAACGGAATTACATGCTCACGCCTGCCCTTGGTAGAAGTGTCTGGAAGAATAATGATGCGGTTCTTCAAGTCCACATAGGACCACTTAAGACTTAGGAGTTCCGTTTTTCGGGTTCCAAAGAAAACTCCAAGCTGGAGCCAATCGGCGATCGTGACAGAGTCCTTGCTTGGCCTCGTGCGCAAATTATCTACGGCCTGCCACCACGTCCTCATGGAGCCTTCTGTTTCACCGATTCTTCTGCTGCGTGCATTTGTGCTTTGCCATCCAGGCGCAAGCAGGTTTAATTTCTTGAACGGGTCATCTACGCTCAGCTCGTTAAGCGTAATGCAAAATCTGTAAGACGCACGGAGATACCGCATGATGCAACTTGCTTGCGTTGTGCCTCCATTGGTCGCCCTACTTGATTTCGCTGCCTTGGTGATTCGACCAATCTCTTGCAGCAGGTCTTTGCCGGACAAATCAAGAAGTGGTTTTTTCCACATTGGGCTTAATTGAAGTTTTTCTGCTGCTTTTTCCCAATCACGAACAGTCCTTACGGTTGGCTTGTCCTTGCCCGTTAAGGAGAGCTTGTGCGCAACATAGTCATCCCACGCGCGCCGCACGGTTAATTCATTGAGAGAAATCTCTGACTGGGTTTGATGTAGTTGTTTTTTCTTCTCCAGCCGAGGATCCAGCCCTTGTCTGATTTGAGCAGAGGCTTCTTCGGCCAATTGCCTCGCTCCCTTCTGAGTTTCACCGTTAGCCGGGTTAAATTTGGATTCTAGCGGTAGGCTTGGGAACGAACCAAGCACTAAGCGGATGGATGATTTACCAAGTTTTTTTTGAAAGATCCAGCTCTTGACCCCAGTAGAGAAAACCCGCAACCCAAGCCCGGGCGTTTTGTTATCGCGCAGAATATAATCGCCTTGGGCTGGTAGTTCTGCATTCTTGGCTACTGCCAAAGTGAGCGTGGCACTCATGATATTTGCCTGGTAATTTGGACAAGGATCACTATATCACACTCTCTCCACGGCTCCCTCACGGCTCCCTGAAGGTGGGTAAAGCAGGGTAAAACAGGGGTAAATTGAGGGAAGTTGAGGTGAGCCGGATTTTGTGTAAGTTAATGTTTTTATTAAAAAATATAATGAAATCAAGGGATTTTAATCTAAAAACCAACTAACTTTTAATCCGTTGGCCGTGGGTTCGACCCCCACCCGTCCCACCAGTAAGCAAGCGGCTCCCAGCGATGGGGGCCGTTTTTGTTTATGAATTAGTAGGCACATAGTAGATTAAATCCAATCACAGCGCCGCATTATGCCCTGAGGCTCTAGGGGCGACTTAGCAAGACTAAGCGGGCCTCTGGCTTTGAAAGTTCAAGCGTACTCCCGGCCACTTCGAGTCATTCTGCGGCGCGCCTCCTGACCTGACATTCGTCCGGCGCGGCTTCCACATACCTGCCATCGGCACGATGCAGTCGAAACTTTGAGCGGTTCATCTCCGTTTATGCATTGGCAATTCAAATCAATTTGCCAATGCACAATAACCCATTTCCAAACATCCAACTCTGAGTTTTCTCGTATCGGTTAGCTCCTCATACCAACCCTGATTTTCATCGTCTGATTCGTCAGCAAGTATTGCTGGAGTGACCTGTTCATTACGTCTCCATATTGGCGGTGGGTCGAGATATTCTTTTTCACACAATGCCAGAACGCCGGGACGCCGAATCTAGATGGAATTTAGATAGGATTTATCAAAAACTTCACTATGCAGGCATTTGTAAAATCTAAGAAAGTGCCTGAAGTTGACGATGAAAGAAAGAAACGAGTCATCTATAAAAATGGCGATTCTTTTAGTTCTCGCTGGCAAGTCGCCACGGAAAACACCTGCCATCAAACGATGAATTGATTCTTGCACTTCATGCGGAAGCGCTTGGGAGTCTGTTGCCTCTGGGTCATGGCCTACCCAGTTATGGGCCAGGCTCCATATTGTCTGATAATCCTTGCTGTCGAGATACATAGGCCGCGAGTTATGCCGCAGCCAGAATCTGGAACTCGGTCGCTTTAACGACAGGGCGCACATGGCGATTTTCTCGCTTCATTTCTACCAAGCCAGAGCCCGACATGGTTTTAAGGATGCGAGACAGGTTGCCAGGTTTGCGGCCGGTGATAGCGGCAAGTCCAGTAATGGATTCCGGCTGGGCTTCACGGATGGTCTTAAGCAAGGCGCGATTGTCATCACTCAATACTTTTGCCAGGGATTTCATGGAGGTAAACCAAATTTTTGGTTCCTTACGCGTTGGCTTATATTCACCCTTGGCGATGGCAAGCACCCGCTGGCGAATTTTGTCTTGTTGCATGATGCCAATAGTTACTACGCTCATTGATTTGATTCCTTGACGATGCCAGATTATATTGCCCCGTTTACTTTGCAGAGATAGTTGTCAGCGACAATCATTAAGCCGCAGCTTCAAGAAGAACGTCAGGCCTACGCCCAGCAATCGCAATGAGTGTCTTAGCAGCACCGCTGGGTTCACGACGGCCTTGTTCCCAGTCTTGCAAGGTGCGTACTGAAACACCAAGAAGGCCTGCGAATTCAGCTTGAGACATCCCCACTTTAAAGCGTGCCTCGGATGCAGGGGAAAGATTCACCGTTGTCACGCGGGCCGATTTCCCAGTCTTCATTTGCTTTACCGATTCCAGCAGATCATTCTGGAATTGTTCCATTTCCTTATCCATGATTCACCTCATCTTTTAAGTTAGCCAGAATGCCAGCAGGAAGATTATCAAACTTTGATTTTGAATAAACAATCAACAGCCAGACTTTCCCATCCGTGGCGTTGAA
>CAIJXJ010000124.1 GCA_903824575.1 uncultured Methylobacillus sp.
GGATTGCTGCCTGCAACAAAACCACATATCAGGTTACGCTGATCGGGTCTGGGCAAGGCCTTGCGATCCAGCTTGCCATTGAGGGTCAGAGGCAGGGATTCAAGCAGCACATAGGCTGACGGCACCATGTATTCCGGCAGCTTCAGCAGCAAAAATGCCCGCAAGGCGGCGGGTGAAACAGGCATTTCGGGCCAGGTAGTGATATAGGCTGTCAGGCGCTGGTCGCCCGGGCGGTCCTCTCGCACCAGGACTACCGCCTCCTGCACACCAGAAAACTGCCTCAACACTGACTCGATCTCACCAGGCTCGATGCGAAAGCCGCGTAGCTTGACCTGATGATCGATACGCCCGAGAAACTGGATATTGCCATCAGGCAGATAACGCACCAGGTCGCCGGTTCTGTATAGCTTTGCGTTATCGCTGAAGGGGTTGTGAATGAATTTCTCGGCAGTCAGCTCGGGGCGGTTATGATAGCCTCGCGCAAGGCCATCTCCACCGATATGTAGTTCGCCGGTGATGCCGATCGGCGTTGGATTGCCATGAGGGTCCAAGATGTAGAATTGGGTATTGTTGATGGGGCGACCAATCGAAACAACTGCGTAATTGTCATTTTCCACTCGATGAATACTCGACCAGATGGTAGTCTCGGTTGGGCCATAGAGATTCCACAGCGAGTGTCCTCTGGACAACAGCGCTTTGGCCAAGTGCCCCGTCAGAGCCTCGCCACCGACCAGCATTTTCAAGTTATGTTTACCCGTCCATCCGCTATCGATCAACATGCGCCAGGTAGCAGGCGTGGCCTGCATCACCGTAATGTCGTGGTCCAGCAGCAGCTTGTTTAAAAGGGATAGATCTTTGAGCGCCGCCGTGTGAGCCAGCACAAACCGTGCCCCATGGATGAGCGGCAGATAAATCTCCAGACCGAAGATATCAAAACTGACGGTAGTGACAGACAGGAGCGTATCCTGAGCGCAAAATCCTGGCGCAGCTTGCATGGCTAGCAGGAAATTGAGCAAGCCTGCATGTTGCACAGCCACACCTTTAGGTTTCCCGGTCGAACCAGAGGTATAAATGAGACAGGCCAAGTATTCCTGAAGCACCGGCAGATGCGGATTGCAGTCCGGATATTGCGCAAGGTTCGGTTCCTCAGCATCCAGACACAGGGTATGCTCAACTGTGCATGGCAGCTTAGCCAAAAAAACTTCCTGACTAACCAGTATCCGTGCCCCGGAATCTTTGAGCATGAAAGCCAATCGCTCTGACGGATAATTGGGATCAAGCGGGACATATGCGCAACCGGCCTTGAGTATTCCCAGTATGCCCACGATCAACTCGAATGAACGACCGATTGCGATCGCTACCCGTTCGTCGGGTATGGGCCCTAGTTCAAGCAGATAATGTGCAAATTGATTGGCTCGGGTATTGAGTTCGATATAACTAAACGATTTATGCTCGTGAATCACAGCAATTGCGTCCGGCGTTTTCGCTACCTGCGCTTCAATTAACTGGTGTACACACAAGTCGCGCGGATAGTCCCGCGCCGTGTCGTTCCATTCGACCAACAATTGTAAACGCTCGGCCTGGGTCAATAACGGCAATTCGGACAGGCAATACTCAGGGTTCACGACAATGCCTTCCAGCAAGGTCTGAAAATGCAAGGCCATTCGGCTGATGGTCGGCGCATCAAACAGGTCTGTGCTATATTCGATCACACCCTCGATCTTGCCCTGAA
>CAIJXJ010000125.1 GCA_903824575.1 uncultured Methylobacillus sp.
ACCTATATTGAAGTTCATAAAAAAGCCAAAGAAACGCACGCTTTATGATGTTTTGCATGATAGGTTGAATAAGAAGTGATGCCTAACAATGCGCTGCACCCAACAGCCGGTACACTCGCTAATTAGACATCTTTGGTTTATTGGTTAGTTTACTTTCAGTTGCGTCTCACTCTCACCGGCTGTGGGTGAGCTTGAGACGTTAGGTGTCATACGACGATATGAGTCCCTTTTCCGAATCGTTTCAAAAAGAGCTAGGCAAGGGCATAGCACAATTATTGCTAGGAGTAGCCACAGTCCTGTTTTTATTGGCGGCAGGTTTGCTCCAAGGAGATAAGCGCACAGCAAGCACAGTGCTATTATATTTAGGATTAGCCTCATCGCTTGTGTTATCAGTGAGTCTTTTGTTTCGCTTGTTTTCATTTCGGAGGATTCAAAGGACAGTCGCTATCATCTTCTCCAGAGCCTTACCGAATTTACGCACAGAACAAGGCACAGGAGTTATTGAAGAAGGGTGTGCATGATTCTTTGAACCCGCATGATGGATTTGTTTCATAGTTATATTATTAAAGTTATTCATATGGAAAAGGTTATTGCATTTTATAGCTGCTTATTAGCATTGATGTTTGTTGGAGCACTAATTGGATTTGTCGCATCCTATTTTATTGGCCTCCCTGCTTCAATAGTGATGGCTATTGGTGCGTTAGGAGGTGTTATTTTGCATTTCAATATATGGAAGGATAATAACAAACAATAAGTGTTCTGTTTTCAGATAAGACAATGCCTAACAAAGCGCTGCACCCAACAGCCGGTACACACGCTAGTTAGACATCTTTGGTTTATGGTTGATTTACTTTCAGTCGGGTCTCACTCTCACCGGCTGTGGGTGAGCTTGAGACGTTAGGCGACATGAGCACACCCTCAATACCATCTATGGCCATTGGGAAGCCGTTGTCGAGCATGACCCGCGCCCCAAACGGTGCGCCTTCATCCGGCCATATCTCCGTCCATTCTGTGGCGAGAGAGGCGGTGGCGTGCGTGGTTTTCCATCCACGGGGCTGCACGATTACGCCCACGGGATATTTGCGGTTCCATTCATCAGCAGAAAGGTTCATATTATGAAATTAAAAGAGTTGATAGAGAAATTGCAGCGGTACGAAACCGACCATCCTGGCACGGATGTTTGTATTGAGTCATTGGTGGATACAGGCAAGGGCACGACAAATAGCGTCGTTGAGATTGTCCGTATTGGATATGGGAGTTGCGGCGATAGTCATGCCTGCTGCATGGTGAGCATCGCCGACCCATTAACGGCGGAAGCGGTGCGGAACCGAAAACACGGAGCCTAACAATGCGCTGCACCACGACAGCCGGTGCACTCGCCACGAGCGGGGGTTTATTTTTCATTTGTTCCTTTCATTTTGCGCTCCACCGCAGTCTCCACCGGCTGTGGGTGAGCTTGATTCGTTAGGCATCGTTGGCGCATCACACAACAATGACACCACGAACAATGTTGAAAATAGCAGTAGGAGTGACAGTAATCCTCCTATCAGCATTGCTTGGATTTGTAGTTTCACCTGTTGCGCGGGATTTGTGGGCATTTGGCGCGGACAAATTTTTACCCACGTTATCCCGACCAGGGCAGCTATCATTAGTGGCCACGCTTGCCATACTATGTCTTGTGGAGTTTGCATTTCTGTATCGGTTGATGGCTAGGCGGTTTTTGTTACGGCAGTATGAAGAACACCCTGAGCGACCCGGTGCGTATCGTCACAAGCGCACCAAGCAGCCTGTTTGTGGGGTTTGTCTGCACAAGGGCATTGTGTCACCGCTTGCTGTTGATGGTCGAAATGGGCTTGGGTGTATTCCTTGTGAGTGCATATTTTATACGAAAGAGGAAGGACACCAATGACGATGCCTAACAAGGGCGCTGCACCCAACAGCCGGTACGCACTCCGATTTGACGATTCATTCATTTTGTTTGTCCTTTCTGCGCTCCACCACTGCCGCCACCGGCTGTGGGTGAGCTTGAGACGTTAGACTGCTTACGTTTATGATTGATTTTGGCCCTCATTCGCCGCGTGACTACCTTCGAGCCTTGAGGGATGGAGGCCCGATGGACAGGTTTGTTTTGACGTGCCGCTGTCTCAAATGCGGCGTCGAGACGACACAGTCGGCGCGTTGGTATCATGTCCACTCGATGCTTTGTTCCTGTGGTGGTCAGTATGACCCGATGCCATTTGAGGACACGAAGATGTTTCTGAAGGGTAAGCGAGAGAGCCTTCCGCAGACAATCAGCATCATTCCTTACATCCCAGAGGATTCCTAGCATGATAGGTATATGCCGCAGTCTAACAATGCGCTGCAGGCGACAGCCGCTGCCCCTGCCAGTTGCGGATGGTTTATGTTTTTTGGATGTCATTTTTTCCTTTCTGACTCTCGCCCGGCGGCTGCGCCTGAGCTTGAGTCGTTATGCTGCGGCCAGTTTATCGGCAACCCACCCCATTGCGTTTGACGTGCCTTGCAACCAGCCCTTCCACCACTCATCGCTTTCTTTCTTTGGGTGGTGCTCTTGCGCGGCCTTGGCATATTTCTTTTCGAGCCGGCGGAGTTTGCGAACCATGCGCCGCCGCATAACAAGCTCACTGGAGCCAACCGCCGATTGCGCCTTCAGTTTATTCATAAAGTCTTTGGTTTTCCTGAGTCACCCGTCGGCGGTGGCTCAGTTCGAGCGTTAGGCATCTTATGCGCATATTGCTCGTATCACTTATTGCCGTATTGGTGACTTCTTGCTCTTATCCTGTTCGATATCGTAGCCCAGAGGTATCAGCCATTGCAGTAGATAAAGATACACACAAGCCTATACCAGGGTTAACCGTAAGCGTTTCTTGGAGTGCTATACGTTATGTGAATTTGCACCAGCTAGAGGGTAACTATGTCACAACAAATCTACATTCAGCGACTTCTGTAACAGACACAAACGGAGCCTTTGTAATTCCTGCATGGGGACCTGTGAGTTATCGGAGTAGTTGGCGTTATTTTTTAGGCGATCCCACGGTCTCGTTCTCAAAGTCAGGTATAAATTTTGGTTATTGGAAGAATCAAGCAATGGGAACTAGTTCTGATGAGGTTCATGCCCTTCCATTTCAGACAGTTGATTATGGCAAACCAAGTTGGGACGGCCAGAAGTTGGAGTTGCCGCAGTGGAAACTTAAGAAACTATGGTGACGATGCCTAACAAATCGCTGCAGGCAACGCGGGATGGCGCTCTCGGTTCCGCTTCGCGGTTCACGTCATTTGGTCCCGCGTGGCTGAGTTCTGGACGTTGATATGGCTTAATAATGTCAAGCAAGTAGTTTGTCTGCGTTCCGAAATATTTCATATACTTCCGGTTTGCTACACCGCGAACTTTTCTGAGTCAGAGACAGGGACGCCATGACTGC
>CAIJXJ010000126.1 GCA_903824575.1 uncultured Methylobacillus sp.
GGCGCGGAAAACTATGATGTGGCCGTGCGCTTCGACGGCAAAGCCGCCGTGTTCATGAGCATCAAGGTCGCACCCAACGCCAATCTGCTTTCGGTTGCGAATAACATACGTAAAGTTTTTCCGGCCATCGAGCATCAGTTGCCTCAGGGTCTTAATGGCCGTATTGTTTATGACGCAACCGATTATGTGAATAGTTCCATTAAAGAGGTGGTAATTACGCTTATCGAAGCGTTGCTCATTGTTACGCTGGTTATTTTTCTGTCTTTAGGTTCTGTCCGTTCGGTGATCATTCCCACTGTCGCCATCCCTCTGTCTCTGGTCGGGGCGTTTTTCATCATGCTGGCGCTGGGTTACACGATCAATCTGATGACCCTGCTGGCCCTGGTGCTCGCCATTGGCCTGGTTGTGGATGATGCCATCATCGTGGTGGAAAACGTGCACCGTCATATGGAGGAAGGCGTCCCGCTCATGCAGGCGGCGATCATGGGGGCGCGGGAACTCGGAGGGCCGATTATCGCCATGACCGTGGTTTTAATTGCCGTATATTTGCCTATAGGATTTATGGGCGGCCTCACCGGCACGCTTTTCACCGAGTTTGCTTACACGCTGGCTGGTGCTGTGCTTGTGTCAGCCGTCATTGCGCTGACGTTATCGCCCATGATGTGCTCACGCTTTCTGAAAGTATCCGGCCCAAATGAGCGGCACCGTTTCACGGAATTCATCGACGGTCAGTTTAACCGGCTCCGGAATGGCTATGACCGGCTGCTGCGGGGGTCACTCAATTTCCTGCCTGTTGTTTTGGTGTTTGCCGTCATTATCCTGGCGAGCAATTATTTCCTGTTTGCCAATTCCAGGAGTGAACTTGCACCTCAGGAGGATCAGGGATTTATGCTCGCCATGATCACAGCTGCCCCCGACGCCACCATCGAACAGACCAAACTCTATTCACTGCAACTGGCGAAGATCCTGTCGGACATTCCGGAAATCGAGCACCTTTTCCAGGTTGAGGGATTCTTTGGACTCAATTCAGGGTTCGCCGGCCTCGTGCTCAAGCCCTGGGATAAACGAACGCGTATGACCAAGACACTGCAACCGGAGGTACAAAACAGAATCGGCCAGATCTCCGGAGCAAATGCGGTGGTTTTTTCGCCGCCTCCTTTGCCCGGCACGGGCCATGGGCTGCCTGTGCAATTTGTCATCGGCACGACCGATTCCTTCTCCCGGCTCGATGAAGTTTCGCAGGCATTTCTGGAAAAAGCGCATGCCAGCGGATTGTTCATGTACGTAGATGCCGACCTCAAAATCGACAAACCGCAGACCATGCTGGAGGTGGGCCGCGACAAACTGGCGCAGATGGGCCTGACGATGCAGGATGTCGGCTCTTCGATGGCTTCCATGCTTGGCGGCGGCTATGTCAATTATTTCAGTATGTCCGGCCGCTCCTACAAAGTGAGTCCACAGGTCAAGCAAAGTGAAAGACTCACTGCGGACCAACGGATGAACTATCACTTCAAGACCGCAAGCGGTGAATCCATTGCTGTGTCCACCTTTGCCACCCTAAAAACCACCACGGTGCCATCATCCATCAACCATTTTCAACAGCTTAACTCCTCCACGATATCCGGCATTCTCATGCCGGGCATCACTCTGGGACAGGGGCTCGATGAACTCAAGATCATTGCCGGGAAAGTGCTGCCCGAAGGTTACAGTATAGACTACGGAGGA
>CAIJXJ010000127.1 GCA_903824575.1 uncultured Methylobacillus sp.
CGGTTTTCTCCCTCGGGGCCTGTCCGACGCCTGCCCGGTGACTTCTGCCGCATCTGACAGGTTGGTGGTTGAGGGCAGGCATCCGACAACCCTTAACATGAACGGCCGATGGCCATTTGAAATGGAATGACTCCTAATCAGAGACATTGCAGGCATTGGTAGCCGTCCGCCGAGGGGTATAGTGCGCTGCTCCAGATCTTTCAGTTCACATCAATATCGTGAACGCATCAATTGACACTCAAAACTGTCTGTCGAGAAAATGGACTTATGTGAAAACTATGGGACTAATCGACCGTCTATTTATTCATCTAACTAATTGTTTTGTATGGTGCGCCCGACTGAATTCGAATCAGTGACCCCTGCCTTCGGAGGGCAGTACTCTATCCAGCTGAGCTACGGGCGCATTCGTTAAATTATATCAAAACCGCACCCAACTGTCCTTGTTTGCGTCTGACTAATCGGTATAATCTCATATTCACCCACCTTGAATGGAGCATAGACATGAGCACGCATGATCAGGACTTTCCCAAGACCACGGTTACTGAATTTTTGGCGGCTCTGGTCGCCTGCCTGTTCGCACCCGGCATTGTCATCTTCTTGATCATCAAGTTGATTCTGGCGATCCAGGCTACCCACATTTAATTCAGGATTCACTCATGAGCGCGCACGATCACGACTTCCCCAAGACCACTGTCACCCAGTTTTTAATTGCTCTGTTGGGCGGATTGTTTGCTCCCGGACTGGTGATCTTCATGATCATCAAGATGGTGCTGGGCATCCAGGCTACCCACCTGATTGATAGCGACCCGGTCGTGGCCACAGTGAAGGTGGTGGAGCGCATTCGACCGGTGGCTGAAGTTAGTCTGAGCGATGCCAATGCCGGTCCGCATGTGGACAAGTCGGGCGAGTTGGTGGTGAAGGAAGTTTGTTCCGCCTGTCACGCTATCGGGGCTCTCGGTTCGCCAAAGATTGGCGACAAGACTGCCTGGACGCCACGTTTGTCGCAAGGCTATGAAACGCTGGTCAGTCATGCGACGGCAGGCATTCGCCAGATGCCGGCACGTGGTGGCAACGCTGAACTGACCGATGGTGAGGTGGCTGGGGCCGTCGCCTATATGGCGAATCAGGCTGGCGCCAATTTCAAGGCGCCACAACCCAAGGCTGAAGCGGCACCCGCTGCAGAGCCTGCCAAGAAGTAGTAATCATTAAAAGCAGGGCCGACCGTCTGGTCGGCCTTGCCTCTAGGCACTCATGGCAACCTATGCGATCGGCGATATTCAAGGATGCTACACCTCGTTCATTCAGCTGATCGAGAAGATCGGTTTCAATCCTTCGCGTGATCGGCTCTGGCTGGTCGGCGATCTCATCAATCGCGGACCGGATTCTTTGGCCGCATTGCGCTGGGCCAAACAACACGAAAATTCCTTGACCCTGGTGCTTGGCAACCATGATCTGCATGCATTGGCGGTGGCTGAAGGCTATGTCGAAGCGCATCGCCATGACACACTGAGCGCCTTGCTGGATGCCCCGGATGCTTCGGAATTGCTGGCGTGGTTGCGCGGAAGGCCGCTGGCGCATGCCGAGGATGACTACCTGATGGTGCATGCCGGCGTGTTGCCGCAATGGAGCGGCACGCGTACGCTGGCGCTGGCGGGTGAGGTGGAGGCTGCGTTGCGCGGGCCTGATTACCGGAATTTTCTTGTCCATATGTACGGCAATCATCCTGATCACTGGCAAGACGAGCTGCATGGCAGGGGTCGGTTGCGTGTCATTACCAATGCCTTGACCCGGTTGCGGGTATGCACACTGGACGGTGTAATGGATTTTCGCTTCAAGGGTGAGGTGAAAGATATTCCGACAGGGCTGGTCCCCTGGTTCGATTTGCCAGACCGTCAAAGCTCGGACAGCACGCTCATTTTCGGTCACTGGTCGGCATTGGGGCTCGTGGTGCGTGAGCGCCTGATTGCGCTTGATACCGGTTGTCTGTGGAACGGCCAGCTTACCGCGATGCGTCTGGAGGACCGGCGCTTGTTTCAGGTGCCCTGTGCTGCGGCAGATGCAATAAATAAGATATGGCATGCCTAGACTGCTGTGACAACTCGCGACGTTCCTGGCCCCGCGCAGCAATGGGGGGGGCGAAATGCAGTTCCACAATGATTTCCCGTTGCCGCAACACTGATCGCAGCGATTGCATCAGGGTGATGTCAGCGTGATAGGCGATGCTGGTGTTAGCGCTGCCGTCAGGATTGGGATAGCGGATGGCAATCGGTTGTAATGCAGCCTCCGCGTTGATGGCGGCCTGCAACAGTCCGGTCTTGAATGGTTTCAATTCGGTGCCGTCAGTGGTCGTACCCTCCGGGAACAGGCACAGGCACCGCCCCGCCAGGAATCCTTGCTCCATGCTTTTGGCGGCGCGACCGGTGTCATGGCGCCGGGCACGCTCGATGAACAGCGCGCCTGTTCTCTCCGCCAGCCATCCGAGTACAGGCCAGTCGCGCACCTCGGATTTGGCGATAAAGTTCACGGCGTGACCTTGGCGGATGGCCCAGATGTCGATCCATGAGATGTGATTGGCGATGAACAGCATTTTGGTGGCCGCAGCATCCGGCACTTGCCCGTGGTTGAGGACCCGGATGTTGAG
The DNA here is from genome assembly GCA_903824575.1 of uncultured Methylobacillus sp. GTDB lineage: Bacteria > Pseudomonadota > Gammaproteobacteria > Burkholderiales > Methylophilaceae > CAIJXJ01. The sequence goes on from CAIJXJ010000127.1 coordinate 2,642, forward strand.
TATGGCTAGAAAAGCCGCGCACCAGCGCTGCGTGCGCCGATCCTGTTCATGTTCCGAAACACGCGGCAGGATCAGCGCGGAGATCCACACTCCACGGGCCAGATGCAGCAGCAGGTGCAGCAGGCGCACGCCGCTGACCAGGGGATGGGCTCTGGGGTTGATGGTTGTGGCTTTCAAAAATGCCAGGTGCTTATCGCAGCTTAAGACAGGGCAATCTCAGCGCCGAAGGCCGCGCGATAACGAGATTCGATTTCAGTCCTCGTCGGTTTGTGATTTTGGCCGCCGCGACTGGCAATCTTGATGGAACCCATTACCGAGGCCAGGCGCCCACAGGTTTCCCAGTCCCAGCCTTGTGCCATGCCATGCAACAGGCCTGCACGGTAGGCATCGCCGCAGCCGGTGGGATCCAGCAGTTCGGTGGCGACCACGCAAGGAATCTCGTAACGCTGTCCCTGTGCGTAAATGATCGAGCCCAGAGGTCCCAGCGTGACGACCAGTGCCTCGACGCGTGTGGCCAGTTCTTCCAGAGATAGTCCGGTCTTGTCCTGCATCAGTTGTGCTTCGTAGTCGTTGAGCGCGACATAATTCGCCAGTTCGACGAATTGCAGCAGTTCGTCGCCGCTGAACATCGGCATGCCCTGACCCGGGTCGAACACGAAGGGCACGCCGGCCGCATGGAATTCCCGGGCGTGGTTGAACATGCCATCACGACCGTCCGGCGCGATGATGCCAAGTTTGACTTGGCCCGCATCGCTGACACTGTTCTGGTGCGAGTGGTTCATGGCGCCAGGGTGGAAAGCCGTGATCTGGTTGTCGTCCAGATCGGTGGTGATGAAGGCCTGCGCGGTATAGCTGCCTTTGATGCGTCGCACATGGCTCATGGACAATTGGTTTTGCTCCAGCCAACCGGCATAGGCGGCGAAATCGTCGCCAACAGTCGCCATGATGAGCGGCTTGCTGCCAAGCAGATTGAGGTTGTAGGCGATGTTGCCGGCGGTGCCGCCGAACTCCCGGCGCATTTCAGGAACCAGGAAAGCAACATTAAGAATATGAATCTTTTCCGGCAGGATGTGATGCTTGAAATGATCCTGGAACACCATGATGGTGTCGTAGGCGAGGGAGCCGCAAATAAGAGTGGACATGAAGGTTTTCCGTTAAAAAAATGGATGAATGCAGGCTACTTGAAGCTTGATACTACCAGTCCTCTCGCGTGTGCCAGAGTCGCAATATATAGATCGTGGAGGCGTTGATTTCGTAGCGCATCTCATACTGACCCACCAGGATGCGCCTCACGTCGCGAGGCGCGAGCTGTTTCAGCTTTTCGCCCATGCGTGGATTCTGCAACAGAGCGCGTGGCGCAGTGACCAGAGATTGCACGGTGCGTGTGGCAGCCAGCTGATTGGCTGGCGTCAGCAACTCATATAGCCGAACCAGATCCGACATTGCCTTGCTGGTCCACTTAAGATCCATTAGTGTGGAACAGGGAGGGGCTGCAAGCTACTCAGACTGTCTGCCCATAACTGAACCGACTGTTGGTCAATGACTCGCTCGGCATCTACATCTGACAATGCCTCCCGGGTCAGGCGTGCATGCTCATCTTACCGGTCGAGCCAAGCCGCCAATGCCTGCTTGATGATCCAGCCACGCGAACGTTCAAGGCGGGCAGCCATTTGATCTACTTTTTCGGCCAGCGGAAGCGGAATATGTGCGGTGATCACTTTAGTTTCTGTATGCGCCATGACGATGATTCCTGTTAAATCAATTTTAATCATAGTGATTATTGATGATTCTAACAAGCTCAAGGCAGCCCTGCATCAGCGGCATGATGTTGTGGGCAAAACAGCTTAGAACGGTTTGACTACGACCAGAATGACTACTGCGAACAAAACCAGTACCGGCAACTCGTTGAACCAGCGATACCAGACATGGCTGTGCTGGTTGCGCTCTTGCCTGAAATCTTCAAGTAATCTACCGCAGTACAGATGATAGGCCAGTAGCAGCGCCACCAGTGCCAGCTTGGCGTTCAGCCAGCTGCCGGATATGCCGTAGCCCAGCCATAGCCAGAGACCAAAAAAGAGCGCCAGTACGGCCAGTGGTGTCATGAAGCGGAAAAGTTTCTGTTCCATCAGCATCAGGCGCTGCAGGGTTGCGGCATCTTCCACCATCGCGTGGTTGACGAACAGGCGCGGCAGATAGAACAGGCCGGCAAACCAGCTGGTGACGAATATGATGTGGAATGCCTTTATCCACAGGATGGTCATGCTGCCGCCATTTTGTCGTGTTCAGGTGGATTTTTCATTTGACGTCAAATACAGTCGTTCTACATAGCGTGCGACCTGATCGACTTCCAGGTTGACCCGGCTGCCGATGCCTAAATCTTGCAAGGTGGTCGCTATCAGGGTATGCGGAATCAGGTTGATGCCGAAGGTGTCATGTTCCACCGAGTTCACCGTCAGGCTGACGCCATCCACCGCGACAGAACCCTTGATTGCGATGTAACGCGAGATTTCGTGTGGTGCCCGGATACAGAGCAGCATGCAGTCGCCGACAGACTCGAAGCGTACGACTTGTCCCACTCCATCCACATGCCCGCTGACCAGATGACCGCCGAGCCGGTCCGACAGACGTAATGCCTTTTCCAGGTTGACGGATCGGCTGGTGTCGAGGCCGACGGTGCAGGATAGGGTTTCGCGGGAGACGTGAACCTGAAATGATTTTTCGTCATGGGCAATCACCGTGAGGCAAACGCCGCCGGTGGCGATGCTGTCACCTGGCGCCACGTCGCTCATGTCCAATTTGCCTGCGGCTATGGTCAGTCGCACGTCATCGCCTGCAGGTTCGATCTGTTCGATGCGGCCGATGGCCTGAATGATTCCGGTAAACATGAAGGTGATTTTATCAGATAGAACGGTCTTCCCTGCTAGAATTCGTTTCATGAAATTACCCTTTGAGCTCTTCATCGGTCTGCGCTATACCCGCACCAAGCGCAGCAATCATTTCATCTCGTTCATTTCCATGACCAGCATGCTTGGCATTGCCTTGGGCGTCGCGGCACTGATTGTGGTGTTGTCGGTGATGAACGGCTTTCAACACGAACTGCGCACCCGTATTCTGGGCGTGGCGTCACACCTGCAGATCACCGGTCCCGACAATGCCTTGACTGACTGGCCGCGGATGGCCGGGCTGGTGGCCCGGCATCCAGAGGTGCAGGCTAGCGCGCCCTATATCATGGCGCAGGGCCTGTTGTCCTATGGCCAGGCGGTGCAAGGTGCGGTAGTGCGCGGTGTGCTGCCGGAACAGGAAGATCGGGTGGCGGATATCGGCACGCACATCAAGGCCGGCGACTTCAAGGCATTGAAGGCTGGCGAGTTCGGCATCGTGCTGGGGGCGGATCTGTCGCGCATGCTGGGGGTTAGCCTCGGCGACAAGGTGGTGGTGATGGCGCCGCAGGGGCAGTTCACGCCGACCGGTGTGGTGCCGCGCCTCAAGCAGTTCCGCGTGGTCGGCATCTTTCAGGTTGGCATGTACGAGTACGATGCTGCGCTGGCCTTCATTCATCTCGATGATGCGGCCAAACTCTATCGCATGGGTGACAAGGTGTCGGGCCTGCGCTTGAAACTGGCTGATCTCTACCAGGCGCCGCAGGTGGCACACGACCTGTCACAGCAACTCAGCTCCTACGGCAGTTACTACATCAGTGACTGGACTGAGCAACATGCCAATTTTTTCCGTGCGGTGCAGATGGAAAAGCGTGTGATGTTCGTGATCCTGGCCCTGATCGTCGCCGTCGCAGCGTTCAATATTGTCTCCACCCTGGTCATGGCGGTGACGGACAAGCGTGCCGACATCGCCATCCTGCGCACTTTGGGGGCATCCCCCAACAGCATCATGTGGATTTTCATCGTGCAGGGAGCACTGATTGGCGTCATCGGCACCTTGTTGGGCATGGCTGGCGGCGTATTGATAGCGCTTAACATCAGCACCCTGGTGCCTTTCATCGAGCACCTGTTCGGCGTCCAGTTTCTGGCCAAGGATATTTATTACATCAGTGACTTGCCTTCAGAGTTGCAATGGGGAGATGTCTGCACGATTACTGTGGTGTCACTGGTGCTGAGCCTGCTGGCGACCCTGTATCCGAGTCGTCGAGCGGCCAGGACTAATCCGGCGGAGGCCTTGCGCTATGAATGATTCCCCTATTCTAGCCTGCCGCGATTTGCACAAGACTTATGCCGGGCTGGAAGTCGCGGTATTGAATGGCATCGATCTCTCCATTGCCTGCGGCGAACAGGTGGCCATTGTTGGCGCCTCCGGTTCGGGGAAAAGCACCCTGCTGCATCTGCTGGGCGGGCTGGACGCGCCATCGAAAGGTGATGTGAGTCTGGGCGGTCAGGCGCTGGCGGACTTGAGTGAAGCCGCGTGTGGCGACTTGCGCAACCGGATGCTGGGCTTCATCTATCAGTTTCACCACCTGTTGCCGGAATTCACCGCTTTGGAGAACGTCGCCATGCCGCTCCTGATCCGTCGCCTGCCGCGTGCCGAGGCGGTTGAAATGGCGACTGCTATTCTGGTCAGGGTCGGGCTGGGGCATCGTCAGCAACACACCCCTGGCGAACTGTCGGGCGGCGAGCGTCAGCGCGCGGCGGTGGCCCGCGCCCTGGTGACCAGGCCGCAATGTGTGCTGGCCGACGAGCCAACCGGCAACCTCGACCGCCATACGGCGCAACAAGTGTTCGATCTGATGCTGGAACTCAACCGCGATTTGGGCACCAGCCTGGTGGTGGTGACCCATGACCTGGAACTGGCGGCTCGCATGGGTCGCGTGTTGCGGCTGGAAGATGGCCGAATCGTGACCGGCTGATTCCATGCTCGTCAGCGCCATCGTGGCGTTCGTGTCGGGCGTCTGGTGCCTGCAACAGATGCCTGTCTTGCCCCAATGGTATTGGGCTGTGCTACTTCTTGTTCCCGCGATACTGGTCTGGAAAACGTGCGGCCACACCCGTCCTGCCGTGCAAATTTTTCGGCAATGTACCATTTTCCTGCTCTGCGCCCTTGCCGGCTTTTTTTACGCGGCTGGTTTCGCTCAACTGCGCTTGAGTGACAGCCTGCCTACAGCCTGGGAAGGTCAGGACATCCAACTGGTCGGTGTCGTGGCTGCCTTACCGCAGGTGCAGGAGCGTGGGGTACGCTTTCTGTTCGATGTGGAGGTCGTCGAAACGCCGCAGGCTCGGGTGCCGCAGCGTATTTCGGTGGCTAGTTATGCTACGGGTTTTCATCAGACGCGCCCGGTTTCTGTCCTGCCGCAATTTCACGCCGGCGAGCGCTGGCGCCTTAATGTCAGGTTGAAGCGGCCGCATGGCAGCTATAATCCGCATGGCTTTGACTTCGAAGTGTGGGCGCTGGAGCGCGACATTCGCGCCACCGGCTATGTTCGACCCGGTGCCGACAGTATCCGCTTGCAGGCGGTGGTATGGCGGCCGGGCTATCTGATCGAACGATTGCGCGAACGATTGCGTGACCGCTTCCAGCAGGTGCTGGCAGGCAAACGTTATGGCGGCGTGCTAATGGCGCTCGCCTTCGGCGATGAGGGATCAATCGTCGCTGCAGACTGGCAGGTGTTTCTGCGTACCGGGGTTAACCACCTGATGAGCATCTCGGGCTTGCATGTGACCATGGTGGCGAGCGTGGGTTTTGCCCTGGTTTCTGCCTTGTGGCGGCGCAGCGAACGACTGACCCTGCGCCTTCCGGCGCGCAAGGCTGCGGTGCTGGCCGGCGCCTTTGCAGCTGGCAGTTATGCCCTGATCGCCGGTTATGCTGTCCCGACCCAGCGCACCTTTTATATGCTGGCGGTGATTGCGGTGGCTCTCTGGTCGGGGCGTAGCGTCGCGATGTCGCGGGTGCTGGCCTGGGCGGTACTGGTGGTGGTCGTGCTTGATCCGTGGGCGGTGCTGTCTCCTGGTTTCTGGCTGTCATTCGGCGCGGTGGCGTGGCTGGTCTTTGCTGGTCACGCCCGCGTGGCACCCCCGCACTGGCTGCACGAGGCGGTTCACACGCAATGGGTGGTGACGCTGGGGCTCACGCCACTGCTGCTGGCGTTGTTTGGCCAAGTATCCATCGTCTCGCCACTTGCCAATGCGTTTGCAATTCCTGTGATCAGCTTGGTGGTGACGCCTTTGGCTCTGCTGGGAGCGGTGCTGCCATTCGACGTCATTCTGTTGGCGTCCCATACCGTCATGGCCTGGTGTATGGTGTTGTTGCAAGCCTGTGCCAGTTTTCCGGTGGCGGTTTGGCAACAGCATGCGCCACCTGACTGGACCGTGGTGGCAGCCATGCTAGGGGTGGGTTGGCTGTTGTTGCCGCGAGGATTCCCCATGCGCTGGGTGGGTGGTTTGGCGCTCGTACCCATGTTCCTGTTGCTGCCCGCCGCGCCGCGCCCGGGCGAACTGCAGGTCGCCATTCTGGACGTCGGGCAGGGCTTGTCGGTGGTGCTGAAAACCGCACGTCACGCACTCCTGGTAGATACCGGCCCGCCATTTTCTCAAGACGCCGATAGCGGCAACCGCATCATTTTGCCCTATCTGCGGGGTGCAGGAATTTCCCGTCTGGATGGACTGGTGCTGTCGCATGATGATAACGATCATACCGGGGGTGCCGGCTCGGTGCTGCAGGGCATTCCGGTGGATTGGGTGGCTTCATCCCTATCCCGTCAGCACCCATTGCTGAAAGAAGTGGCGCGTGCTGTCCCCTGTTTTGCCGGCCAATCCTGGATCTGGGACGGGGTGCGTTTCGACATGCTGCATCCCGCGTTCGAAAGCTATGGAGTGGATGGCATCAAGGACAATAATCGTGGTTGTGTGCTGAAAGTGACGACGCCACATGGACGCTTGCTGTTGCCGGCGGATATCGAGCGCAGCGCCGAGTTGCAGCTTCTTGAGCGTAGTCCGGATGCACTGGTGTCTGAAGTCCTGGTCGCGCCGCATCAGGGTAGCAAGACGTCGTCCAGTCCGGCGTTTGTGGCGGCTGTTGCACCACGCATCACGGTGTTCCCGGTCGGATACCGCAATCACTTCGGTCATCCTCATCCCAAGGTGGTTCAGCGCTATGTAGCTGCCGGCAGTCAACTGTTGAGAAGCGATCAGGATGGTGCCATTTTGCTTGAATTCGGGTCTCAAGGCCTGAGCGTGCAGTCATGGCGCGAAGTACGGCGTCGTTATTGGCAGAACCCTGTTGCCGAAAATGCCGGCGCAGGCTAAAGTAGCGCGAATTTAACGGGACAAGGAATTCATCGTGTGGAGCATCATTGAAGCGGCTGGTTGGCCGATCTGGCCGTTAATCATTGCCTCTGTGGTTTCGCTTGCCATCATTGCAGAACGTTTTTACACCTTGCGCGAGGGTGCGGTCGCGCCCAAGACCTTGCTGCCGGAAGTGCAGGAGTGGCTAGCCAAGGGTGCCGTTACCAAGGACGCCTGCCTGCTGCTGGAAAATCACTCGCCACTGGGCGAGATCTTCGCCAGCGCCTTGTGCAATCAAAGCACGTCGCGCGAAGTGCTGAAGGAAGCAGTCGAGGAATCCGGGCGTGCTGTGACGCACAAGCTGGAACGCTATCTGACCACGCTTGGCACCATCGCGGCCGTCAGTCCCCTGCTCGGCCTGCTCGGCACCGTCATTGGCATGGTGGCTCTGTTCGGCGCCTTTACCGCGACGGGACACGATGTCGCCCAGTTTGCCCGCGGCATCTCGGTGGCGCTCTACAACACCGCCATGGGTATTGTAGTGGCCGTACCCAGCATGATTTTTTACCGTCATTTCCGTGCCAAGGTCGATTCCCTGGTGGTCGAAATGGAACAGCAGGCCATCAAGCTGGTGGAAATCCTCCACGGCGAACGCAATTAAGCAAGGTTTACAAGCATGGACTTCCGTCGCGGCAGAAAGCACGAAGAGCTCGAAATCAATCTGGTTCCGCTGATTGATGTACTGCTCGTCATCATCATCTTCCTGGTGGTGAGCGCCACGTTCTCGCGCATCAACGAGTTGAAGATCAACTTGCCAACGGCCGATGCCAGTCCGCAGCAGGAAAAGCCGCTGTCGGTGACGGTGAGCGTCAATGCAACGGGTCAGTACAGCATTAATAACACAGCGCTGACTGAGCGTTCGGTTGAAGCCATTGCCAACGCCATGCGCCGCGCCGTCGGCGACACCAAGGGCCGGGAGCCGACCATCATCATCAATGCCGATGCCAACACCACCCACCAGTCGGTGATTAATGTGATGGAGGCCGCGCGTCAGGCAGGTTATCCGCATATTACTTTTGCGACTCAGGTACAATCCGGCCAATAATCCTTAGCCGGTGGCAGCAGTGCCCAATACGACGCATCCAACTCCCAGCGCCAAGACGCTTTATTTTCGACTTCTGGCTTATGCCTGGCGCCATTGGCAGGTATTCCTGCTCAGTATCGCGTCGCTTTCAATCTACTCTGCAACCAATACCGGGTTTCTGGCGGCGATCAAGATGGTCACCGATCAAGGCTTCGTGCTTCAGAATCCGGCAAAACTCGGTGTTTTACCTTGGGTGCTGTTCGGACTCTTGGCGACGCGCGCCTTGTTCGGTTTCATGTCCAGTTTCAGCATGCGCTGGATTGCCCGGCGTGTGGTTGAGGATTTGCGTCTGGACGCGTTTCGCCGTCTGATGACCTTTCCCGTCACTTTCTTCGACGCCAATTCTTCCGGTGTTGTGACTTCCAAGCTGACCTATGATACCGAGCAGATGGCCAACGCCTCGACCACCGTGGTGGTGAGCGTGGTTCGCGATAGCCTGACGATCGTTGGCATGGTGGGCTATATGCTGTACCTGGATTGGCGCCTGACCCTGATCTTTGCCGTGATGGCGCCGTTGATGGCCATTTACCTGCGTCATATGACGCCACGCCTGCGTGCCGCAGGACGCTTGGTGCAGGAATCGGTTGGCAGCATGACCCGGGTAGTGGAAGAGGCTGTTGGTGGGCAGCGTGTGGTGAAGATTTTCGGTGGAGCAGACTATGAGGTGCAGCGTTTTGCTCAGGCCGTGGGCATCAATCGCAGAACCCAAATTCGTCTGGGACGCATTTCCGGCATGAATAGCATGGTGGTGGAATTGATCGCGGCAGCCGCCTTGTCCTGGGTGGTGTATTACGCCGTGGGAAAGTTTAGTGCCGGCCAATTTGCCGCTTTTCTTGGCGCACTCCTGATGCTGATTGCTCCGGTCAAGAGTCTGACTAATCTGAATGAGAGTTTGCAAGTTGGCTTGGCGGCGGCGCAGAGCGTGTTCGGCCTGATGGATGGCGTGACGGAAGAGGAAATTGGAACGCGCACCTTGGATCGGGCACGGGGCGAGATTGAGTTTCGCCACGTCAATCTGCGCTATGAGAACGCCAAGCGTAACGCCTTGCATGAGTTGAATTTTGTGGTGCGCCCTGGCGAGAAGATTGCGCTAGTCGGGCGCTCCGGCGGCGGAAAAAGTTCGCTGGTGAGTCTGTTGCCGCGTTTCTACGAATTGCAACAAGGTCTGATCCTGCTTGATGGCATCGATATTCGCGCCCTGCAACTGAAAAACTTGCGGGAGCAATTTGCTCTGGTCAGCCAGGACGTCATTTTGTTTAACGATACGGTATTCAATAACATTGCTTACGGTGCACTGCGCAATTCCACCGAGCAAGAGGTCATCAATGCAGCTCAGGCCGCCTATGCCTGGGAATTCATTGAGCAGCTACCGGGCGGACTCTATAGTGAAATCGGTGATCGCGGTGTGCGTCTCTCCGGCGGCCAGCGCCAGCGCCTCGCCATCGCCCGCGCCATCCTCAAGGATGCGCCGCTGCTGCTGCTGGACGAGGCTACCTCTGCCCTCGACACGGAATCGGAAAAGCATGTACAGGCGGCGTTGGATCACCTGATGCAGGGTCGCACTACCCTGGTCATCGCGCACCGCCTGTCTACCATCGAAAATGCCGATCGAATCCTGGTGATGGACAAGGGCGAAATCGTGGAAATGGGGACGCATGCCGAGTTGCTGAGTCAGGGTGCGCATTACGCCAAGTTGTACCAGAAACAATTTAGCTAGGCTTTTAATGTTAGCCTGGCTCGAGCGGCAGTGGTATCGGAGCGGTTGGTGGATGCGGATGTTGCTGCCCGTGAGCTGGTTCTTGATGGCCGTGGTTTGGTTGCGCCGTAAGTGCTATCAAACTGGGGTTTTTGTAACATGGCGTGCCTCCGTGCCCGTCATCGTGGTTGGCAACATCACACTGGGCGGAACTGGCAAGACACCAGTGGTGCTCTGGCTGGTTGAATTTCTGAAATCTCAAGGTTTTCACCCCGGCATCATTAGTCGTGGTTACGGCGGAGATGCCTTAGTGACCATGGCCGTGATTTCCTCCAGTCAGGCCAGTATCGTTGGTGACGAGCCTCTTCTTTTGGCGCGCCGTGCCGCCTGCCCGGTCTGGATCGGTCGCAACAGGCCCGCTGCGGCGCGAGCCTTGCTGGCGGCAAACCCGGAATGCAATGTGCTGGTCAGTGACGATGGTCTGCAGCACTACGCATTGGCGCGCGATGTAGAAATCGTCGTGGTCGACGGCCGGCGCCGCTTCGGTAATGGCGCCCTGTTGCCGGCGGGCCCCTTGCGCGAAACACTAAGGCGAGTCTCTGATGCCGATGCCGTGGTCATTAATGGTGGTTTGGCAGATCCGGTCAGGCAGGAATATGCCATGACCCTGCGTGGCGACCAATTTCACCGTTTAAATGCGGATGCAGAGACCGCGATGGCCACCGACTTCAAGGGGCAATGCCTGCATGCCATCGCCGGCATCGGCGATCCCGTCCGTTTCTTCAATCACCTGCGTGCCCTTGGTCTTGAAGTGATCAATCATGCGTTTCCGGATCATCACCGGTTTGCGGCTGAGGATTTGCAAATCGATCACGCGGACGCCATACTGATGACCGAGAAGGATGCGGTAAAGTGCCGCGAGTTTGCCGCAAGCAAAGCCTGGTACCTGCCGGTCAAGGCAGTGATTTCCGGCGGGCTGGGTGAAAAGGTGCTGCAAAAAATAAAAGGGTTTTAATGATGGATGCAAAACTGCTTGAAATACTGGTGTGCCCGCTTTGCAAGGGGCCACTGCTCTACAGAAAATCTGAACAGGAACTGATCTGCCGCCCTTGTCGCCTGGCTTATCCAGTCCAAGATGGCATTCCCGTCATGCTGGAAGAAGAGGCGCGCAAGCTGCCGGCTACTGAAGAAGTCTGAAATGAACGGCTTCAAGGTCGTCATTCCCGCTCGCCACGCTTCCACCCGTCTGCCCGGCAAGCCGTTGTTGGATCTCGGTGGTCGGCCTATGGTGGTGCGCGTCGCCGAACAAGCGGTTTTGAGTGGCGCCAGTGAAGTCTGTATTGCGACCGATCACGCCGGCATTGCCGAGGTTGCAGCCAGTCACGGGTACGCTGTCGCCATGACACGCAGCGATCACGCTTCCGGCACCGATCGTATTGCCGAAGTTGCAGTCCAGCGCGGTTGGAGCAAGGATGAAATCATCGTCAATGTGCAGGGCGACGAGCCACTGATCGATCCGGAATTGATCCGCATGGTGGCACGTAATCTTATTGATCATCCGGATGCCGCCATGGCCACCGCGAGTCACTCGATTCATGACCGGCCGTCCGCATTCAATCCCAATGTCGTCAAGGTGGTCACCGACCGTCGTGGCTATGCCCTCTACTTCAGTCGCGCGCCCATTCCCTATGCGCGCGATGCCTATGCGACAGGGGGTGATGTGCCATCCGGCCTGCCACTTCAACGTCACATCGGACTCTATGCCTATCGCGCAGGATTTTTGGAGACCTATAGTCAATTGGCGCCAGCTGACATCGAAGGCTTCGAGGCGCTGGAACAATTGCGCGTGTTATGGCACGGTTACAGGATCAGCGTGGCTGAGACGCTGCATGTACCTGCTGCCGGCGTTGATACTCAGGAAGATCTCGATCGCGTGCGTGCCATTTTTGCGGCCCAGTCCTAACCATTGTTGCAGGAGAGTCTCATGACTAAACCCAGGAATGCTTTTTATGCCCAGTCGGGAGGGGTGACTGCAGTCATTAATGCCTCGGCCTGTGGTGTCATTGAAACCGCTCGCCTGTATCAGGACAAGATCGGCCGAATCTATGCCGGTCGCAACGGCATCCTGGGGGCGCTGACGGAAGACCTGATTGATGTCGGACAGGAGACCGCCGGGGACATCGCGGCCCTGCGCCATACGCCAGGCGGAGCCTTCGGTTCCTGCCGCTACAAATTAAAGGGTCTGGAGCAGAGTCGTGCAGAATACGAGCGCCTGATCGAAGTATTCAAGGCCCACGATATCGGCTACTTCTTCTACAACGGTGGTGGCGACTCGGCCGACACTTGCCTCAAGGTGTCACAACTGTCGGCCAGCATGGCTTACCCGATCCAGGCCATCCATGTGCCCAAGACTATAGATAACGACCTGCCGATCACGGATTGCTGCCCGGGATTCGCCTCCGCCGCCAAGTACATTGCAGCATCCACGCGTGAAGCCAGCCTCGACGTGGCGTCCATGTCAAAGGCATCCACCCAGATCTTCGTGCTGGAAGTCATGGGGCGCCATGCCGGTTGGATTGCCGCCGCCGGTGGATTGGCATCCGATGAGCATTGCGAACTGCCTATCGTCATCCTGTTTCCTGAAATCACCTTTGATCAGGGTAAATTTCTGGCGCGGGTCGATGCCATGGTCAAGCAGTATGGCTTTTGTTCGGTGGTGGTGTCGGAAGGCGTGAAGAATGCCGAGGGGCAGTTCTTGGCGGACCAGGGTGTCAAGGATGCGTTTGGCCATGCCAAGCTGGGCGGCGCGGCACCGGTCGTGGCTGGCATGATCGGAGACGCTCTGGGCTATCGCTACCACTGGGCGGTGGCTGATTATCTGCAGCGCGCCGCCCGTCATCTGGCGTCCGCAACTGATGTCGAGCAGGCCTATGCCCTGGGCCGCGCTGCCGTGGAACTGGCCGTAGCAGGGCACAATGCGGTCATGCCGACCATCGTGCGCCGGTCTGAGCAGCCCTACCGGTGGGAAGTGGGTGTTGCCGCACTGGAACGAGTGGCTAACGTTGAAAAGAAGATGCCGCCGGAGTTCATCACAACCGATGGCTACGGCATTACGGCAGAGTGCAGGGCGTATTTGTTGCCATTGATCGCCGGCGAGGACTATCCGCCCTATAGCAACGGCTTGCCGCAATATGTTCGCCTGAAGAATGTGGCGGTGCCAAAAAGGCTGAAACAAGAATTCAATATCGGATAGCTGTTGACATCGGCTATTCACTATTGGTATAGTCTCACCTCTCGGCGGCACCAAGGTAACAAGCCGGGAATGAAATAAAACATCGGACGCGGGGTGGAGCAGTCTGGCAGCTCGTCGGGCTCATAACCCGAAGGTCACAGGTTCAAATCCTGTCCCCGCAACCAACAAGAATTCATGTAGTTGACCTGCGGTAATAAGTCACTATAATGCGCGGCCCGACTGGAGTAGTACGGAAGGGAGGTTGAGATAAGAAGTTAAAACTTCTGCTTGACGGAAGTAGAGGGGTCTGTATAATGCGCACCTCTTCGCTGACAAGGTTGGCGGAACGCTCTTTAACAAGATGAACAACCGATGAGTGTGGGTACTTGCTGGAGGGGCAGTATGTCAGCGTTTCGACGTTGTTGTACGCTCAAGACACAAGTGCTTACACTCAGATAGATTTAGTAAATCTAGAAATATTTGAGTAATAAGCCAAGCGAAATATCTGTCACTGGTAACGGGGACAAAAAAGTATTAGTTGGGAATTAAACTGAAGAGTTTGATCCTGGCTCAGATTGAACGCTGGCGGCATGCTTTACACATGCAAGTCGAACGGCAGCACGGGTACTTGTACCTGGTGGCGAGTGGCGAACGGGTGAGTAATGCACCGGAACGTATCCAATAATGGGGGATAACGCACCGAAAGGTGTGCTAATACCGCATACGCCCCTGAGGGGGAAAGCGGGGGACTCGCAAGAGCCTCGCGTTAATGGAGCGGCCGATGTCGGATTAGCTA
>CAIJXJ010000128.1 GCA_903824575.1 uncultured Methylobacillus sp.
ATGATTCTGCTCCTGTCGTGAAATAAGGCGGATTGCCTCACTTCCAACATAGGGAACAGATCCCCAGTTTCAAGCTTCCGAAAGTTCAAATACAACCGGTATCAACCGGAGCCACCCCTACCGCGCGAGCGGTTTAGTCCTTCGGCCATGAAGAGCCGTTCGACGAGCATCTCCTCAATACCTGCCGTTCGCCCACGCGGCTTCTTGATCACGGTCATTTATTCTAGATGGTTGCCACAAAGCCGTCACTTTGCCAGCGTCTGCGCCATGTACTACAAGGTTAAAAATTATCGCTGCTACAGGATACCAATCCACACTCTCTCACCCGCAATGTTAACCATCGCACATACATTCACGCACAATCGGAGTACATTCCTACTGCCGAAGGAAACGCTGCTTCTCATCACCGGTTGCTGACTATGTTTTTTCTGGTCGGCAAATCACTCAGGGGCACGCCATGTCAGTTGAGATCAGGATGGCAGCATCCAATAGCCTTCTGGATGCCTTACCTCGAAAAGAGTACAAGTTACTCGAATCCCTTCTTGAACCCGTCACGCTTACTTTTGGCGAGACTATCTATGTTCACCACGAATTAATTCAACACGTTTACTTTCCCACCGATTCGCTCATTTCTTTGCTCACCGTGGTAGATGAACATCAGGCGCTTGAGGTTGGCATGGTTGGCAGCGAAGGTTTACTAGGTACGCCCTTGGCATTGGGTATCCGCAATTCTCCGGTACTTGCCGTGGTGCAGGGTAGCGGTTACGCCTTGCGTATGACCACCGAAGATTTTCTTGTCACCTTTGCGCAAAGTCCAACGCTGCGGCGAGAAGTTTATCGCTATCTCTATGAATTGATGATTCAGCTGACGCAAACTGCCGCTTGCAATCGATTCCACCAGATCGAAGCACGCCTTGCCCGATGGCTATTGATGACGCGCGACAGGGTTCGCTCCAATGAATTTCATCACACCCAAGAATTACTTGGCAACATGCTGGGCGTTCGGCGAGTGGGGGTTACAAAAGCTGCCCGGGAATTAAAACGACGCAACTTGATCAGTTATATCCGGGGTGAAATTACTATCCTCGATGATGCGGGCTTAGAAGCTGCCGCCTGTCCGTGCTACCAGATCGTCAAGAAAATGCACAAGGTATCACTCGTTTAACTTGGCCTTTCACTGCCAAAAAAATGCCCGGAATTATCGGGGAGATAAGTGACCGGGCTTAAGTATTTCATATGCTATCAAGGGGGAATGATGATGGGCACCTGAGAGCATCATCCTCGTCTACTCAAAACTATTCTGTGCGGTAACGCACATAATCTGCCACTACGTGCGCTACCGCACATACAAGCCTTGCCTGCTGTAAGATACTCCCACCATCAACTTGGCGAATACAGTCAGGGGATTCTGGAAACAAATAGTAATGCTGAGGCGTTATGAGGGGTGGGGCATGACAACAAAAAAAACGCAACGCAGTGAATTCAACAGCCCGCTGCAAAACCATATACTTGCCGCATTGCCTGCGCTCGATTTTGAGCGTTTATTGCCCGACTTGGAGTTCGTCCCGATGCCATTGGGATTTACCTTGTCTGAGTCGGGTGATCTGACCAAGTTTATGTACTTCCCAACGACCTGCATTGTCTCCCTGCTTTACGTTATGTCAAACGGCTCATCAGGTGAGATCGCGGTGGTCGGCAACGAGGGTATGGTCGGCATTACATTGTTTATGGGAGGCGAAAGCACCCTCAACCGCACAGTGGTTCAAAGTGCGGGCAGTGCCTACAAACTCAAAGGCTCTGTGTTGCAACGTGAATTTGCGCTTGGCGGAGTATTACAGCACCTGTCGTTGCGCTATACACAGGCGCTGATCTGCCAAATGTCTCAAACCGCCGTATGCAACCGGCATCACACACTCGACCAACAACTGTGCCGCTGGCTGTTGTTGAGTTTGGACCGGTTGGAGGGTAATCAATTGGTGATGACACAAGAGATGATTGCCAACATGCTGGGCGTGCGCCGTGAAGGGGTCACCGAGGCTGCCGGCATACTGCAAAAGGCAGGTCTGATTTCTTACGCACGCGGTCATATCACCGTGCTGGATCGCTCCAAACTGGAGTTACGCGTATGCGAATGCTACGCCGCAGTTAAACATGAGTATGATCGACTTCTCCCCCCCCCCCCGTATAACGCTTCAAACTGATCACCATTTCTAAGTAGTCATTACAAACTTTACCTTCTCCCCAGCGCTGGCACAGCGGGAGACAGTTTAAATCTGTGCCGCATACTTTTGTCTCCTTGGTATGTTTAATTTCCCCCCCCAAATAATTCGCGCTATGTGTGCTAACACACCGAGTAATAATTTATTTCAGCGCATAGTTCCTACATCGCAGTAGGGCTAATCGATATTAAAGTTGCCGACAAAATAGCCCTCCATGATCACGGTGCGGCATATGCGTTAATGCGTATGCCTTACATGACTAATAAAAAGGGGAAGAATATGTCACGACGCAACCAGAGACTTACTGCGATCCCGAAACAGCATCGTCATTTATGCGGCGAAGAGCAGACGCATTTAGCGCATTTCCTCAATGATCTATGCGACAACTGTGACGCTTTCATGACGGCCAATAATTGTAACAACTGCAACAAGCAAAAGTTTGCTGCCTGCCAAGGGCGACTCCCCTCATTTCTGTATGAATTTATGGATCTTGTCGACCGCCACCTGGATAACCAGAGAAAACTCATAGACATCACACCAGACACGGCGGACGCGTGTGATCACTTTAAGCGGCACTCACGTTTGATGCATGAAGTAGAAGATCAGATTAAAGAACTGGCCGCAATGAATCGACAGGGCAATACGCTAGGCTCGATCCGCCAGCTTTACCAATTATTGATAGATTTGTTTGGCGAACAGGCCACTACTATTGGCGATACCTGTTTAGCGGATGGGAGTCGCCTTGATGCCGCAGTTTAATGGGCGATGATTCGCATGGTGAATTTTTCACAAAAATCAGGACTTTAACATCGCAATAACCATGAATTACTCTAGTAAAAAGCTAGGCAGAGATCAATTTTTAAGTCTTCAACGGAAGGTTCGAAAGGGGCTCATCATGAAAACATCGACCATAACACCATTTGCCTTAAAAGAAGGCGTCGCCAGCGTGATGAAGGATGGTATTGCAACTGTAGAGGTCCCGCTTGGTTTTGGTCGTCGCTGCGCCGACATAAGCCCGGCCAGCAGATCTTATGACAATTTGCACACGCCACCGACTTCCCCAAAAATTCATGAGTTGTTGGAACGTAACACCCAGCAATCTCATCAGCTAGGGTTGGAAGCAACTCAAACGGTGGATGCAATAGAAGTTGATGGCAGTAAAAAAACAACACCGCAAGGTACAGGGCAGCATAGTAGCCCCAGGAATTTTTTTGCGCTAGAAGGCGATAGCCGTATGGAGCACCTGGAAGACTCTTTCTTCAATTCATCCGTGATTACTCATACCTTCATGCCAGATGGGGACTTTACTCTGACTTATATGAGTGGGAATGTTAAACGGATACTCGGGTACGACCCAGATGAATTTATTTACGATAAAGATTTCTGGATAAATCATATACACCCAGATGATGTGTCGAGCGTCATCAGAAATTTTCACAAACTCTTCGACTGTGGTCATCTCCTGCAGGAATATCGTTTCAAGCACGCCAATAACCACTGGTTATGGATGCGTGAGGAGCTAAGACTGGTGCGTGACACGGCCAACATCAATAAAGAGATTATTGGTTCATGGGTTGACATCTCTGATCTGTGCCAAGCCAGAGACGAAACCTCGCTTGCCGTCATGTATGGGGTTTACCGTAATATAGCCAACACCTTACAAGAACTCGCCCAAATTGATGCCAATAAAAATGTCGAGGCCATTACGATTAAACGCCAGTGCACGGAATTGATACATGCACTGAGTGGCGAACTGGCAAGGCTGGAGAAAATGGAGAATGTTACGTGGGCGAGGGTCGAGTCCCTGATCTCGCACACGATTCATGAAAGTTAACGAAAACCGGCGTGTCTCCTATATGTGGAATTCAGGATAAACAATCAAATGCCTAATAAAACTGAAAGATCTCTTGTAGCGGCAGAAATTGTTAGTTTGATGGCTTTTCATGCCGATGAATTGACCAAATTAGTAGCGGAGCAAGCTGCCACGCTGGCAGAACTAGTTTCGGAGCATGCTGCCGCGCTGACCGCACATTCCGCGCCAAAGGCAGATCTGGTTGCTCTGCAGACTGCCGCACTGGCGGAGCTAGTTGCAGAGCAAGCCGCCACACTAGCCGTGTTAGTCGCAGTGCAAACTGCTGCATTAGTAGAAATAGCTGCGCTACAGGCTTCGGAACTGATAGCGGACGAACTCAAAAATGGGAAGACCTCTGCGCAAGTGCAACTGTTGACGGCAAAGGTAGCGGCTGATGTAAAGCTGGCAGCTGCAAAGGCTGCCGCACTGGCAAAGTTGACGGCTGAAAGGGCTAAGGCACAAGCAAGGTTGACCGCTGAAAAGGCTGTGGAGCTTGCAATTCTTGAAGTGAAGCTGATAGAGGCGAATACCGAAATTGAAGATGTTTATACCGAAAACAAACGTCTGTGCCTTGTGACTAATCGCAGGGTAGATAGTTTGGAGATGTTTAAGCGATCCATGAAATAACTTTCAAGCCTCTTATTGCAAGCTGTTGACCCTTGCTACGCAAAATGAATTGGGGATTGAAGATGGCTTCACAACGAAGTTATGAAGATAAAAAAGCCGCCTATGAATCTAAGGGGACTGAATATAAGTACGTTCAAGTTAAGGGTCGAGATAATCGCCTGTCTTTTCTAGTAGAGGCGGCGCCGCAGAAATCCAAAGATATGCATCTTGAGTCCATACATGAGATTGAAGATTCAGTGAATGCATCGAAAAGGTGATGCGGGGCTCATCGATATAAAAGTGTCAAGCCTGAATCAAATAGCTCTGAGATGTACGAAGCTAATCACCATTGGCAGATCATTTGAAAGATCGCAATTTTGGCGGCGACCTTAGCGTGAAGAATTTGATTCGGCGCCCGCCAATGTCTGGTTTTTATTCTGATCAACGGCCGTAACGGGTCGAAAGTGTGAGTCTGCAGGTTTTGCATCGATGTCCGGAAACAGCACGGAGAAGTCATCTGTGATCCGTTGCCCAGCGTCTGTATTCCCAATACCTGCCGTTCAAATTCGACAGACCGAGGACTGCATCGCAGACTTTTCCAACATCCTTACTTTCGGAAAGTTCCCATAAAAAATATAGAAAGTTATTTCATATCTTTATGTTTTATTTGGGCGTAGTGTGAAGCCTTGTGGGTTAAACAGCGTTTTGAAGAATAGGCACATGTCAAAGAAAACTCAAATAGGACTATCGGCGACAGCAATTGCCAGTCTGACAGCAATACACGTTAACGCACAAACAGAACTAGCAATTAAGCAAGCTGCCGAACTGGCTAGACTCACTGCTGAACAAGCTACCGAACTAGCCACCGAAATAACACTAACCGCTGAACAAACTGCCGACCAAACTGCTGCAAATGCAAATTTAATAGCCTCTCATACAGCTGCACTGGTTGAACTGGCTGCGGAACAAACCACTGCACTCGTAGAACAAGTTGCGAATCAGGCTGCAACACTAGCAAAGCAAACAGCCTTGCTTGTTGCGGCTTTGGCATTAGATGAATTGGCAGTTGGAACTACTGCTGCGCAGGCAATGGTTACAGCAGAAGAAGCTGAGGCACTAGCAGATTTAACAGTTGCAAAGGCTGAAGCACTTGCCAAGCTCACAGCTGAAAAGGCGGCGTCATTAGCAAAACTAACAGCTGAAAAGGCTGCGTCATTAGCCAAACTAACAGCCGAAAAGGCTGCGGCACTAGTAAAGCTGAAAGCTGAACTTATCCATGAGCGTTTGGACACATACTCAGGCGCGATGCTTGCAACCACACACTATTTAAATAATGTAATGAACGCATTTAATTTATTAGAGTTGCAATTTACAAATTACGGAGAGATTAGCAAAGAAGCTCTGATATCAGTTAAGCAAGAGTTGCAAAGAACCGAGATGCATATAAGAAAATTGACTGAAATTATTGACCCAAGTAAAAGTAATGTGAAAGATTTTATTAATCAACATCTTTAGCTTAATACCACTGGCATTTATCAGCCAATATGACAATTAATCACAGTGCAAACTAGAAGTTAACAGACAGTAGATTCAACGGCTGGAAACAGCACGATGCAGACAGGATCAGGGGCTTAGCGGATGTTTAGCAAAGATGTCCGGTGCGTGCTGTGTCCAGACGTTGATGGTGCAACCCTTTTCAGCAACCCATTGAAGACATTCAAACGCGTAAACATAGTGGCATTTGATCAAAGTCAACTCAGCCCAACCATCATAGAAATTATGACTGAACAACCCAAACAAAAATATCAGAGTATTAAGTTTACATTGTTAACTTAACGATGTTAATATTCGCAGGTGGAATTTACTTTTAACCATCAACCGTGAACAAGGAAAATATTCATGGGTAACACCTACCTCTGGCTGAAAAGCCTGCACCTGCTTGGTGTGGTTTTATTTCTAGGCAATATCATCATCACTGGGTGGTGGAAGTTTATGGCCGATCGCACTCTCAATCCTCAAATTATCGCCTTTGCCCAACGCCAAGTAACCCTGACAGATTTTGTTTTTACAGCGGGGGGTAGCTTGATTCTCCTTGGAGCCGGTTGGGGTAACGCGGCTCTCCATGGAATGAACATCTTCGAGATACGTTGGTTATCATGGGGGTTCTGGATATTTAACGCCTCCGGCCTGATTTGGGTGGCGATTCTAATCCCATTACAAATCAAACAGGCACGTATGGCTCATGACTTCGCCAACAGTGGGCAGATTCCATCGGAGTATTGGCAGATGGGACGGCAGTGGTACATTTGGGGAACAATTGCCACGCTGTTACCCTTAATGAATCTTTACTGGATGGTATTCAAACCAGCCTGAGTTCGGACAATTTAGGGAGCAAGAAATGAAAATACAAGGGAAGCTGGCTTTGGTTACGGGTGCTTCTAGTGGTATAGGCGCCGCAACGGCACACGCACTTGCAATGGCGGGTGCCCACGTGCTACTGGTTGCACGGTCTGAGGATGATTTGCAGGCAGTTGCGAACCAGATCAAATATTCTGGCGGCCAAGTGGACTATCTGGTGGCGGATCTGTCGCGAGGGGAAATGGTCAGGGCACTTGCTGAAAAAGTAATGAGTGACTTTGGTACGCCTGACATCCTAATCAATAATGCTGGGGCGGGACGCTGGCTGAGCGTTGAAGAAACGGCGGCAGGAGACGCCGAGAAAATGATGGCGTTACCCTACTTCGCAGCATTCAACCTGACCCACGCATTGCTGCCACATATCAAAGCGAAGGGAGGTAACATCGTCAACGTCAATTCGGTCGCAGTCGGACTGACTTGGCCGGGGGCTACGGCATACAGTGCCGCACGTGCAGCACTAGGTGCTTTCAGCAACGCCCTTAGTGCAGAGTTGCATGACTCCGGGGTTCATGTCACCCACGCCATTTTCGGCAAGGTTTCCAGCAGCTATTGGAAGAACAACCCGGGCAGTGACACGCGACTGCCTAAGATCAATGTAAATCTGCCGACGTTAACTCCGGAATATGCCGCAGACACTATAGTTAACGCCATTTTGCATAATCGCCGCAAGATAGTTCGGCCTCGAATCTTCATGCTGTTTTTTGCATTGAACGCGATATTCCCTGTAACTACCGGCGCATTGCTGCGCATGGGTTGGAATAAACCCTGAAGTAATCATGCCTCCAAAACCAAAAACAGATCAACAACGCTTGCAGATGAGGATATCAATACTTGATGCAGCACGTGAACTATTCGTCACACGCGGTATTGATGCAGTGACCATGCGTGAAATTGGACGCCGTGTAGATCTTTCGGCGACGGCAATTTATTTGCACTTCAAGGACAAGCAGGCACTACTACGTGAATTGTGTGATGCAGACTACCTAACGTTTGCAAAGGAATTGAAGGCAATTGATCAGGGCATTGATCCCATGGAGCGACTGCGCTTAATGGGCTTAGCTTATGTGCGGTTTGCTGTGGAATATCCCAACCACTACCAACTGATGTTTATGACACCTATGCTGAAAAAAGACCCGGACAACTCCACCATCGAGAGCGGCAACCCAGAACAGGATGCCTACGCCCATTTGCGATCTACGGTGGCAGAGGTTTGGGCTTCAAATCACTTTCGTGCCGCGCTAGATGATCCCGATTTGATTGCGCAGACATTATGGGCAGGATTGCATGGAGTTTGTGCGCTGGAGATCGCCAAGAAAAATGATCCATTTATAGATTGGCGAAGATTTGAGGACAGAAGTATGTTGATGCACGAAGCATTAATGCGTGGTTTACTAAAAGATACCCTATAAATTCTAACAGCCAACTGCCTACGGCATGTTCAGAGGTACGATGCTGGCAATGGCAGCTATAACAGTAGTGAATCAAAATAGCATGTCTGAAATGTCTGCGAAGGAGCCGGTGGCGCGAAGAATTAGATTAGTGCGGTGTCAATGTCAGCTTCCATTTTTCAGCGCTGCCGCTGAGTGTCTGCTTTTTATTCTGGCCAAGGTCCGGAACGGGTCGATGGACTAAACCGCTCGCGCGGTAGGGGTGGCTCCGGTTGATACCGGTTGTATTTGAACTTTCGGAAGCTTGAAACTGGGGATCTGTTCCCTATGTTGGAAGTGAGGCAATCCGCCTTATTTCACGACAGGA
>CAIJXJ010000129.1 GCA_903824575.1 uncultured Methylobacillus sp.
CCACATCGCCCTCATTAATGGCTTTGAGGTGCTTCATGTTCCCAACGGCCTGGCGTGCCAGTACCATGAGGGGGTGTCCCTCTTCAGCACTTAACATTTCCAAGCTGATGGCCAAGAATTTCGCGTATGAAAGACCCATTAGCTTTTTCACAAGCAGAGCGCCCTTGAATGCCTCCACAACAGGAAAACCTCGTTTGGTCATTGTCAGAGCCTCCTTAGTTTTCAACACTCGTCCCTCGAGCCCATCGAAAACCGTGTCATAGAGAGTATCCTGCTCAGTCGCCTCAATGCACAGACGTTTGAAGTTTTCATGGACCATGCTTTCTGTGACCACCATGAAACGGCTTCCCATGGAGATGCCGTCAGCGCCAAGGGACAGTGCCGCAACAAGGCCCCGGCCGTCGTAAAAGCCCCCGGCCGCGATCAGCGGAACCTTGACCATGTTCGACACTATGGGGATGAGAACCATGGATGTGGCGGCCGCGCCGTGGGCCGCTGCCTCGTACCCGGTGACAACCAGCGCGTCACACCCGGCCTGAACAGCCTTTACTGCGTGCTTGGCTATAGCGATGGTACCGACAACTTTGCCGACGTAGGCATGGACAGCATCGACAAACCAGGGCTTGCCCAGGGAATAGTTGATAATGGGAACCTTCTCCACGATTGCTGCCTCAATATTTTCCTTTGCCCCTGGCCCGATGAGGATCTGATTTATTCCGAAGGGCTTGTCCGTCATGTCCCTGACCTGACGGATCAATTCCCTCGTCTCTTTGGGTGTGCAGCGTGCAATGGCCAGAATACCTAAGCCACCGGCGTTGCATACAGCAGATACCAGCTTGGGTTCCGTAATCCAGTTCATCCCTGCGAGCATGATTGGGTGCTCTATCCCGAACATCTCTGTCATTCTTGTTTTAAGCATATTCTTTTCCTTTTAAGCAGTTATTGCTTTTTTATTTTTATTCTTATTCTTGCCCACAGGACACGATATGTAACACTTATAACAATGATAATCAAAACCGATGAATGCGGCTTGATACATGTTCATGTATTCGGGGCTGAACATCAACTTTTTCTGTTCGTCAGGACTGCTGTCGATGAATTTCACCCAGAATCTTATGTTCCGTCCCAATCCATAAGGCTGTGAATGTTTCATGCACTTGAATTCATCTGTTTTTCCTTCTTCATCAAGCGCCTTACCTGGGCACTTTTCCACACAAATGTTGCAATGGATGCAGAGATCTTCGGTAATTGGAGGGTCTGGAGTTAGCTCAAGTTCGGTCAGTATTGTAGAAAATACCACCTGGGAACCTAATCGAGGATGAATCACGAGATTGTTTCGTCCGAAATTACCCAACCCGGCTGCGATGGCAGCGTGGCGTTGAGAAAATTCAGCTATCAGACCGAACCTTTTTTCAGGCTTCATGTCCAAAGGATATGACAATGCTGTGGACATCGCTTTTGTGTCATATTTTTTCTCTATGAACCTCGAAACCTTATAAACGCATGATCTTGCAAATTCCATGGAGTCGATCCTACCACCCATGGCAATCCTCGGGTTTTCACTCTCGCAGTTGGACAGCTCTTTAAAGGCTAAGACGACCATGCTCTTTGCTTTAGGGAAAATGGTTTCTACTTTTGGAGACAAAGGGCTCTTGTAGTCGGACACTGCGCCGAAACCCACATCCTCTATACCAAGGTCCAATGCGAATTTCTTTATCTTACTTTTCGCTCCATCATTCATGGTATTCCCCCCATTCTATTTGTTTTTTAAAAATCGTGATTATTCAATCAGCAGCTTGGTGTTTTCGGCTTGTAACGGTTTCCTCAATTAGTTAGCGTCAAGGTTATTTTTTGAAAGAAAACTTTTTTTAACCTCGATAAGTCTCATGTTA
>CAIJXJ010000130.1 GCA_903824575.1 uncultured Methylobacillus sp.
GGATCAAAAATCCGATACGCCAGCAGTTTCACGCGGTCATTCAAGAGGAACCACAGCAGCGCATAGCCCCACACGAACCCGGCCCAACCCCAGCCCAGCGGCGTCATAAATAACCCGTAAACCGCGATCAAGGTCGCCACGGCTTGGGTGCCGAACACCGCGATCATCAAAATCCTCGCCGGGCGGATGGACCAGAACGGGCCGCGTGTGCGCGTGAGAAAAATGGTCAGATGTCCGGCCACGGACAGTTTCAAATACATCAGCGTCTGGATGTGCGCCCGGTCGAGATGAAAAACACGTTCACCGAGATAAAACAATCCGAAGGCGGCGACGACCCCGATGACGCCCAGCACCGTGGAGATTCCCAGCACCATGCGCATGTTCCAGGCCTCGGGCTGATCCTTGTAATGAACATTGTCATAGGCGATGGATAGGATGGCGCCGTCATTGAGCAACGCCAGCATCACGATCATCACTGCGGTAAGCGGATAGAAGTTAAACACCAGGATTGCAAGCGTCATGAAAAACAGTACGCGCAGCGTTTCGGCGATCCTATAGATCGCGTAGCTGTTCATCCGCTGAAAGATGCGGCGGCTCTCCTTAATAGCATCAATAATAACCGATAGGCCGGGCATCAACAGCACAATAGACGCCGCAGCGCGTGCCGCGTCTGTCGCACCCGAAACTGCAATACCACAGTCGGCTTTCTTGAGCGCCGGGGCGTCATTCACCCCGTCGCCTGTCATGCCTACGATGTGGCCGCATTTTTGCAGAACATCCACAATGTGAAACTTATGTTCTGGGAACACCTGGGCAAAACCGTCGGCCTTCTCAATAGACTCGGATACCGCCGTGGTCTCTTGCTTCTTTGAGTCACCCAGACTGCCGGCATCAAGTATATTCGTGCCCATGTCTAATTTTTTGGCAGTCTCCTTGGCGATGGCCAAAGCATCACCCGTAACCATCTTGACCTTTACGCCCATTGTAAGCGCAGTCGCAACGGTTGCCTTAGCATCTTCCCTTGGTGGATCAAATAATGGCAACACGCCAAGAAACTGCCACTGACCTTCTCCCTCAGCCCGTGCCACACCTAACGAACGGAAGCCGCGAGCTGCAAATTCGTTTACCGCCTTCTCTACGGTGTCCTTTATCTGTCCGGCATTTGCCGACAATTGCAAAATAATCTGCGGTGCCCCCTTGGTCACCTTAAATGTCTTTCCGTCTTTGGCTTTTATGGTAGCCTCGGTACGCTTATGCACCGGATCGAATGGCTGGAAATGGACCACATCGTAAGCCTTTAACGAATCTTTGTCTTTGAGCCCACCCAGCACAGCCAGATCAATGGTGTCATTATTATCAGCACGCGAAGCCAGCGCACCATTTAGGATCACCTGATCAGTTGGGATATTGTTCACACTGAACGGATCGCCCAGCGTCAGCTTGTTCTGGGTCAGGGTACCGGTCTTGTCCGCGCACAGCATGTCCACGCCCGCCAACTCTTCAATGGCCACCAGTTTGCTCACGATCGCTTTTTTCTTAGCAAGCAGGCGCGCACCAACCGCCATTGTAACCGACAAAACCGTCGGCATAGCCACGGGAATCGCGGCC
>CAIJXJ010000131.1 GCA_903824575.1 uncultured Methylobacillus sp.
AAGGTGCAAGGTGCAAGGTGCAAGGTGCAAGGTGCAAGGTGCAAGGTGCAAGGTGCAAGTATAATGATTGCCACGTGATTTTTGGGTAAACACCATGCTTGATCGAACGGCGCTGACGCTGCTGGGTTTGCTGCTTTGTTTCATCGCCATGGCTGATGAGGTGCAGCCAAGGGTTGAAGCTAATGTCAGTGTTGAAACTAATGTCAGTGTTGAAGCCAACACCAGCGTCGAGGATAATATCCGTGCCATGGATACGGACCATGACGGCATGGTGACTGCGCATGAAATGCGCATATTTTTGCAGAACAAGCACGGCAAGAATTACCAACCGGAGCTTATGGACGAACTGGAAGCTCGTGCCGGTGAGAAAAGCTGCGCCTCGCCCTTCAGTCGGTCACGATACTAGATGCGCGCTCGGTCCATGCTGAATCCCCACTGGTTGCAGCTTAGTGCTTGTCGCTTGGTTTTACCTCTCCGTTTGAGGTATTCTTCGTCAAGGTCGCGTCTCATATCAATTCATCATAGTGTGGTATATCCGGAAATTGAATCCTTCGTGAGTTTATTCTGAATTTTCCACAGACATTTTCAACTGCCCTTAACCGAGCTGTTCAGCGCGTTCGTCCCTCATCGTCTGGCGTCAGCGCTGTTCGTGGGGCATGGCTATTGAGTCTGGCGGCTTTACTCCTGTTTGGGTGTTCATCCATCAGTATCAAACGTGACGGTTACGATGTGCCGGCTGTCACCTTGCCAACGGAATTCAAGAACAAATTGCCGGCAGCGGAGGCGAATGAACCGCCTGCAAAGTCAAAACTTCAGCAGGATTCGGATTTGACCGAGTGGTGGCGATCATTTGGTAACCGCGAACTGGAACAACTGGTCGATCGCGGGCTCGCCAATAATCCGGATTTGCGCATGGCGATGCTGCGGGTGGCGCAGGCCAAGGAACGTGTGGATCAGGCTCAGGCAGGCAAGCTGCCAACAGTTACCGCCCCCATGTTGAGCGGATTGCAAGCGCCGGGGGGGTTGGTGGGAACCACCCCGAATTCGGGTGGCATCAGTCAGATTCAGCGCAACTATCAGGCCAGCCTTTCTGCGACCTGGCATTTGGACGTATGGGGCGAGGTCAGTTCGCAGATAGAGTCGGCAAAGTTCCAGCTCTGGCGTGCAGTGTTTGAACGAGACGACACGCAGCGCAGCATGGTCGCCAATCTCACTGCCACCTATTTGCAGTATGTCGCGCTGAATGACCGTTTGAGGGTGGCGCGTCAGAACGAATCGGTATTGAATGAAATACAGACCTCGTTGGAAAAGCGCGTGAATGCTGGTGACGCGACGCTCTCCGATTCGGCGCAGCAGAAGGCAGGCATCTTTGCGTTGCAGGCCGCCATTCCCAGCATGGAGCAGCAGCGCGAGGATTTACTCAATACTATCGCCTTCCTGGTCGGTGCCGTCCCCGGTACTCTGGTTTTGTCTGATGACGGGCTCGACTCCATCACGCCACCTGCCGTCGTGCCCGGACTGCCTTCCGCGCTGCTGCTGAGGCGCCCAGATGTGCGCATGGCCGAGGCCAGATTGCTGTCGGCCGATGCGGATATCGACGTGGCGCGTGCGCGCATCCTGCCTGCTGTTGACCTGTCAGCGCAGGGCGGATTGAGCACGATCATCTTTTCGCAAATTCTCTCGCCGCAATCCCTGTTCTGGAATGCCATTGCCAACTTGTCGGTAAGCGTCTTTGATAGCGGAAAAAAGCAGAGTGACAAGAAGCTGTCGAAGGAAGTCCATGAGGAAATGATTGAGGGCTACGCCAAAACCATTAACCAGGCGATGCGAGAAGTGGAGGGTGCCCTGTCTACCATACGACAGACGGAAAAGCGCATGGATTCTGCCCGTCAGGCCGCTGATGCGTCGCGTCAAGCGTGGGAAATCAATACCCGGGTTTTTGCTATGGGCGCCGTGGAGTACCAGACCTTTCTTGATACGGAACGCTCTTACCACCGCTATCTTGACGATTATCAGCAGATCAGGATGGAGCATGCCCGTGCCTATATCAGTCTATTTTCGGCTCTGGGCGGCGGGGTCAGGCCAGCAGAAGCTACGCCAGGAAAGGGTGCCCGGCCTGCGGTGGCTGCAGGTGGCACAACCGCAGATCGCCAGACTTCTCCGGCGCCCACTGCCGCCATCTCCAAACCCTCGGCCATTGATGGCATAGATCGTTCCTGGGGTGGTTCGGGTGACACCAATGTCGAGAATTTCTGGCAGGTGGAATTGCCGGGTCTTTACTCGCGCTCGACCATAGGCGCCGCTTGGCGTGACTTGCGAAACCGTTACCCCAGTGACACCAAGAGTCTTTTTCTGCGTCCTCGCCTTAACGGCAAAATAGAGGAGAGCGGAGATGGCCAGGAATCCTGGTATCGTCTGTATGTGGCCAAATTTTCCAGCCCGCAAGCGGCCGAAGAATTCTGTGTGGTATTGAAATCAGGCTATCAGCGCTGTCGCATCGTTTCATCACGCTCTGATGAAACGGTGACGGTGGACGACATCGCCAGGAACGCAAGCGCGGCGAACCAGAAGCCGGACACTGACAGCGCTAGAAATACTGTCAATGTAGTGCCTGATCAGTCATCGACGCAAGCAGCCAGGGAGTCAACGGCTGAAGCCGTTGCAGAACCCCTGGCGCTGAAGCTGGAACCGGAATTGACCGTCATGGCATTGCCCTCCACCCGGGTGGTGGTGAGCGAACCGCCCGCAGCTGGAACCGGATCGGCTGGCCGTCCGCAAAAATTTGCCTATGCCTTGCAATTCGGCGTGTTTGCGAGTCCAGAGCATGCCGGGGCCATGCAAGCCTCACTTCTGGCCAGAGGTTATCCTGCCACTATTGCAGACAACTCGGATGCTGCGGGGCAAAGGATGTATGCCGTTCGCAGCGGATCCTACCCCGACCGCTCTTCGGCCAATCGCATGGCAAGTGCTGTCAGGCATAAGGAAAAAGTTTCTGTCATGGTGGTGCCGGCAATGGTTGATGCGTCAGGCGAACTTCCCCTCACGAGTTCAGCGTCGGCCGTAAAACCGGTTCTGGAGTCATCGCCTGAGCTCAAACTGCTGGAGGATGGCCTTGGCGCCAAGTCCGATGGGGCCAGAGAAAAGTCCGGTGCAGAACTGGCTTATGCGGTTCAGTTGGGTGCGTTCCCGGTGATGGAAAAGGCATCGGCAGCGCAGGTTTCGTTGAACGCCAAGGGATACAAGACATACATCAATACGATTCATGATGCCGGAGGGCGGACCTGGTATGCTGTACGTACCGGCTTATTCCTGCAGCGCCACCAGGCATCAAGCCTGGCCCGGGCCATTGCGCGCAAGCGGGGCACCCCTGCCATCGTGGTGCAGATGGATGAGATTGTCGGCGAAAACAAGCTTGAGCAACAGCAGCATGATCCTCTGCAGAAGACCCATTACGCCATTCAGTTGGGTGCGTTCTCCAGCCTGCAATCAGCCGCCAAGTCTTATGCCGCTTGGCGGGAAAAAGGGCATGATGTCTATGTCTGCGAGTTGAGAGACGCTAAAGGGGATGCAAAATTTGCCGTGCGCCAAGGTGAGTTCGCCAGGCGTGCCGATGCCGACAGTCTGGTCAAGTCGGTTGGCCGTAACGGTCAAACCAAGGCAATTCTCGTGGTTGCGCAAACGGATGGCGAGGGCCGGTTGGAAAAAGTGGACGTCAGTTCCTGGCTCTAGAGAAAGCTGCTCTTGAACTGCCAAGGCGCAACAGGGGCCAAGAAAAGCATTACATCAGCACCTTATTTCCTTGCATTATTTTAGCTATTTGCAATGAGCAATGGAGCGTTGCTTCGCCGCTTTTGGATCAGCCGGGTCATCGACATAAAATCGCGCCAGAATATTTGTATCAAGCGCGATCATCTCGGGCATCTTGCATGGCAAGGGCGACATCGAAGTCGATTAGTCGGCGCTCTCCCGGCCGTTTGCAAACCAGTAAGCCAAAACCGTCTTCGGCTTTGGTTGGCGCAACCTGACGCTTCACCTCGGCATGAATGACATGGCCATCCAGACTGAAATTAAGTTGGCAGCCTGGGGTGATCCCTAGACGCCGCCGTATTTCAACCGGAATGACGACCTGGCCTTTGTCTGAAACAGTAACGGTTTGCATAACAACGCCTTTTTCTCTTACGCGTAAGAATAATTTAGCAAAAAACATTACTCAGGCAAAAGTGTGCGGCGAATGACCACACGCCTTGATGCTGGTGTACTTCAGTTCTTCAAGGAAACCTGAAAGCGATATCGGAGCAGAGCAGAATAAACCCAGCCCTTCGTGTAAGCGTTTGCACGTATATTTTTTCAAGATCGGTGGCTGTAAATTTGCAGGTTCGGATGGCATTGGCACTTTGTTCGGAAGTCAAAATTGCATCCTTCCCCCTAAGCAATCAGAGGTGTCGTCGGATTTTATATCTGGAGGAGATCATCATGCTGAACGATGAAAAGCATAGTAAGCGAGACGCAGATAAGCATGCATTGACTGTTCTTAAAGTCGTTTTACTAAATGCTCTTGAATCTTACGAAGTATTAAATACGAATGAGAATTTCAGAAAATTAGAGGATGCTCAACATAATTACATGAACTTCCTGGACGAGCACGGTTTGACGCCTAAGCTTGCTCAAGAACTATGTACTGAGAACTCTTGCAGAGCTAATGTTTGCTTCATCAATTGTCCGAGGGGGTCACAGCCTCTACTACCATCAATCATTAGATCGGGAGTAGCTCATAGACACTGATGACTTCATGCTTCGGCTTGTCATGCGCCTTGCATTCCTTCTGTTTGCATCCTTAATTGCTCTGCCAGTCAATGCTGTGACGACATTGGAAGCGCCAAGTTGTATGGAATATACAATGAATTTTGGAGCTAATTTCGATGATTCTAAAAATAAAAAATGGCTTCTAGGATTTATTTCCGGGATGGCTTATAGCAGTGGAAGAGATGCATTAAAAAACAACCGTGACTTTACGATCTACCATCTAGTTTACGATTACTGCAAATTATATGAGGACGTATCCCTCGACGAAGCGGCGGACGCTATTTTTAATAGGATGACGCGTGAAATTGGGGGCTGATTGCTTTGTGCGTTGGTGGTTTCGTCAGGTGTCGGGGTCATTGTTTTTGCTTGATTGCCAGTACCGCCTGGTTGCGAAGCGTGCGCAGCAGGCTGAGCTGGCGCGGTGTGATCTGCAGGCTGTTGGCTTGTTGCATGTCGGCGTAGATCATGCCAATGGCATTGTTCTTGATGATAATGGGCAACAGCATGAAGCATTTGGCATTGACCGTGTCGTGGTACCAGGCTGGGATCTTGCTTGCGATGTTGTCGGCCGTGACGTCCTCGATGACGATATCGGCAGCTTTGTCCATGGCCAGATGGAACACGTCCGGGGCAAACGCCAAGGGAAACCTGAACTTGGGGATGATGGCGTCAGTGTCGCGACCAAAGCCGAAGCGTGCGGTCATCATGTTATGCTTGGCGTCGCGCACGAAGATCAGCGTATGGTTGAAGTTCATGCCGCGATGTATCGATTCCAGCACCATCTGCAGCACATCGTTGAGGCTGTGGTCTTCCACCAGGGTGTTGGTGACGTCCTGGATGCCGGCAGATAGAATTCCCTCCACATCCATGAGGGTCGGTTCTCCGTCCTCCGTGACGTCGGCTTCCACTTCCATGCCCAGTTGAGTCACGCCCAGCATGAAGTCATCGACTTCCTGTTCCGGCACCACTTCGGCATCAACACCGCTCCAGGCATTGATGCGCTTGATGAATGCGCTGTTTTTGGTGTCGATACCGAGGATGCCAGCGCGCACCGACAGTTCGCTCAAGCCTGTCTCCAGCGCGCGGCTCAATTGTTGCTCGGTTATCTTGATCGCATCCTCATAGCGATGCGACAGCTTTTGCAGTAAAGTGGATTTTTCGACGGGATTGTTCTGGCCGGCGATGACGCACAATTCGTTGGCGAGGTTGACGGTTACGGTCAGCATACCAAGTTCGCCGCGTTGACTCTTGACCTTGTCGTTCCCCAGCCGCTGCATGCCCGCGACCAGCCGCTCGGGAAAGTTCCAGTGTTTGGCGATGCCGATGCCAAGATCGCTATAGCTTACACCGAGCACCTTGAATGAGGCCTTGTTTTCGCTCTCGCCTTGCTCGATCAGGCGGTTTATTTCCTGGCTTTCCTCGAAGAAATAGAAGCTGGCAAGCAGGCGCCCCAGATTGCAGAACATCGAGCAGATCATCGCCTCTTCGGCATCCTTGATGTTGTGTCCGGCCGAAAGCTGGGCCGCCACGATGCCGGCAAAAAAGGATGACACCACGTCATCCTTGAGTTGGGTGGCTTGCGCCTTGTTCTGCAGAAATTCCATCAGGATCAGCGTCATCGCCACGTTGCGTACGGCATCGAAGCCCAGGATCAGCACCGCCTTGGAAATGGTGTTGATCTTGCCGCCATATTGGCCGTAAGAGACGGTGTTGACCAGTTTGAGCAGTTTGCTGGTGAGGGCAAAATCCTGCAGGATGCTCTTGGTCAGTTTACTTGCGCTTTCAGAATCGCTGTCAACGACCTTGTTGATTTCGCTAATGGTGGTTGATAGGGCTGGGAAGTCGCCCTTGCTGCGCATGCGACGGATCAGGAACTCAAGCGTGCTGTGGCTCTGGCCCTCTGTGTGAAACTTCTCGTCGCGGGTAGGGTCCAGGTAATCCAGCAGTGCCTTGTGCATGGTCTCGGCGTTGAGGTAGCGGTCTTCTGGTTTTTTGGCGATGGCCTTGAGTATGATGGCATCCAGGCGCTCATCAACCAGAATGTTGCGCGACGAGGGAGATTCTGCCGCCTCGTTGGCATTGCGGTTCAATATTTCGAGGGTATTGTCTCCGCTTGCAGCCGGGCTGCCAGTCACCATCGTGTACAGCATCATGCCCAGCGAAAACAGGTCGCTGCTGGGAGTCGGGTCCTTGCCCTGGATGATCTCCGGAGCGATGTATTGGGGGGTGCCCTCGATGCCTGTCTTCTTGATGGATTCCTGGGTGACGGTGCGGGCGATGCCGAAATCCATCACCAGTGGTTTCCCATTCTTGGCGATCATCACGTTGGCTGGCTTCAAGTCCAGATGCATGATGCCTTGCCGGTGCGCATGCGCTATGCCCTCGAGAATGCCACAGCTGATTTGTGCGGCGCGCGTTGGCGACAGTGTGTTTTCAGTCTTGATCAGTTGCGCCAGAGTCTGACCCTCAACAAAACCATAGATCAGGTAAGGTGTACCGTCGTGTTCTCCAGCGTCAAATAGCGTGACGATGTTGGGGTGCTGCAACTGGCTGACGATGCGTGCTTCCTTGAGCAGCGTTTCAACATCTCCGCCATCGTCATGCAGGGTCTTGATGGCAACCTGGCGATTCAGATGGGTGTCTTGTGCCAGGTAAACTGTGCCTTGAGCGCCATGACCCAATTCTCTAATGACCTCGAATCTGTCGTCATCGACGGCCATGGTCTATTTTCCCACCGTTAATGCTTTCAGGTCGTCGATGATCTGTTGTGAATGGCGTGTGGTATCGACGCTCTGATAGATTCGGGCGATCTTGCCCTCCCGGTTGATCAGAAAGGTATGGCGTTTCGCGATCTTGAGCAGGCCCAGATTGGTTAGCGCACCGTAGCTGTCGGCCACCTTGCCTTCCCGGTCGGTCAGCAGGGGAAAGGGTAATTGATGTTTCAGGGCAAATTTCGCATGTGACTCGGAGTCGTCCAGACTGATGCCTATAACTCTGGCACCCAATGATTCCAACTGATGATAATCGTCACGGAAATTGCATGCTTCCTTGGTGCATCCCGGGGTATCGTCTTTGGGGTAGAAATAGAGGACTATCCATTGCCCTGCATAGTTTGACAGCGATTGCAGCTTGCCGTTCTGGTCTGGCAGGCTGAAAGCAGGGGCGGGCAGGCCAATGACAGGGGGTTCGCCGGCTCGTGCGACACTCCACCACAGCAGTATGCCAATGGTCGCCAGAGTAATCATTATTGTTATTTTCATCGGGTGCCGTCCGGGAATGTATAGAGCCTGAGCAAGATTATAGTACCACCTTGAGTGGCGCCGTGCGATCAAGCACATTTATCTTTAGCGCACACGGCGTGCAGTCGTGGACATGCTGGCAGGACCTGAGATGTTCCTTGCGGCAGGCATCCGCCTCTAATTTTGAGGCACGTTTTTTTATAGGGTTGATGAAAATTTTGGAGTGATGGTTTGTGTTCAAGGTTTGCCGTGCAGTCAGCAAACAAAAGCCCCTGAAAGGCTGTAAAATATAGCCTGTAATAGTTTTCGCCCCCGTAGCTCAGTGGATAGAGCATCCCCCTCCTAAGGGGAGGGTCACACGTTCGATTCGTGTCGGGGGCACCATAAAATTCAATAGGTTATGGATTGTTGTTTTAGGGTTTTACTTTCTTGTTACTACCTTTCATCTTAAGATTTAGTGTAACGGAATTTGAGTAACACGATGACCCGCGCTGAACTCATTCAAAAATTAGTCACGAAGTTTAAGCACATGACTTCGGAGGATACAGAGATGTGCGTAAAGGCAATCCTGCCTTTAGTTTTGTTTTGCTGGTGTATTCTTTTTAACAAATCCGGCTTCAAGCCCAAATATTGCCCCGATTTTATTGAGCGTTTCAACTGTTGGACATCCTTCTCCTGATTCTATTTTGCGTAATGTCCCTAACGAAATTCCTCTGTTCTTGGCGAATTCAGGTTGAGTAAGTCTGCTGATTTTCCGCATTTCCTTAATAGCATCACTAATACTAACTTTTTGATGTTCAATTTTTTCGAAAAATTCTTCTACTCGTTGTTTTTCAGAATCTCTGTCGATATGTTTAATTCGTTTATCCATGGGCACAACTTTCAGGGCTTGTAAGGTTTAGACGGTGAGGATGTCACTGCGGCTATATTGTTAACTTGCTTTTCAATGCTATATTTACATTGTTCAATAATTGCATCGTCAACACCGCTTTCACGCATCGTATCTGGCAGGCTCTCAACTACATTAATGAAGTCACGAATGGCCTCTCGAATCGCAATTCTCTCCAATTCATCGACTTTCAACGCGTCAATAATTGCATTTAAATCTGCAATTTCATGCTCATTAATATCCAGCCAGCGACATGATCTTGCAATCATTTCCCTATCAAGAAACATTGGCGCGATATCAAATATAGGAGTTAGTTGCACCGTACCGTCAGGCAATTGTTGCAGAGCTGTATTTCTTGCATGATTGTCAGTATTGCGTATTGCAAGGTTAAGAATGTCACGTTTTAAATATTCAGCAATTTCTTGAGTTGGTGATGACACAATGCCTTTAAATGC
>CAIJXJ010000132.1 GCA_903824575.1 uncultured Methylobacillus sp.
AAAAAAGGCTTAGCGAGACCTTTATATCCTGTCTGGGTGTAGAGGTCTTTTTTAATTGAGGAGGATGGCCCTGATACACGATTTCTGGCATCTCGATTTCCATCATTGCTCACGCAGCGTGCTGACAAACAAAGGGGTATGGGTAAAACCATTACTAATGTGCGTGCTGGACGACCGATCACGGTTGGTGTGTCATTTGCAATGGTATCTTGATGAAACCGCCGAAAGCCTAATTCATGCGCTGATTCAAGCATTTATGAAACGCGGATTGCCGCGCTAATGGCGAGCTCGCCATTAGCGCGGTAATCAGCAGGACAAAATAATGTCAAGGAAACCCGTAGAGCCTAAGCGCAGCATGATTGGGACCAGGATTTCCTCGTGATTATTTTGTTGTCTCAAAATGAATCGAGCCAAGTCAATATGTCGGCATTTTGCTTCCAACTTGGTGGCTTCTCTTGTAGAACGGAGGTATCGACAGCTTCAAGTGCTTTCAGCTTGGTTTCCATGTTCGCTTGAGCATAATGATTGGTCGTATCCAAGCTCGCATGCCCGAGCCAGCTACGAATCACAGTTACGTCAACCCCGGCGGCGATCAAATGGACAGCCATTGCGTGCCGAAAGCGATGTGGTGTAACTTTTTTGCCGTTGAGTGAAGGAGTTTGCTTGGCCGCAGCAGCGACGTATTGGGCAAGCTTGTAACGGAAGCCCGACGCGCCCAGCGGCTCGCCATAGCGATTGGTAAAAATCGGTTCCGTATTGGCTCGTGGTTGGCGCTTGAGTAATGCCTTGAGCAACTCGACGGTTTCGGGCCAAAGTGGGCAGAGCCGCTCCTTGCGGCCTTTGCCAAGTAAGCGAACGTGCATGGGAGATTCGAAGTGAATGGCTTCTGGGCATACGTCGAGCGCCTCCTGTATTCTCGCACCAGTATTGTAGAGAAAGAATAATAGAACATGATCCCGCTGCCCTTCCAAGTCAGCGCGATTGGGCTGAGCCAGAATGGCGCTCACTTCGTCAAGCTCCAACCCACGTATAGCTGGTTGCATAGTGCGTTTGGTCGGAATGCGCAAGACCTCTGCGCACTGCGCTGCTGCCACTGGGTCGCGATCGGCGACATATGAAAAGAAGCTGCGTAGCGCAGCCAGTCGACAGTTCCGGGTGCCGATCGAATCTTTACGTTCATCCTCGGTGTACTGAAGAAAGGCCAGGACTTCAACCGCCGTAAAATCTGGCAGGCTCAGTTTGGCCACCATCCGATCCTTCCGTTTAGCCACGAAACGCAAGAACAGCCGCCAGGTATCGCGGTAGGAGCGGACGGTATTTTCCGAGCAGTTACGCTGCTGTCCCAACCATTGCAGGAAGAACCCGTTTAGCAACAACGGGAAGGAGTTGTTGGGTTTCATGTTTGGCCTCCGATCGAATCCTGAATTGCCTTAGCCGCAAACGTGTGGAAGCGATTGCTGGCTTCTTGCAGGAGTTCCTGGGTGATGGTCAAGTAAACCAGGGTCGAATTGATGTCTTTGTGCCCGAGATAGGTTGCAAGATAAGGTAACCGAGATTGTGGATTAATTCCTTCGCGATACCAGGCCAACATACGGTTCACCACAAACGAATGGCGAAGATCATGCACTCTCGGTCCAAGACGTCCCGGTTGCGGCTTGAACCCGGCAAGTCGGATGACTTTCCGTATCAGCTCGCCGGTGCTGACATAAGAGTAGGAGCCGGCGGGCTGCTGATGCCAGAACAAACCGGCATTGATGTCTGTGGACGCGCCCACTTGGCGCCTGGCCTCAAGATATTCGTTCAATGCCGCTATTACGCTGGGTGCCAAGGGTAGACGCCGCGACTTGAAGAACTTGGTCTCGCGAATTTCGATCGTCGCCTCTCCCAGATCAATATCACCCACAGTCAAATTCGCGAGTTCGCCAACCCGAAGGCCGGCACAATACGACAGCACTAGCATCGTGTAGGCAGTCAGTGGCCGTAAAGGCGCAAGGGGAGACGGAAGGCTTCGAGCGGTCTGAAGTAACCGTCGTACATCCTCTTCCGTAAAGATGTAGGGGCGGCGGTACGTTTGGCGCGCTTGTTGCGCCAAACGGTGATCCATGGCGGGCATGGCGACCGATGGATCCTGGCGACGTAATGCTTTTGCCAGGACGCGACCAGTGCTGAAACACTCGAACGCGCGCTGCGCTGTTGGCGCATCACCCGTCCATGCTCGAATGAGCAC
>CAIJXJ010000133.1 GCA_903824575.1 uncultured Methylobacillus sp.
AAGAAGGCCATGAGCTCCGCTGCCCAGGCGCAGCGTTCGGGTTTGATGTTGATCCTGGCCGGGCTTTTCTTATGGATGGAGACCTAAGCTCGCAAGGGACAGCCGCGAACACAGAAAATTACATCGCCTTTGCTCAGCACGTCCCGCAGATCGTTGACGCCTTTGCCGTTGAAGAACAAAAAATGATCGAACGATTGCTTAAATCGTTTGACATGCTCCGGCACGTTATAGGATCAACATGAAAGTCGAGACATTAGAACAGCGCAGTCCTGGTGGATGTTTAATCAATGGCAAGCCGGTTCGCCCTGAATTTTGGGAGTTTGTTTTTGACTTGTGGCGCCAGGGTTTGCTTCTCGACGTGGATTTGAATACCGAGAGTGTGACAATTTTGAAGGAGGTAACATGAATAGTGAAGTGTGGGTAGGGTCGATTGCCATCATCTCTGAGGTGATGGCGCTGCTTTTTTTATTGGCGAATTATGACGCGCCCTATGAGAACTTGAAAGAGTTCACGTTGATTATTGTTGTTGGGATGTTGTTTTTCTGGGGAATGTTTGGGTTGATCGTATGGCCGTGACTGTCACGAAAGAGAACATCGACGAGGATTCGCTCCGTCAATACCTCAAAAGAGAGATAGTCGAATACCTCTGGGATTTTGTGTGTGGGCCTCATTAAGGGAGTTCTATCGTATGGAGTTCTATTCGTATGTAAGGTTCGACTTGTAAGTAAATCGAAATATCTTAGGTCAGTCCTATGACCGAGCTCGGTCAGGAGGAAGTTGATTTCCGTCGATAGCTTGACGTTAATGACAGACAATTGTGGCAGGAAGATTATTTTTCTATTTTTATTTGATATTATTTTTCTGCCGACTCTTTTGATTGACCTCAGATATTTAGATATAGTATGTAATTGTTTTAGCATGCGTGACTGAAGCATTGATTCTCAGAAGAGGTGGTGAATATGAAGCCACTCTCAAGAAGATCGACAAGCGAATCGAATCAATGGTGAAGGGTTGTTACACCGATGACTGCTGGCTTCTCAAAGACAAAAGCAAAAATGGTGGCAGAATCTATCTGAAGCGCAAGTCAGTTAGCGGAAGTAAAGGCCGCTATGTTTACATCCGAAGGTTTCTTTTTTTGTCGGTCTTTGATGAGCTTCCTGATTGTCGCAACATCTACATGCTGTGTGACAAGGAGAAGCCAGTTGAGGAACAGGGATTCTGCGTCAATCCGGCGCACATGACATACAGAGGATTTAAACGAACGTATGAGGTGGTGGATGAATTGATAAAGAGAGGATGGATAACTGAGGAACGTGCCAGGGAGCTTTATTTGTGAGATGGATTGACCGAATGGAAAAGCAGGGGTTGATCCTTGGCTCCGAAACGGCCAAACCAAAACCGAGGAAGCGCTATGACCCTATCTATGATCCTGAAATGGGACAGGGAGAGCGCGTATTATACAACAGATGGAGCTTGAGAGGAATCAAAAAGGACATTCATCAAAAGCACAGGATTGGGATGCGGAGCAATCGACGCAAATGCTTCGATCACTACGGCGGCAGCGACACGCCGCATTGCGTCGAATGTGGAGAAACTGACCGGCGCGTCCTTATCTTGCATCACGTTCACGGAAGGAAAGTTGAGCCTGTTGCGTGGGCTGATATCATCGCTGAGGGATTTCCTGAAGGATGGCTAAAGCCACTTTGTCGAAACTGCCACGCCAAGCAACATGATCTGAAATTCAAATGGGAGCCGACAGTTTACAAGGGACAACTCGAGGTGAAAAAATGAGTGATGGATTCAAGCAACTCAGCGCGGTTATGGCAGTCCGCAAGGCGAGAGGGCTCGCGGTATTCGAGACAGCGCAACAGCTTCACGACAGCAAGATACGAGTCCCGCATCGCAAGGTCAGCCATGGTGACTGCCCCTTAGAGAATCCTAGGTCGGTTCCGGAAGGTTGCTTGAGCTGTGATTTCACCGACACAATCGGTCGGTGCTGTTTTCCGGTCAACATTATGGAGGGAATTAAGGACGGCAGACTATTGCCGTGGGAGGAAGG
>CAIJXJ010000134.1 GCA_903824575.1 uncultured Methylobacillus sp.
CAGGGTTTACATCCCGAATATCCTCATACATTCGCATATCGCCATGCCCGTGATTTTCAAGATAGGTTGTGCGCGCCGCCTTGTCCAATTCAACGGCAGCCACACAGGTCGCACCCTGTTGTTTGAGCGCCTCATGAAAGCCCCCGATACCGGCAAACAGATCAATGAATTTCTTGCCTTCCAATGGCCCTTTGACAGGCTGCATCACCCGATAGGCACCGATGAGCGTTTTCACCCAGAAAGCCAGTTGATTAAATTCATCCTGCTGGGTTTTTAGCAGTGAAGCAGCCTCCCCGCACTTGCTTTCTAGATCCAGCAACAATCGTTGGGCAGCACTATAAATGGCTCCCGACCTGGTTGGAAAACCGTTGCTTGAAGTAGACAGAGGAAGTGCAGCACAAGGAAACTCTCCGCAATGCATACGGAAGCAATATTCAGCAATCCACTCGTTGCCTGTCCGAGCGCAATTGATTTCAACGAATGATTTGCCTTTCGGCAAATGATAGGTCAGCGACTCATCCGGGTTAAGCATTACGCCGTCATCGTTGAATTGCGAAGCCGCACGTCGCTTGCCGCGTTGAGGCTGACAAATGGAATTGTTATTTGCACCGGTTGTGGCGCGAGTTGGTACAGCACTGATAATCGTAGTCATAGCGTTCTCCATAAAAATTGAATAATTTTTGGAGGACGCCGTATTGGCTCCGTATGCCTCGCAGGTGAGACTCGGGTTACATGGGAAGCCCGTCCATCAGAGCTTCATCACGGTACATTGAGTACGTATCTTTTTCTAAAACGGCAAGGGAACCTGCTCCGCTTGCTGTCCGTTTGTTTGACGCCTTTCAGCATCAAACATGATAAAACTATACTCTTAAAGCGATCGGATTGCAAGCTCTATATGCTCTTATGATATATGCGGCACGATCCAAGAGATTGCACAGCGCACCGATAGGACGAATAATCAAGGGGTGGCCTTGGTTAGTCATAGCCCCAGCCTTCTTTGTCGGGAGAGCCTGCCGCTGAAGCGGTAAGCTAGGATCAACAGCTATTATTTCCACACCTAACTCACCATGAGGCGGTGAATTCATTTCCCCGTAAATCCCTTCAAACCCCTTGCCACCTCGGCATGTTTTCAATGATGTCGGCCCGACATCATCCCCCGCGCCAAATCGTCCCGCATTCCTCCATCTGGCACAGCGATGCCTATGATTTCGATCCGCTGGTCGGTTTTCCTCCCCTAATGCATCAAGAATGCAATTAATTTCCACGTCTGATTTGACTTCCAGAATTAACGCGCTATGACATGACATCAATGTCATCAGAATTGTGAAATGGCAGATCCAATAACAATCAGACAAAGGAAATGACATGAAAAAATCAATCAAAATTCAAACGCTCTCGGTGAGATTTCCATCCCACCTGTATGACAAGGTCTGCGTGGAAGCCGAACAAAATAACGTCACCAACGCAGAAGCCATCCGCCTCATGGTCCAGCAGTATTTCACCGAGCGTGACGAGGTCTCCCGGCTCAACACCATGCAGACGGCAATCATCAGCGCCGTGAAAAATGTTGAGGAATCCATCGGCCAACAGATCAACAATTTGATCGCAGATTAAGGGGGC
>CAIJXJ010000135.1 GCA_903824575.1 uncultured Methylobacillus sp.
GTACCCGGCGCATCAGCGGCCGATTTGCCAGACCTGGGGGAAGCAGCAGTTGCACCGGCTAAAACGCATGCAAATGCAGCAGAAGCTCTCAGCCGTGATGCTGTCTGTACCAAGTGTCACGATGCGAGCGAAGTCAAGCCGATATTGGCGATCTATCAGACCAAGCACGGCGTCAAGGGTGACCCGCGCAGTCCTACTTGCCAGTCTTGCCACGGCGAGAGTGAGGCCCACGTAAAAAATATCGATGGTAAGGCCACCCGCAATATGCCTGACGTTGTTTTCGGTGCCAAGCGCGGCAGTTCCGGTGCTTATCCGCCGAGCGAAGCCAAGGCGCAAAGTACGGCCTGTCTTTCCTGCCACGAGAATGATCTGAACCGTGGACACTGGACAGGTGGAATTCACCAGATTAATGACGTTACCTGTTCGTCATGCCACGAAGTGCATACGGCGCATGACAAGGTGCGTGATAAGAAGACGCAGCCTCAAGTCTGCTTTGCCTGTCACAAGGAGCAGCGCTCACAGATGAACAAGATATCCCATCACCCCATCGGTGAAGGCAAGGTGGTTTGCTCTGATTGCCACAATCCGCATGGTTCGACTGGCCCTAAGTTGCTGAAGAAAAACACGGTCACGGAAACCTGCTATACCTGCCATGCCGAGAAGCGCGGACCGTTCCTGTGGGAGCATCAGCCTGCGACTGAAGATTGCACCAACTGCCATACTCCGCACGGTTCAAACATCACGCCACTCTTGAAGTCACGTGCTCCGTTCCTGTGCCAGGAATGCCATGATGGACCTCACAATAGCCAAGCTCCGTATGCCGGTGTTGTCGCGGGCATTCAGGGTGGACTTACTGCGGCTAATCCAGCTGCATCAAAACTTGTTAATCCAAGTTCAAGTGCCGCTGGTCGTGCCTGCATGAATTGTCATGTGATGGTGCATGGATCGAATTCCCCATCAGGTGCATTTTTGCATCGCTAATTACAGGGACAAGGAAAATATCATGAAAACAAATAGAGAAATTTTTGTTGTCAGGAAACTAACCCTGATTGTGCAAAGTGCGTTGTTGGCCATGCTAGCCCTGCCGATGACGGCAAGTGCTGAGGAATCTGCAGATGCGGAAACCACGGCGCTGACCCATCCTACGAATTTTGTTGAACTCGGCGCCATGAATGTGGGCCACAAGTCTGCAAAGTTTGGTGAATATAACGGGCTGGACGACTCTGGTGCCTACGCCATAGGCAATTTTGATGTGC
Organism: uncultured Methylobacillus sp.; assembly: GCA_903824575.1. Classification (GTDB taxonomy): domain Bacteria; phylum Pseudomonadota; class Gammaproteobacteria; order Burkholderiales; family Methylophilaceae; genus CAIJXJ01. The sequence continues at coordinate 1,257 of CAIJXJ010000135.1, forward strand.
GTGGCGGCAGCGCCTATGACGGTGGAGACGGCACCTTGCGTTGGCAGGCCAAAGGCATCAATCTCGGTACTGACTCACGCGAAGTTGGTGGATCGGTGAGCAGCCAGGGTCATTGGGATATTGGCGTCAAATACGATGAATTGCGTCATAACCTGTCGGACACCTACCAAACTCCGTTGCAAGGTTCCATGGGTGGTAATGCCTTTACCATGCCGGCGGAATTCGGCGTCGTCAATACGTCCTATCTGAGTGCGCCAGCGACGACAGTTGGAGTTAAGGGTGGTGCACAGGCGCTGACACCAACGCAATTGGGTCTCTTTCATCAGGTGGATGTGCATACGGATCGAAAAAATTCCAGTGTGACGGCTGGCTTCAGCTTTGACCCGCAGTGGAGTTTCAAGTTTGATTACAATCACCTCGATCAAAGCGGTGCGAAGCTGATGATGGCCAGTACCGATTCCGCTTTGGCGGCATCAGGACCGAGCGGCAGCACCTGGGGTGTCGAGAAGATGCTGATGTTGATGAATCCTACTAACTACACGACCGACACTGTTAATGCGGCGATCAACTGGAAAGGCGATAAAGGTTTCGTCAACGTGTCGTACTTTGGATCTTTTTTCCGTGACGGCTATAACTCCCTGACCTTTCCTAACGTCTTCTCTTCAACATCAGCTAACGTGCCGGTGATGGGGGCCTCGGGGAACTACCCGGTCAACACCATAAGTACCATGCCGGATAACGATTTCAACCAGTTTAATCTGACCGGCGCCTTCAACATCACTTCCGCCACCAAGGTGGCAGGCGGCTTTTCGTACGGTCGCAATACGCAGAATGACGCCTATCCGAATGCAATGCTGCAATATCCCACTGGATATGCCCCTGGATATACCCCTGGAGCGACGGGAGCTGTGGCTAACACCCCCGTGGGCGGTGCGTATGGTGGAGGCAAGCCGCCGCAAGGGTCTCTTGACGGCTTGGTTGAAACCTATCATGCCGACTTGAAGCTGACCAATCAGACCACCAAGGATTTGGTGTTGAGTGCTGGTGTTAAATACAACGAGCGTGATAACCAGACAGCTTCCAATACCTATAACTTCATCGATCTGGGTAATAAGAACCGGACTGCCGTGAATACGCCGATGAGCAATCGAAAGACTCAGGTAGAAGTTGCCGGCGACTATCGGATCAACGAGAGCAATCGCGTGCATCTGGCCTACGAGTATGAGGGAATCGAGCGCTGGTGTAATAATGCCTTGGCCAACAACACCAAAGGGGTTGCTCCTGCAGGTTATGTCTACACTGCCAGTTCCTGTGTCCAGGTGCCAAGTAGCGATGAGCACAAGGTTGCAGCAGGCTACAAACTGCGGTTGACGGAGGCGGTCAATTTCAACGCCGGTTATAGTTATGCTGATCGCAAGTCGGATATCAACAGTTCTTTCTATAATCCGATGCAGGCTCTTAATGAAGGTTTTGAAAATCCAGGATACAGGGCTTTCTTTGATGCCTCACGTACGGAGCAACTGGTTAAGGCAGGCGTGGAATGGCAGGCAACAGACAAGTTGAGCTTCGGCTTGAATGGACGTTACCAGGATGATCGGTATGACGACTCCATCTTGGGTGTTCAAAATGGGAATGCCTGGAGTGTGAATCTGGATTCCACCTTGAGTTACTCGGAAAATGGAACGATTTCGGCTTTTGCCAGCATACAGCAGAGAGAGCGTGACTTCTCGAACATGAGCGGTCGCCTGCCAACACCTGGAGTGTTAGCTGCTACTGCCACTGTTGGTGGCGGAATCTGGACCAACCAGATGAGCGATGATGACTACGCTTTTGGTCTCACTGCGAAGCAAAAGGGCCTACTGGGTGGCAAGCTTGAATTGGCTGGTGGCTTGACCTACTCGCTGGGCAAGACCCAATATACAAATCAAGTTCCATACTTTATCCCGACAGCGACTGTGGCTTCTTGCAGCAGTTCGAATTCGCTGACCTGTGGCAGTACGCCAGACATTCGAAATCGCATGTTGAGCGTGAATGTCAACGGCAATTACCAGATCGACAAGGCCAACAAGGTTGTTGTTGGGTATATGTTCCAGCAACTTGAAAGTAACGATTATTACTATAATTTTTACCAGAATGGGTATGTCGGCACCGGTAATTTGCCAACCAATGAACAGTCGCCAAGTTACACTGTCAACGTGGTCACTGCGGCTTATATCTACTCGTTTTAATAGAGTGAGAGCTTGAAATATCAGACGGGGGCGCAATTCTGGCCCCTGTTTGCATTGCAGGCGTGTGATAATTCTAATAATTGGCTTTCATAAGATAGGGGAACAAAATGGACAGCAAACCTGGTTTCTGTAGTCGTACCTGGGACGTGCTGAAGCGCCCGAGTGCGAAGTATTCATTGCTTGGCCTGCTTCTGGTCGGATTCATCTCCGGCATCTTGTTCTGGGGCGGTTTCAATACCGGCATGGAGGCAACCAACCAGTTGGAGTTCTGTATCGGCTGCCATGAAATGCGTGACAACGTGTATGTCGAATACCAGGAAACCATCCATTACAAGAACCGCACCGGCGTGCGCGCCATCTGTTCAGATTGCCACGTGCCGCATGACTGGTCGCACAAGATCGTTCGCAAGATTCAAGCAAGCCAGGAAGTTTGGAGCAAGCTGACTGGTTATGTCGATACGCCTGAGAAGTTCGAGCAGCACCGTATGGAAATGGCGACCAAGGAATGGAACCGCATGAAGAGTGTGGGTTCACGCGAATGTCGCAATTGCCATAACTTTGACAACATGGAAGCCAAGAAGCAGAAGCCAAAGGCACAGAAGATGCACGCTCAGGCCAAAGCCGAGGGTAAGACTTGTATCGATTGCCATAAGGGTATTGCTCACTTGCTGCCCAAGGAGTATGTCGATCCTGACGAATAAGTGCTGAAGTTTGGCAATTAATCGCTGTAGATAGAAATCTGCCCCGTCGTTGTACGGGGCAGATTTCGTTTTTGTGGTAAGGTTCGTTCCCGATCAGGCGCCGTTAAGGCGCCAATTCCTTTCACTTACATTTTTGGATAATGCCTTAATGTTATCGGCACAGGATCTGGCTTGTACGCGCGGTGACAGGCTGTTGTTTACCGGCATCAATTTCGAGTTGCGTGCGGGTCAACTGCTTTACGTGCTGGGTGAGAATGGCAGCGGCAAGAGCAGCCTGCTGCGCATTCTGTGCGGTTTGAGGTCGCCGGAACAGGGACAAGTCAGCTGGCAGGGGGAGGATATTCGCCGACAGTCTGACGCCTATCGGTCCGACCTGATTTATATCGGCCATCTCAATGCGCTCAAGGATGATCTGAGTGCACTTGAGAATCTCAGCATATCTTGCAGCGTTTTGGGTCAGAATGACGGCGCTGTGCGTGCGCGTGCAGCACTGCAAGGTCTCGGTCTGGCACGCTGCGCCGACATTGCGGTGCGCAATCTTTCTCAGGGCCAGAAGCGTCGTGTCGCCCTGGCAAACCTTTGGCTAAGCCGGGCCAGGGTATGGATCCTGGATGAGCCGTTCTCGGCGCTGGACACGGCAGCCATTGTGTTGCTGGCAAGTCGCATCGGCGAACATCTGGCAGCGGGCGGCATGGCGGTGCTGACGACGCATCAGGAAGTCGTGATTGCCGCTGTGACGGTGCAAGAATTGAGGTTGACGTGATGAACGGGGCATGGATTGCCGTGGTGCGGCGCGATATGTTGCTGGCCTTGCGTCGGCGCTCGGACGTAGCGACGACACTGTTCTTCTTCGTTATCGTCGCCAGTTTGTTTCCGCTCGGCGTCAGCCCGGAACCGGCCCTGTTGCGTACGCTGGCGCCTGGTGTTTTATGGGTGGCCGCCTTGCTGGCCTGCATGTTGTCGCTGACACGATTGTTCGCGGTTGATTATGCCGATGGCACGCTGGAACAGATGGTTTTGGCCCCACAGTCCCTCACCTTGCTGGTACTTGGCAAGGTTTTTGCTCATTGGTTGGTGTCGGGTCTGCCTGTGGTTTTGTTGGCGCCGGTGCTGGGTTTGCAATATGCGATGCCGAATGACGCTTTGCTGGTGCTGGTGTGGTCTCTCCTCCTGGGAACGCCGGCCCTGAGCTTAATCGGTGCCATTGGTGCCGCGCTGACACTCGGTGTGCGCGGCAGCGGTTTGCTAGTGGCCTTGCTGGTGTTGCCCTTGTACGTGCCGGTGTTGATCTTTGGTTCAGGTGCTGTGGCAGCTTCACAGTCCGGGCTGGATGCCGGCGCTTATTTGTCACTGTTAGGGGCATGTTCTTTGCTGGCGCTCGCCTTGACGCCCTGGGCCACGGCAGCGGCTTTGCGTATTGCCGTAGAATAAGTTTATGTAGCGCAGGCGGCCCGCCTGCATAGTGTGTGCAGGCGAGGCCGCCTGCGCTACGATTAGGGTGCTAATTTTTGTGCGACAGATAGCTTATTTTTCTGTGGCTAACCGTTTTTTAGTTGAAAATGAAAATCATGACAGGGATAAACTGGTTTAAATATTCTTCACCTCCCGCGTTTTATCCGCTGGCTGGTCTGCTGATCCCCTGGTTTTATACACTGGCGACCGTGTTTGCCGCAGTCGGTCTTTATATCAGCTTTGCCGTGGCACCGACTGATTTCCAGCAGGGCGAGGCCTATCGCATCATCTTCGTGCATGTACCGGCGGCGTGGATGTCGATGTTCCTCTATCTGGTGATGGCGACTTGGGCCGGTTTCGGCCTGGCCTTGAACGCGCGCCTGTCACACATGATGTCGCAAGCTCTGGCACCGACTGGCGCGATGTTTACCTTGCTGGCACTGGTTACCGGTTCGTTGTGGGGCCGACCGATGTGGGGCGCTTGGTGGGTATGGGATGCGCGTCTGACTTCTGAGTTGATTCTACTGTTCTTGTATATCGGCTTTATCGCTTTGCAGGCATCGATCGATGATCCGCGCCGGGCAGATCGTGCCAGTTCGTTGCTGGCCTTGGTGGGGGCGGTCAATGTGCCGATTATTTATTTTTCTGTGAAGTGGTGGAACACTTTGCATCAGGGCGCGTCTATTAGCATGACTTCGGCACCGAAGATGGCAATTACCATGCTCACCGGCATGTTGATGCTGGCTCTGGCGTTCTGGATGTACAGCATTGCCGTGGCATTGGTGCGCGTGCGTTGCATCATCCTTGAGCGTGAGCGACGGGCCGACTGGGTCAGACAACTTGTGGAGGTTAAGTTTTGATGCATTGGAATAGTTTGGGTGAATTTTTTGCTATGGGAGGCTATGCCTTTTATGTATGGACATCGTTCGGTCTCACTGCAGTCCTGGTGGCGTGGGAGGTGCTGGGCTTGAGGGCTCGTCGAAATCAGGCCTGGCGGGATCTACAGCAGGCACGTTTAATGGATCAGACCGATTTGGGGGAAGCCAGATGAAAGCACGTCACAAGAGACTGGCCTTGATTATCAGCGGGGTGGCCCTGGTGGCGCTGGCGGCAACGTTGATCCTGAATGCCTTCCGCAGCAACATGGTGTTCTTCTTCACGCCGACGCAGGTCACCAAGGGGGAGGCGCCAAAGTCGGGTAGTTTCCGTATCGGTGGCCTGGTCGAGTCGGGCAGCCTGCAGCGCGATTCTGACGGCCTTACCGTGCATTTCGTGGTGACGGATACAGTGCAGCGCACCAAGGTGACTTATCAGGGGATCCTGCCCGATCTGTTCAAGGAGGGCAAAGGCGTGGTGGCGCAGGGCAAGCTCGGTCCAGATGGCGCATTCATCGCCAGCGACGTGCTGGCCAAGCACGATGAAAACTACATGCCGCCAGAGGCCGCTGCCGCACTGAAACAAGCCAAAGAGAACAGTACTAAAACTTTGATCGTGCCAAAATAACGACCATGTTTTTTGTCTGACCACGCCGAATAATGATAGCTGTCATGCTCGTTCTCCCTCACCTCAATCCTCTCCCGCTAAAGCGAGTGAGGGGACAAACGATTCGCTGCGCGCGTTTCTAATTAAGGATTTACCCGTGATTCCAGAAATCGGTCATTTTGCTTTAATCATTGCGCTACTGGTTGCCCTGGTGCAGGGCAGCGTTCCTATTATCGGCGCCGCTACCGGCAACGTCGCCTGGATGGCGTTTGCGCGCCCAGCGGCACGCGTGCAGTTCCTGCTGGTATTGATAGCTACCGGCTGCTTGGCCTGGGCGTTCGCTAGCATGGATTACTCGGTGCTGTATGTGGCGTCCAATTCTAATTCCAAGCTGCCGTTGCAATACCGTATTGCAGCGCTTTGGGGCGGGCATGAGGGCTCGCTCCTGCTGTGGGCCTTCATCCTCAGTATTTGGACGGTCGCGGTGACGTTCTTTTCCAGGCATCTGCCGGACGCCATGCGTGCACGCATCCTCGGTGTCATGGGTCTGGTCAGCGTCGGCTTTTTGCTGTTCATGCTGACCGTGTCCAATCCGTTCGAGCGTTTGCTGCCGGCGGCCGTTGATGGGCGTGACCTCAATCCGTTATTGCAGGATCCTGGCATGGTGTTCCATCCGCCCATGCTGTATATGGGGTATGTTGGTTTTTCGGTTGCCTTCGCCTTCGCTATTGCTGCCTTGCTTGGTGGTGAACTGGACGCTGCCTGGGCACGCTGGTCGCGACCATGGACGACGCTGGCCTGGCTGTTCCTGACGGTAGGCATCATGGGGGGCAGCAATTGGGCCTATTACGAATTGGGCTGGGGTGGTTGGTGGTTCTGGGATGCCGTTGAGAATGCCTCCTTCATGCCATGGCTTGCCGGCACCGCGCTGATCCATTCGCTGGCAGTGACCGAGAAGCGTGGCAGCTTCAAAGCGTGGACCGTGTTGCTGGCTATTTGCGCTTTTTCGCTCAGCCTGCTCGGAACCTTTCTGGTGCGCTCCGGCGTCTTGACCTCGGTGCATGCCTTTGCTACCGACCCGCAACGCGGACTTTTCATTCTCGTCTTCCTGGTGGTCGTCATTGGCGGGTCGCTGGCGCTGTTTGCCTGGCGTGCGCCGAGCGTTGGCCGTGGCGGGACCTTTGCTGTGCTGTCGCGCGAGAGTCTGCTGCTGGCCAATAATGTATTGCTGGTGGTGGCAGCAGCATCGGTGTTGCTGGGCACGCTCTACCCCTTGTTCCTCGATGCGCTGGGCATGGGCAAGATTTCCGTTGGCCCGCCCTATTTCGATGCCGTGTTCGCACCCTTGATGGCACCGGCTGTGTTCTTGATGGCAGTGGGTCCCTTGGCGCGCTGGAAGAAGGCGGAATTGCCAGATCTGGCACGCCGTTTGCGCTGGGCCTTTGCCGTCAGCCTCGTCACCGCCTTGCTGTTGCCGCTGCTATTGGGACATTGGACGCCGATGATAGGTCTGGGGCTATTCCTGGCATTCTGGGTGTTTGCGGCCTCGATACAGACTTTACGAGAACGTCTGCCTGCCAATGGCCAGCCGGTGCTGCCGCGTGTACGCGGCGTTCCGCGGGCCTGGTGGGGGATGTGGCTGGCTCACGTCGGCATCGGTGTGTTCATTCTGGGTGTGACCGTAGTCAAGGGCTATGAGACAGAAGCGGCGGTGCGCATGCATCCGGGCGACATCAGCCACCTGTCCGGCTATGATTTCACTTTTGATGGTGTTGCCGAGGTGCAGGGCCCCAATTATGTTGCTACAGAAGGACATTTGCGCGTGAGCCATAATGGCCAGCCTGTAGCTACGCTGAATCCGCAGAAGCGACTCTACACGGTGCAGAATATGCCGATGACCGAGGCCGGCATTGCCGCCAGCCTGTCGGGCGATCTTTATGCTTCCATGGGGGAATCGCTGGACCAGGGTGAATGGAGCATCCGTCTTTATCGTAAGCCAATGGTGGACTGGATCTGGGGGGGGTGTGCCCTGATGGCGCTGGGCGGACTGTTGGCGCTGTCGGACCGGCGCTATCGCGTGACCCGGCGCCGTCGGATTGAAGGGGAGGAGTTGCCATGAAGCGTTTTCTGCTGCCACTAGGCATATTTTTCGTGCTGGTGGGTTTTCTCGCGGTCGGTCTCAGGCTAGACCCGCGTGAAGTGCCATCCCCTTTGATTGACAAACCGGCACCACAATTCTCACTGCCGCGTCTGGATAACCCACAGCAGATGTTTTCCCCCAAGGATATGCTGGGCCAGGTCTGGCTGTTGAATGTCTGGGCCTCCTGGTGCTCGGCCTGCCGCGAAGAGCATCCGGTGCTGCTGGAGCTCACCAAGAGCGGTGTCGTACCGCTCTACGGCATAGATTACAAGGATACGCGTGAGGAGGCTCAACAGTGGCTTAAAGATGGCGGGGGAGACCCCTATCGTGCAACCGGCATGGATATTTCCGGTCGGGTCGGCATTGATTATGGCGTCTATGGCGTGCCGGAGACCTATCTCATCGACAAGGCGGGCATCATCCGCTACAAGCGCATCGGACCTGTGACGATTGAAGTGTTGCGGGACAAGATGTTGCCCTTGATTCGGGAGTTGCAAGCAAAATGAAGCAGGGACTGATGATATTGTTGTGTGTCCTGACATTCGCGGCAATGGCGGACGAAGCGCGGCCCTTGGCTGCAAATCCCGTGACCGAGGTGCAGGTCAGACGCCTGTCCGAAGAGTTGCGTTGCCTTGTGTGCCAGAATCAGACGCTGGCGGATTCCAGTGCGCCGCTGGCCGAGGACCTGAGGAATGAAATCCGCGAAATGGCGGCCAAGAACATGAGCGATCAGGAGATTATTGATTATCTGGTCGCGCGCTATGGCGATTTCGTGCGCTATCGCCCCCCCCTGAAATCAAGCACGGTTTTGTTGTGGCTGGGGCCGTTCGCCTTGCTTGCAGCGGCAGGTGTTGGCCTGGTTGTGTTTCTGCGCCGGCGTCAGGGTCAGGTGGCCGATGACCCGCTGACGGCGGAGCAGGCACGTCAGGTGGCCGAATTATTGAATAAGGAATCGTGATGTTAGTGTTTTGGGGAATTGCTGCTGTATTACTGCTTGGGACTTTGTCGTTGTTGTTGCCGCCGTTGTTGCGCGCCACGCGTGTCATGGCGCTTGACGCGAATGGTGAAAAGCTGGCGATCTTTCGCCAGCAGTTTGAGGAACTGGAGCAGGATCTGTCCAGTGGGGTGCTTGATGCTACGCAGCATGACATCGCCAAGGCTGAGCTGGAGCGTCGTATGCTGGATGAAACCCAGGTGGCGGCTGCACAACCGGCTGCGAAGACTTTTGTGTCGGATCGCCGGCTGGCAATTGCCCTGCTGCTAGTGCTGCCAATCGCTGCCATCCTGCTGTACCTGAAGATCGGCAACCCATTGGCCATCACGCAGCCGGACGGTGCGCCTGTAGCTCAGGCGGCGGGTGACATTGAGCCCTTGCTCAAGGCCCTGCGTGGCAGACTGGAACAGCATCCTGAGGATGGCACTGGCTGGGCCTTGCTCGGACGCTCCTATATGGAGTTGCAGCGCCCTGTTGACGCCGCCGTCGCCTACGAAAAGGCGGTGCGACTGCTGCCGGCCGATCCGCAGCTGCTGGCCGATTATGCTGATGTTCTGGGTGTGAATAATGGACGAAATCTGGCCGGTCGCCCGCAACAGCTCATCGATCAGGCGCTGAAACTCGATCCACATCATGTCAAAACCTTGTTGCTGGCGGCGACGGCAGCCTTCGATCGCCAGGACTATGCCGGTGCCATTCTTTATTGGGAGCGTTTGCAGAAAGACTTGCCTGCGACTTCAGAGCTGTTGCCGGAGATCTCCGCTGCCCTGACCGAGGCGAAGAAACGCAGCGGTCAGGTCGCCCCAACTGCGGCCGCGTCAACTGCCAGCATCAGCGGCACGGTGCATATCAAGCCGGGTCTTGCGGCCAAGCTGGACCCGAATGCGACACTGTTCGTGTTTGCCCGCGCCAGCGAGGGGTCGCCTGTGCCGCTCGCCATCGTGCGGGCCAGCCTGCGTGATTTGCCTTACCATTTTAAATTGGATGACAGCAATGCCTTGATGCCTGACCATAAGTTGTCAATGGCTAAAAATGTGGTGCTGGTTGCCCGGATCTCGAGGACAGGTGACGCCAAGCCGCAAGCTGGCGACTTGCAAGGCGTCAGTGCCTCTGTGCGTCCCGATGGCGCGTCGCTGGACTTCGAAATTAATCAGGTGTTGCCATAGCACTCAATGCATGATCGCTGCAGGTGATCAACATGCGGCGCAATGCCCCCTGCTAAAGAAGGCTTATTGCGCCCTACGGGTGAATTGCTAGGGTCATGGGCTGGCCTTGAAAAAGGCAGGGATGAGCTGGTGGCGATCCAGCAGTTTGTAAAATTCAGTTCGGTTGCGTTGCGCCAGGCGCGCCGCTTGTGCCGCGTTGCCGTTGGTGGCCTTGAGCAGACGAGTCAGGTAATCGCGTTCGAAATTGCGCCTTGCTTCCTCGAATGGCAGGATACTATCGCCCGCTCTGCGGCAGTTCATCCCTTTTTGCAGCATCGGCGCGGTGATCTGAGGCGAGGTGCTTAGCACGATCGCCTGTTCGATAATGTTTTGTAATTGTCGAATGTTGCCGGGCCAGGCAGCGGAAACCAGGAGCTCGATGGCGTCCGGTGCAAAGCTGTGCACATCCCGGCCGTAGCGCAAGGCAAAGATGGTTAGAAAATGCTGGGCTAGTAGCGGAATGTCTTCACGGCGGGCGGCGAGGGCCGGCAATTCAAGACCGACGACGTTGAGACGGTAAAACAGGTCCTCACGGAATTCGCCCTGGCTCATCATCTTGACGAGATCGCGGTGGGTCGCAGAAACGATACGTGTGTTTACCGCCACCGATTGCGTGGCTCCTACTGGCCGCACGGTCTTTTCCTGCAGCACTCGTAAAATCTTGACCTGCAGCGGCAACGGCATGTCGCCGATTTCATCCAGGAATAGTGTGCCACCTTCGGCCGCTTGGAACAATCCCTTGTGGTCGCGGCTGGCACCGGTGAACGAACCTTTGACGTGGCCGAACAATTCGGACTCGAGCAGCGCTTCCGGCACCGCGCCACAGTTGATCTCGACGAATGGCTTGTGCCGCCGGTGGCTGGCGCGGTGGATGGCGCGTGCCAGCAATTCCTTGCCGGTACCGCTCTGGCCGCGGATGAGGATGCTGGCATCACTGCCTGCCGCCAACTTCGCCTGTAGCAGCATGGATTCTATCTCCGGACTGCGACTGACCAATTCCCTGCGCCAGGCATGTTCATCTGAGGCGGAATCCTGCCGTGCCATGCGTAGCGCATCGGCTACCAATTTGAGCAAATCGGGGCTGTCGAAGGGTTTGCTCAAATAACCAAATAGGCCACGCTGGGTCGCTTCTATGGCGTCCGGGATGGACGCATGTGTGGCGAGGATGATGACTGGGAGTCCGGGGTAAGCCTGATGCAGCGTGTCGAACAGGCAGTGGCCGTTCATGCCTTTCATGGCGGCGTCACAGACCACGAGGTGCGGACGGTTCCTGGCAATGATGTTCAGTGCATCTGCTCCGCTTGATGCTGTTTCTACGCCATAGCCGACGGTTTGCAGGCGTATGGGGAGCTTGGCCAAGATGTCCGTGTCGTCATCGACGACCAGTATGTGGTGCAGTATTTTGGTCATATGAGTCTTAGTGTACAACCTTGCCATGGTGGGTCTCGACCAAGATGCCGATTTCCTTGAGAAATGGTGTGGGCAAGATGCCGCCAGCGCAGACGATGATGGCCTGGTTGGGTATGCTGATGGTGTTGCCCTCGTAGTCAATGCTGACGGTATCGAGGGCGATTTCCTTGACCGTCGATTTGAGCATGACAGTCAGGGTCTTGGCAGCTGTTGCCGCTTCCAGGTTTTCGCGGTTTTTCTGTTTGACCCGGCCGAAGGCTTCGCTGCGGTAGGACAGGGTGACCGTGGTGCCAGGCTCCTCCGATAGCGAGATGGCGGCTTCCAGCGCGCTGTCACCACCCCCGACCACAAGCACATGCTGGCCTCGATACTGTTCCGTGTCGATCAAACGATAGACCACTTTGGCTTGCTGCTCGCCGGGAACATCGAGTTTGCGCGGCGTGCCACGGCGGCCGATGGCGAGCAGGACAGAGGTGGTTTGATAGCTCTGCTTCGCCGTCTTGACGATGAAGCCATGATCGGATGGGGTGATGCTCTCCATGCGCTCCAGGAAATTGATCTTGATGTCCGTTTCACGCATGACGCGGTTCCATACCCCCAGCAGATCTTCCTTGCGAATGTCGTACATCTTGATTTCACCGACGATTGGCAGATGGATCGGTGCCGTCATGGTGAGCTTGTTGCGCGGGTAGTGATAGACCGCGCCACCCAGAGAATCTTCCTGTTCGACGGTGACATAGCGCAGGCCATGCTCTTTCGCTCCCAGGGTGGCAGCAATGCCGGCGGGACCCGCGCCAATGATGATGACATCATAGGCGGCCGCGCCACCTTTACGTTTGGCGATGACGTCCATGGCTTGCCGACCCTGTGCGGTGGTCTTTCTGATTAATCCCATGCCGCCCAGTTCGCCGGCGATGAAGATGCCGGGGACATTGGTTTCAAATTCCGGACTGACTTGGGGAATCTCCATGCCGCGCTTCTCGGTACCAAATGCCAATTGGATTCCACCGACTGGACAGGCCGTTTCGCAGGCCCCATGGCCGATGCATTTGGTTGGCGCAACCAGTACCGCCTTGCCCTTGATGATGCCGATGGCATGTTCAGGACAGGCGGGCACGCAGGCGCCACACCCGATGCACATGATGGGATCGATCACGGGGTGTAGCGAGGGTGGTTCTACCATGCCGGATTCGGCGGCTTCATTGAGACGTGCGCGGTTACTGCGGTCTACGTTTATTTGTCGGCGAATATAGATGAAAAATATGATTGCCAGTGGCAGGCCGAATAATAATAAAAAATACATGTCTGGATAGAATCCCTGTGGGGGCTGATTTGGCCTTGGTTTTTATTCATTAAGCATAATGCATGCGGGAAGCCGGAGGCAAGCAGGAATTTTTTATGGTATGGATTTTGCTCTGCCCTTTGTGGGAGATTGTTTTGCATTGCCGCTGAAAGATTGCTAATTCATGATTTTAACTAGGGGCTTTTACTCGTTAGCTCACTATAATATGTCAAATTATTTCATAGTAAGTCAGAAAATTTCAATATGTGGTTAATTATCCTGGCTTTGTTCGGAGGGGTGTTCAGTCTGGCCCTGGCGGTCGCGCAAGGCCATTATTACAAGCCGGGCGACGACATTGGTTACAACATGGGGCTGATTGGCGGTCTGATGATGCTGACCTTGCTGTCCTACCCGCTACGAAAACGCTTTGCCTTCATGCGTCGCCTTGGCCAGATGAAGTACTGGTTCAGCCTGCACATGATGTTTGGCATCTTCGGGCCGCTTCTGGTGTTGTTCCATTCGACCTTTCGCCTGCATTCGGTAAATGCCACGGTGGCGATGGCCAGCATGCTGTTTGTTGCTGCCAGTGGTCTGGTGGGCCGTTATGCCTATCGCCATATTCACCGAGGCCTGTACGGTAGCAAGATGTCCTTGCGTGAGATACGCGATGAGTTGCTTGGGGCCAAGGATGAGGCCGACTCCAAGCTCAAGGATTATCCGGGGGTCATGCTGCTACTGCATCGCTTTCAGGCTTACGCAGAAAATCCGGAAACAAGGTTTTTATTCAGGGTGTTGCGCTTTCTTTCCTTGCCGCTACATCGGCAGATTGCCAATGTCCGCTGTAAGTTGATGTTGCCGAGAACGACGCGCGAGGGCAGGGCGCTGCGACTCCTGGTGCTGGATTATCTCTATGGGGTCGAGCGCGCGGCACAGTTCACGGTGTTTGAAAGAATCTTCTCGCTCTGGCATGTCATCCATATACCGCTGGTGTATATGGTGGTGGCGACAGGGATCTGGCATGTCTTTGCCGTCCACATGTATTGATCGATGAACATGCTTAGGCGTTTGCTGTTCCTGATTTTCATCTGTATTTCAGTGCAGGCTCATACCGAGAGCCTGGAGTCTGCCATCATGCCGGGCAAGGTGATAGAGGGGCATGTGAAATATGAGGATGACTGCAACAATTGTCACAAGCGTTTCGATAAGGCCGGTCAGAACCAGCGTTGCATGGATTGCCACAAGGATATCGGGCGTGATGTCGAACATAGGAAGGGCTTCCATGGGCACCGGGCGGCCGACAAGGACTGTCACGAGTGCCATACCGAACACAAGGGGCGTGACGCCAAGATTGTCGATCTGAATGAAAAGACCTTCAAGCATAGCGACACCAATTTCGTCCTCAAGGGCACTCATGCGGCAGACAAGGTGAAGTGCGAGGACTGTCACAAGCCCAAAGTCAAGTGGCGCAGTGCACCACACACCTGTTTCGATTGCCACAAGAAAGATGACGACAAGGCGCACAAGGGCAATCTGGGACACGATTGCGCCAAGTGCCATTCGGAGAAGGACTGGAAGACCACTAGTTTCGATCATGCCAAGACCAAGTTTGACCTGAAGGGGAAGCACGTCGACGTAAAGTGCAAGGAATGCCACATCGATAACAAGTACAAGGACACCCCAGTCAAATGCGTGGAGTGCCACCGCAAGGACGACACCAGGATTCACAAGGGGGTATTCGGCGGCAAGTGCGAAACCTGCCACACGGCCGTGAACTGGAAGGACGACATCCACTTCGATCACGACAAGGACACCAAATTTATTTTGCGTGACAAGCACCGTGACACCAAGTGTTCAAGCTGCCACAGGAGTGCCGGCGAAAAACTCGGTACCACCTGCATCGGCTGTCACAAGAAGGACGACAAGCATAACGGCACGCTGGGCACCAAGTGCGAAGATTGCCACAACGCGCGCGACTGGAAGTCACCCAAGGGTTTTGATCATGACAAGGACACCAAGTTTGTTCTGCGCGAAAAACATAAGGAGACCAAATGCGACAAATGCCACACCACCGGCCAGAAGTACGAAAAACTGCCGTTGGACTGCGCTTCATGTCACAAAAAAGATGACGACAAGGCGCATAAGGGTAATTTCGGACAGAAGTGCGAGACTTGCCATAAGGAAAATGACTGGAAGAAGATCACTTTCAATCATGACAGGGATACAAAATATCCATTGCGATTCAAGCATTTCGAAGTCAAGTGCGACAAGTGCCATAGCGGGAAACTCTATCAGCAGAAGCTTAAGGATGTTTGCTATGACTGCCACAAAAAGATCGATGACGATAAGGGCCACCACGGCAATCTCGGAGAAAAATGCGAGAAGTGCCATAACGAGAAAAGCTGGAAAGAGGCACGTTTCGATCACGACAAGGACACAAAATATCCTTTGAAATTCAAGCATAAAAAAGTCAAGTGCGACAATTGCCATACTTCACCCGGATTCCGCGACAAGACGCCATCCGAGTGCTATGCCTGCCACAAGAAGGACGACAAACATAAGGGCCAGGAGGGGAAGAAGTGCGAAGATTGCCACAATGAAAAGAGTTGGAAGGGCGATGATGTCCGCTTCGATCACAGCAAGTCCAAGTTCCCCTTGCTGGGCAAGCACTTCAAGACCGAGTGCAAGCTGTGCCATGAAACGGCAGAATTCAAGAATGCCAAGTCGGAGTGCTATAGCTGTCACAAGAAAGAAGACAAGCATGAATTGAGGCTCGGTCGGAAATGTGACAGTTGCCACAATGTGCGCGATTGGGCGATCTGGGACTTCGATCATGATCGTAGAACGAAATTTAACTTGGACGGCAGTCACAAGATTATCAAGTGCCAGGAGTGCCATACCCAGCCAGCGACGGGCAATAAACTGGGTACTCCGACCAGTTGCTACGGTTGTCACCAGGCCGATGACGTGCATGCGGGAAGTTTTGGGCGGACTTGTGAGCGCTGCCACAATGCCCGTTCGTTTGCGGAAGTGAATCCGGTGTCCGGCATGTGAGCATGACCTGTCTTAATCTGGAGACAGATTAAGTCTCATTAAAATCAATAAGTTAAAATAATAATCATTAGGCATGTCGCTGTTTGGTGACAAATTAAAGATGTTCCAAGGGCAATAGTCCCTCTGCGATTCATTTCTAACTGTATGTTATGTAATGTTTTTTTTCATTTATCGGTTTTCTTGTCTGCATGGAATGAATATTGCGACAGAAAGCCAGGCATACCGGCTTGAGTAATAATAATGAAAAAAATATTGACATCGACGCTTCACACAGATTGGCCTCTGGCCATGATTAGTGCTGCCAGAATCGCTCTGGCAGGAATGATCACGCTGCTCGTCCTTGTCGCCGGCATGACCTCAGCTCTGTCGGCCACCCATACTTCAACCAATGTCAATTTCGATCATAACAAGACCCTGTTTCAGCTAACTGGCCTGCATAACGAGGTCAAGTGCGAGGAGTGTCACGTACGCGGCATCTTCAAGGGCACGCCACGTGACTGCGCGGGTTGCCATAACACCGGTTTTCTTCCGAACAGCATTTCCAAGCCAGCCAACCATATTCCTACCACGCTTGCTTGCAGCAATTGCCACAACACCAACAACTGGCTGATGGCGACTTTCGATCACGCCGGCGTGGCTCCTGGCAGTTGCGCCAACTGCCATAATGGCGGGGTGACTACTGGCAAGCCGGTGAACCATATTCCGACCACCCAGACTTGTGATGTCTGCCACAAGAACACCACCACCTGGAGCCCCGCCGGCTTCAATCACCAGGGCGTTGTTCCCGGTAGCTGTGCCACTTGTCATGATGGCGTGCGTGCCACCGGCAAGACGGTGAATCATATTTTTACCACCCAGTCCTGCGACGTTTGTCACAAGACCGTCGCCTGGATACCGGCTGGTTTCGACCACGCCAGCCAGGGGATCCATGTTGGGGACCATAGCTGCACCACCTGTCATGGTGTTTCCGCCACCGGTCAGCCTCCAGGTCACGTCAATACGGCCGGCAGTGCCGGTTGCGACGCCTGCCACAACAGCACCTTTACCTGGCAGACCGGCAACTTTGATCATGCGGGTGCCGGCATCACCATGCCAGGTTCCGGTCAGTTCAGATGCTCCAATTGCCATAACAACAAGAGTGCGGTTGGCAAGCCTTCCGCCAAGCATATCCCGACCACGCTGGAATGTGGCGTGTGCCATAGCAGAGGCATGCCGATGGCGGTGACTTCGTTCGCCGGTGGCATCATGAACCATCAGGCACAGAACATCACGACCGCCTGTGCGACTTGCCACAACAATAGCCTCGCGACCGGAAAGCCCGGCAATCACATCCCGACCACTGCTTCGTGCGAGTCTTGTCATGATGGTGCCAGTCCTAATTTCACCAGCTTTGGTGGTGCCCAAATGAATCACGCCTTGGTCGGCATCGGCAGTTGCGCCGCTTGCCACAATGGCTCGATTGCCAAGGGCAAGTCCTCGACCCATATTCCCACGGCCTTGTCGTGCGATGTCTGTCATGCCAAGCCGACACTGGTTGCAGCCTCTTTCAGTTGGGCTGTACCAAGGCCGTTCTCGCATGCCGGGGTGTCTGTCGGTTCATGCAATACCTGCCATAACGGCGCGTACGTCGGCATCAAGGTCATGGCGGACTTTCCCAACCACATTTCGACCCGGGCATCGTGCGACAGCTGCCATACAGCTGGATATGTGACCTTTGCTCAGGGCAAGATGAACCATGCGATGATTCCGGTCAGCATCGGTTCCGGGGGCTGCTCCATCTGCCATAACGGCAGTCGCGCACAGGGTATTTCGGCCTACGCAACGCACATTACGCCTAGCACCATGAACAACACGGAGTGTGATGCCTGCCATAAGACCGGGTTTACCAGCTTTGCCAGCGGCGTGATGAACCACGCTGCAGTGGGCAGTACGATCGGAGGAGGTGGTTGCGAGAGTTGCCACAACGGCACCAACGCCATGGGCAAGAGCGCCTATCCAACTCACCAAGCGACTAATTCGCAGTGCGACAAGTGCCACATCGTGGGCGGGTTCACGAGTTTTGGCGGTGCGGGCATGGATCATGCCGCCGCCGGCATCAGTATTGGTTCTGGCGGATGTGCGACCTGTCATAACGGCACCAGGGCACAGGGTATCTCTGCCTATGCCAAACACATCTCGCCGGCTGCCATTGGCGCGACCCAATGCGATGCCTGTCATACCACCGGATTCTTTAGTTTCGCCGGCGGCATGATGAATCATGGCGTCATCGGCATTGCTATCGGCAAAGGTGGTTGCACCAGTTGTCACAACGGCAATACTGCCATGGGCATGAATGCCTATCCGACGCACCTGGCAACTACGGCACAATGCGATACCTGTCATATCTCCGGCGCCTTCATGACCTTTGCCGGTGCCGGTTTCAATCATGCCGCAGCCGGCATCTCGATTGGTCGTGGCGGTTGTGCTACCTGCCATAACGGCAGCAGTGCGATGGGCACGGCGTCCTATGTCAGGCACATCAGCGCTGCCGCCCTGGGGACTGCGCAGTGCGATGCCTGCCATATTTCGGGCTTCAGCAGTTTTTCCGGCGGGCAGATGAATCACCCGGCGGTAGGCAGTGCCGTTGGAGCCGGCGGTTGCAGCAGTTGCCACAA
>CAIJXJ010000136.1 GCA_903824575.1 uncultured Methylobacillus sp.
GCCGCGATAGCAGGTGTTCACCACTGGCAGCTTTCGGGTAAGCCAATTGCGACAATTCTGGGTTCTGGCGACGTGCTTTCGCTGACAGCGACCGCCAAGGGTGAAAGCTCAGACTTGTGGGAAGAGAGCAGCGGGCTAAGTTGGCAGATACGTTCTTGGTTAGCAAAAACCCATCTGCTTCACCAACCTAACCCAGGGAAAGCAAAACTGAAGTGAGGTCTGAACCCGAAAAATGCGGCTGCGGAGATAGCGCTTCAAACGGCAAACTTTGCCGATTGACCCAATGCGTTGTGAAGCCAAACCAGGTGGCACCCAACGCATCCCATGCATTGCTCGATACGAACAGCACTTCATCTTTGTTGACCGGAATGGCTTGTTGGACCAACCCGTAACTTTCGGGAGAAGTCTTAAACAGGCGAATCGAATCGACTGAGATGAGGTGATCTAAAACATCTTCCATCCCTGCGCTATGGACTGCTGAAGTCAGCATATCGACACTGCCGTTTGAGAGGATGGCTGTCGTGAGGCCCATGCCTTTGATCTTCTGAAGCACCGCCAAATTTTCTGTAAAGGGCGTGAGGTGTGCATATTGCTGCATCAACTTTTCAACCTGCCCGGAAACACGGTCCAGTTTGAGTCGGTCTAAGGTGTATTCCAAGGACAAACGCGTTAACTCCCAAAATGGGCGGAAGTATTGGCTACCCGATGCGTTGTGCGGATCTGACTGTGTGATCAATCGTGTGTATTCAATTTGCTTGTCGCGCCACTTCACCGCAATATCGGCCCCATGTCCAGGGTAGAGCTTTTCAGCCAAAACTTGGATGGAGTAAACGTCAAACAACGTGCCGTAGGCATCAAAAACAACAGCTTTTATCTTCATGGAATTTTCCTCAGTGAGAATCAAATAACGGTCTTGGCATCTTGGCCAAACAAAATAGACTTGGCGTTCTGGTCCACGGTGGGCGCTGTATTGATGGACTTGGCGATGTCATAGGCCTGCTGTGTTGCTGGACGGTTTTTAATTCGTTCAAACCATGACGCTAGAGATGGAAACTGCCTCATGTCCTGGCGCTGGCGTTCATGGGGTACGACCCAAGGATAGGCGGCCATGTCGGCAATGGAGTAGTCACCGCAAATGTACTCACGGCCATCTGACAGATGCTTATTCAAGACGCCATACAAGCGCGAAGTCTCTTTCACGTACCGATCGATGGCGTAAGGCAACTGCTCGGGCGCGTACTGCACAAAATGGTGGTTTTGACCAGCCATGGGGCCTAAGCCGCCCATTTGCCAGAACAACCATTGCAGGCATTCAACTCGTCCACGCAAATCTTGAGGAATAAACTTTTGTGCCTTGTCCGCCAAGTACAAAAGAATGGCACCTGACTCAAAAATCGCAATGGGTTCACCGCCACCTAGTGGCGTGTGGTCAACGATGGCCGGGATGCGATTGTTGGGGGCAATCTTCAAAAAATCAGGGGCGAATTGCTCACCCTTGCTGATGTTGATGGGTTTGATGTTGTAGTCAAGGCCTGACTCTTCCAAGAACATCGTGACCTTGTGACCGTTCGGAGTGGTCCAGTAATAAAAGTCAATCATGCGTCATACCCCAGCGGTATTGAGACGCTCGTTGGATGGAAAAAGTTTTTTTCGTGCGTCCTCATCCATTTCGGTTTTGAAAGTGAACTTCGTCTTCAAGGCTTCCGCGCGTTGAGCTGCTGGACGTGCGTTGATTTCATCGAGCAAGCGTTTGACATGGGGCAGTTTTTCCCAAGCATCTGCGCCCAAAACAAAGGGTGCGACTCGAGCCCAGCCCCAAACCGACATGTCCACGATGGTGTACTCATTGCCCATCATGTAAGGCCGATTTGCTAACTGGTCATTGATGAGGTGCCAATGACGCCATGCTTCAAAGTCATAGCGATTCACGGCATAGTCATTTGGCTTTGGTGCAAAGTGTTTGAAATGAACGGCCTGACCACAGTAAGGGCCAATTCCAGTGGCCACAAACATCAGCCATGAGTACATCTCGGCTTTGTTTTTGGGCGTATCAGCAGGAACAAACTTACCAATCTTTTCAGCCAAATAAAGCAACATGGCGTTGCTATCAAAAACTCGAACATCATCGTCCAGCATGGCCGGCGTCTTGGCATTCGGGTTGATGGCCTTGAAGGTATCAGAGTGCTGTTCGCCTTTGCGCGTGTCCACTGGAATGAGTTCGTAGGGCTCACCTGTCTCTTCCAGATACAACGCGACCTTCAAGGGGTTGGGTGAAGGATGAAAATAGAACTTGATCATGTCTAGTGCCTTTGTGCGTGGGGATGAAGAAAACTAAAAGAATGCCAGCCAAATACCGAGCGGCAGAAACGCCATGCTCAACAAATGTCCAACGATGACGGTGGACGCCACCTTGTTGGGCTCCACCTGAAACTTGTCAGCGAGCATGAAATTGAAGACTGCCGGTGGCAAACATGCAAACAAAATCAAAGCCCCGCGCTCCAGCCCTTGCAATGGAATAAGCCAAAGGGCCAAGAAAACAGCCGCTAGTCTGACGATGAAAATCAGCACACCTGACTGAACTCCCACCCTGGCATCTGCAACCTCGCTACTGGCAAGCCTTGCCCCAAGGGACATCAACATCATCGGGACCAACACACTGCCAATCATGGTGCAGGAGGTTTGAACCCATGCGGGTAGCGCCGATCGCAGTTGAGCGCTGGCTACCCCCAGCACAGTTGCCCAAACCAATGGGTTGGCGTAAACCATGCGCCAGTCAATTTTTCCGCTCATCACGCCAGCGCCCAGCGTGAAATGCAGAATGTTGGAGATCACCAACAAGACTACAGCTGATGCCATGCCTTCTGGCCCATAGGCCAGGGCAACCAAGGGGATGCCAATCGGCCCGACATTGGTGAACATGGCACAGGGCAGAAAGGCCTGCTTACTTGTCCCCGAAAATTCCGCCAATGGCCAAGCGATCAATCCACTCAGAAAAATCAACAAGATGGACGCCCCAGTGAATGACAGGGTAGAAATCGGGTCAAACGATTTGGCAGACAGCGAAATAAAGATCAACACCGGCAATGCCACGTCCACGACCAGTTTGTTGGCTCCCCCAAGGTCCGGTTTGACGCGGCGGCTGTACAGAAAGCCAACCAGCACCAGGGTAAAAATTGGGAGTGTGATGGATGCGATTTTTGAAAACATAGACGCCGACTCGGTTAAAGCGCACCCAGCTTTTTGCATTATCTTGTACTTGATGCAACAATGCGTACATTAAAATTTGCAATTCGTACAAATGGATGCCCCTCGCTTAGATCGACTCACCGCCTTGCTGGAAGGACTTAGCCCAAAAGTTACGTTGACCTCACAGGCGGACGGCTTTTCGCTGCACATCATCATGACGGGGACAACTGAACGCTCCTCGAACAGCTTTTCGGGCATTCAACTGGACGGCTTGTCTTTATTGGTTTGCCCTGAGGCGTACTCGCTTCAAAACATCCTCGAAGCCGATCAGCAATGTTTCATGAGTTTTGACGTTGTTTTTGAGGGCCCCATGGGACCCAGCTTTTTAGC
>CAIJXJ010000137.1 GCA_903824575.1 uncultured Methylobacillus sp.
AATGAAGCTTTGCCATTTTTATCAGAAACGGCGCTATTAATAACCTCAACATTATCACAACTCGTATTAAGAAGCAGATTGCGCTTCAATTGTCTGACCAGCTGAGGTATTGGTTCGAAGGTAACAACTTTCCCGGACTCTCCTGTCATTTTTGAGAAAAACAAAGCCATCTGACCGAAATTGCCACCGATATCGTAAATCGTCATCCCTTTGCGAATCTTTGACGCTAAAAAATCCCATTCGAGTCCTATACCGCTCCATGCATAAGTAAAACCCATCGATGGAGACACTTCGAATTTGACTCCCTTCAACGGACCGCGCAAGACACTTCTTATGCTCCCGTACGGATAGAGAAGGCGCAGAATCTTATACATAATTTTCATACTACCCATAGTCAGCTCACCTCCATCTTTAACATACAATAACCTTAACGCAAAGTCGCGAAGACGCAAAGCCGCAAAGGAAAAACACAATCTTTTCTTTTGGTTATAACCCCAGATTCAGCCTTTCTTAGCGTCTCTGCGTCTTTGCGCCTTTGCGTTATGGGTTCAGATTTCAAACAAACGCTATAACGCAAAGTCGCGAAGACGCTAAGATGCAAAGGTAAATCATAATCTTTTCTTGGTTTACAACCTTGAATTCGGCCTTTCTTAGCGTCTTTGCGCCTCTGCGCCTTTGCGTTATCGTTTCTATAACCCGTTTACCACACGATGTATCCCCTCGCAGACATGCTTTTCACCAAAATTAACTACCAGTGCAAGTTTTAAATCCATCAGTCTCAAATAAGTCAACGCCTGTGCTTCAAAGAGTGGATTATAGAGGGCTGTAGCCTTGACCTCAACAATTACCTTTTCTTCAACCAGCAAATCTAATCGTAATGGAGTTGAAAGTACATTCCCCTTGTAGATGACGGGCACCAGCAACTGACGTTTCACAGAAAGCTTGTGATGCTCCAGCTCCCAGGCAAAGGCCTGTTCATAGACACTTTCAAGCAGGCCTGGCCCGCCGAGAGTACGGTGCACTTCAATCGCACAATCTACAATTATTTTACTGATTTCATTTTCAGTCATCGTACCTCAGATCTCAATCAAAGCTATAACGCAAAGCCGCCAAGGCGCGAAGCCGCAAAGGAAAAACACAATTTTTTCTTTTGGTTACAACCTTAGATTCGGCCTTTCTTCGCGTCCTTGCGCCTTAGCGCCTTTGCGTTATGATTGTATGCTTGACTTTGCAATCAGGCCCACCACCACTCCCGATTCAACTTCCCAATTAAACCGCTCTTCTGCTGCTCGTCGTGATGCCAATCGGCACTTTACAAACAGTTCCGGACTCTCCAGCAGACAGTTAATTGCCGCAGCAAGACTCTCCGCATCATTCATTCGACAAAGCAGCCCCACATCCGGTGCCTGTGCCATTATCCCCCGCTGGCCGATGGTATCCGTGGCAATAATAGCCAGACCGGCGTTCATATAGGTGAAGATCTTATTTGTAACACAGATGAGTCGATTCATCTCTACAGTATTTTCCAGAGCCAGACCAATATCATATTGTGCAGCCTCAGCAATCAAATCATCGGGTGAGCAGGGCGGATAGAAAAACAGACGATCTTGTACTCCCAACTTTGTTGCTAATCTGGTTAATTCCGTTACAAACGGCTCCGATGACGTACCACGGAGGTGTAGTTCGCAAGGATGTTGCAATAGGGCCAGTGCCTCGACGGCTTCTTCAAGACCACGACCAGGGCCGATCACCTGGGAGTACCAGTAGAGTTTCTTAGGTTTTAGGTTTTCGATTTTAGATTTTAGGGTCTGAGGATCGTGAATGGTGAATGGTGAATGGTGAATAAAATCTTTAGCACCGTCCACAGGCTCGTCTGTCCTTACTGATAGAGTTTCCAGGGGGAAGACGTTTAGGATTGTGGTTGGGAGGGGGAGGTTGTATTTAATCGCGTATGCCTCGCCTATCCCGTCGGAGGCTGCGGTTATGTAATCACATAATGGTAGGTATTTGCGTTCAAGATACTCTATCCTCTTTTGCTCTGCACACTTATGTTGACGCTCTGATTGCTCCAAGAGCTTTTTTATTTTCAGTTCGTTCGGGAGAGAATCACTCATAGAAGAAGCAAACATACCGGAATGAAAATCTTCGGCGTCAAAAGCAAAACGAGCATTATGCTGCTTGGCTGCAGCATAAGCCGCACCAAGACACTCTGCGTGGTGGGCGATGTAGAAATCCGCCTTTACTGAGCATGCGATTCGCCGCAATTCCGGATACTCCCGGCCTTGCGCCCGCTCAGCAACACCACATTCCAATGTTATGCTACTCAAATAATTCACGAACAACCTTTGGCGGATACCGGTCAAGAGCCAGCGAAACATCTCGATATCACCCTGCTTTCTGGATTTTATAGTGAGCAGGCGCCAGGTTCGCGAAGCCATTATCACATCATCAAGAATTGTTTGAGCAGAGTTATTACAGACAGTCACCACAGACACATCATGCCCTATAAATGTAAGTGTATCTGCCTCCTTGACTACCCGAGGATTATAACTGATGTGTCTGAATGTGACGATACATATCTTCATGCTAAGTGTGTGCCCTTAGTCCATCAATTTTTATCCCAAG
>CAIJXJ010000138.1 GCA_903824575.1 uncultured Methylobacillus sp.
CACTATTTCGATACGCTGCCGCCATTCGAGGTATCTGGCGACAAGAAGGCTGAGTTTCCTGATGCCATTACCCTGTTGTCACTGGAGTCTTGGGCAAAGAAGGCAAACACTTCTGTTCTGTTTGTCACCAAGGATAAGGGCTGTGCGCGGTATTGCGAGCAAAGCCCGCGCCTTTTTGCCATTGATGATCTCGGTAGCGCACTAACGCTCATTCAGGAGCGTGATTCTCACCGCGCAAAAATGTGTGCTTCCATAGATCAGCAGATTGCTCTCGGGAAATACCCAAATCTGCTAAACATGATCGAATCAGCCGTTGCTGAAGATATTTGGTCCATTGACTGGATTCCGGAAGCAGATGCTGCTTTTTACTACGATCCTGAAATGCAGGATGTAGAAGTCATCGACGTTTCGTTTCTCTCAAACAATGGGAGTGCTGGGTTACAGGCCGTCGATTATTGCGATGGGACACTGGTCGCACGTGCAAGCATTTCTATTGAGATTGAGGCGTCTTGCAATTTCACGTTTTCCGTCAAGGACGGGATCGATAAGGATATGGTCTGCGTTGGTGGCGCAGAAGTCAGCGCCAAGGACACCCTTAATGTCGATGTCCTGATAACCTTCCTTGATCCAGGTGGGGACGAACCCAAAATCGACAGTGTGGAGTTGGTTCCGGCCCGCCGCAATATCGACTTCGGTTCTGTCTGGCCTGATTATGGCGACGAAGATCCTAATAGTGAACACTACTAACCATTTGCCTGAGCGCCATGACTGAAAACGACCTTGAACAAGCCTGCATCGACTGGTTCCGCGAACTGGGATGGGAGTATTCCCACGGCGAAGCCATCTCGCCCGGTGGTTTTGCACCAGAGCGGGCACATTACAACGAGGTAGTGCTGGCACCGCGCTTTCGAGCTGCGCTGGAGACCCTGAACCCAGACCTTCCGTCCACCGCTATCGACGACGCTGAAAAGCGCGTCCGCCATTTTGCCGGCCAATCGCTTGTCGAAGCCAACCGCGACCTCTACGTCTGGCTGCGCGACGGCATTCCAGTGGACATCGAACAGGATGGCCACCGCCGTCAGGTAGTTGTTGTGGTGTTTGACTGGACCGAAGTTACGCGCAATGACTGGCTGATCGTAAATCAGTTCACCGTGAAGGGTAGCAAGACGGTGCGCCCCGATATGGTGGCATTCATCAATGGCCTGCCATTGGCCGTAATCGAGCTAAAGAATCCGGCCGACGAGAAGGCTGACGTATTTGCTGCGTTCAACCAGATTCAAAATTACAAGAACGAGATTCCTCAACTCTTTGAGCCGAACGCCGTGTGCATCATCTCCGATGGCGCGGTGGCACGGGTTGGTTCCATTTCCGCAGATCAGGAGCGGTTCATGCCTTGGCGTGTCGCAGCTGGGATATCTGCGCCTGAACAGCACTTGGAGTTGGAAGTGCTGGTGAAGGGCCTGTTCGAGCGGCAGACCTTCCTGAAGTACCTGCGTCACTTCGTGGCCTACCAAACGTCTGGCGCTGGTACGTTCAAGGTCATTGCCGGGTATCACCAATATCACGGCGTCCTCAAGGGCGTAGACCGGGCGCTGGATTCGATTCAGCATCGGCACGACGGCAAGGGAGGTGTGATGTGGTTCACCCAGGGTTCTGGCAAGAGCCTGCTGGCTGTGTTCTATGTCGGCATGCTGCGTGAGCATCCAGACCTGAAAAATCCAACCGTGGTGGTGGTGACGGACCGTAAGGATCTGGACGGGCAGCTTTATGAAACATTCGCCGCATGCCGGATTCCTCTGCGCTCCAAGCCAATACAAGCTACAGATCGGGCAGACCTGAAAAGGCTGCTGTCCGAGCAGGTGGCCGGCGGCATTTTCTTTACGACCATTCAGAAATTTGCCCCGGAAAAGGGACACGATACTGTCGAGGAAATCAATCCGCGCTCAAACATCATCGTCATCTGCGATGAAGCACACCGCACCCAATATGGGTTCAAGAGCGACCTCGACAAGAAGGGAGAAAAGTATCGTTATGGTCTCGCCAAATATATGCACGACGCCTTGCCCAAGGCGCTGTACCTCGGTCTGACAGGCACGCCGATTTCCGAGAACGACCGCGATACCGAAGCAGTGTTCGGCACCTATGTGGACATCTACGACGTGCTGGCCTCGCAGAAGGATGGCACCACGGTTCCCATCCACTATGAGCAGCGCATTATTGATCTGTCGGTCAACAATGCCGAACTGGATTCGCTCGACGAGGAACTGGACACCCTGCTGGAGGATGACCCAGAGGAGCAAAGCAACAAGACTATTTCCACGCTTGCGCGATTGGAATCCATCGCCATGGCCGATGGCCGCCTGGAGATGCTGGCCGATAATCTGGTCACGCATTGGGATGAGCGCCTTGAAGCTCTCGACGGCAAGGGAATGATCGTTGCCATCAGCCGTAGGGCCGCCGTTGCCCTTTACGACGAGATCATTAAGAGCCGCCCGGAGTGGCACGCCAAGGAAATCGATCAGGGCGTCATCAAGGTGGTGATGACCAGTCCGGCCTCCGACCCGCCGGCATTGCGTGCTCACGCAACAACGGCTCAGGAAAAGAAGCTGCTGGAAAAGCGCATCAAAGACCCGAACGATCCGCTTCGGCTGGTGATTGTGCGCGACATGTGGCTGACCGGTTTTGACGCGCCATGCCTGCACACCTTGTACGTGGACAAGCCAATGCGCGGCCAGGGGCTGATGCAGGCCGTGGCCCGCGTTAACCGCGTCTGGAAGGACAAGCCTGGCGGCTTGGTGGTGGATTACATCGGGATCGGCGAGGAATTGAAGGCAGCGATTGCCCAGTACACCCGCGCCCGTGGCGGCGACCAGCCCGGCGAGCCGGTGGAGTTCATCGAAGAAGCGCTGGCCATTCTCAAGGAAACCATCAGCATTGTCCGCACCATGCTGCATGGTGTGTTCCTGGAGGGTATTGCCGAGGATGCGAAGAAAGCGTTGGCAGCCTTACCTCTGGCGATGAACCATCTGGTCAAGCTAAACGTAAAGAGCGCGGAATCCGACACGGATGCCAAACCACCTGGCGTGAAGCGTTTTCTGGATCAGGTCACCAAATTGTCCAAGGCGCAGGCCCTGGCGGGAACGCATCCCGAAGCCTTGGAGCTGCGCAACGAAATTGCCTTCTATCAAGCGGTGAAAGCCGGCTTGGTGAAGTTCACGAGCGTGGGTGCAGGCAAGAGCAAGGTCGAGAAGGAAGCCGCCATGCGGCAGATCGTCGCCAAGGGTGTGCTGGTCAATGGCGTCACCGATCTCTACAAGACCTTGGGCGTCGACAAGCCCGACATCAGCGTGCTGGACGAAACCTTCCTGAAGAAGTTGGGCGAAATCCCGCAAAAGAACCTCGCCGCCGAACTGCTACAGCGCCTGATCAATGATGAAATCCAGTCTAGGGGAAGGCGTAACACAACCCAAGCTCAGAAATTCAGTAAAAAGCTGACGGACGCGATTAACAAGTACACGAGTCGCGGCCTGACCTCGGCGCAGGTGATTGAAGAACTGATCAAGCTGGCCCATGAGATTGCTGCCGACAGGCCGCCAGAGGATATGTCGGATGATGAATTCGCCTTCTACGAAGCGCTGCGCGAGAACGAAAGCGCTGTCCGTGAAATGGGCGATCCGGTATTGAAGGCGTTGGCTCATGAACTGACAGACAAGCTCCGAAAATCGGCCACCATTGACTGGCAGAAGCGGGATACGGCACGCGCTCGCATGCGCTTGCTCGTGAAGGTGCTTCTGACCAAGTACAAGTATCCACCGGACAAACAGCCGGATGCCGTGGAAAAGGTCATCGAGCAGGCCGAGCTGTATGCCGATCTGTGGGCCGTTGAGGGTGCATGATTGGTATGCCGATCCTGAGTTACGAACTGGGTGCCAGATCAACCCCGAATGATCGCAGTACCACGGGCGCCAGAGATGGACATGTGGCGGCAATCATCAAGCACGATAGCGAGTTGCGGCCGGCACAGGTCTATTCCGAGCTGGCGGCGAATCGTCTGGCACAGTTTCTTGGCCTACCAGTAGCGGTGGGAGTTGCTGTTCAGTCTCGGCGAGAGCCTGACTCCCTTCGCTTTGCCTCACTCAAGGCGGCGGAAGACGGACTTGATTGCTACGACTTCACGGATCATGACGCATCGTTCGATGATGACGGCGATGGCGATATTGTGCCGGGGATGCATATCGAGTCCGGCCACGTCAGCGCCCTGCGAAAGGTCTGTGAGCGTTACCCGCTGGAGACGGCACAGATCGCAGTCTTTGATCTCTGGATCGGAAACGACGACCGCCCAGGAAATCTGAAGGCGGCATTGAACGAAGAAAGTTTCGGTGCGATTTTCGCCATGGATCAGGGCGCTTCGCTCCTCAGCTGCACGGATCGTCGACTGAACGCACTGGCGTTGCTGAACAGACCCGAGTTCCCACGTTTCCATGCCTTTCAAAAACTAGTGTCGGCCATGTATTGCGGAGAAATGATCGAGCGCATCTGCGCCATCCCAGACTGGGCCATGTACGCGGCGATGACCTTCGATGACAACGTAGGCAGTGTCACCATCGCCGAGCAGTATGAGGTTTGCGAAATCCTGAAAGAGCGGCGCCGCTTTCTTCGGGAGCTGGTCGAGCGGATCTTGCTGTAGTTCGCAAATATGAGTTTTGAAAAGGAAGGGTTTCTGTCAGCGGGCATAACCACATGGATGGCAAAGGCCCGGGCAGAACACGTGGAATGGTTTCAATTGGCCGATCAGCTAAATCAGGAGGGAATGAGGCTCCTTTTTTCCACCCAACCCTCCCACGGAAACAACAAGGAGTTTGTTGCCGCGCTGCTCTTTGGTCGAGCACTCCAAGCGTTTCAGGGATCGGTGTTGCTATCCGAGCGTGGAATGGGTGCTGAGTCCCGTACCTTGGTGCGAAATTGTGCTGAGGCGGCTATCGCACTCGGCAACGTTGCCCTCAGCGAGACCTTTCTCGACGAATTGATCGCGGACTACGACAAGCACCGTTTGACCATCGCCAACGTATTTTTCAATGATCCCGACTGCAAGATCGAGCTACCCGCAGAACAGCTAGAAAAGCTTCGTGGAGTGGCGGACGCCATCTCTACGCAATATCACCCAAACCGCCCCAAGGGTATCAACTGGGATGCGGCCGCCAAGAAGGCTGGAATGGCGGTACTTTATAACACAGTGTATCGTGGCATTTCTGGTGACGCTGCCCATGTGACGATTGACGCGCTTAACCGGCATATAAAATCGGACGCCGACAATAATGTTGAGCACCTAATCTTTCGGCCAAGTTCTGTCGACCTAGCTGACACATTGTCCGCCGGGGCGTCTGCGATACTCCACGCAATGGAGGCGTTAGGTCGAATATTTGGTCAAGAATCCGTCTCGAATTCAGTTAGCAGACTCGGAGAAGTGTGGCGGAGTCTGGCGACTCTGGCATGACATTGACACCAGATCGTATGATAGGCACTAAAATCTAGGGTAGCTCCATGGCGTTCAACCCATGGTATCGGTTTGAACGACACCATTGGCGGACCCAAGATTGCCCTGCACGTTTTAGCGCCCGTTCTTCTCTTGACGCATCGAGGCGCGATGAAAATTCCCTGGCGGCCATGATGCAGTAGGGGCGATTTATTCGGGTGAACAACGCTCCACGTCCTGCAACGTGCCGCTTGAAACGGTCCTCGACATCGAGCGCCATCCCGATATAGATTCGCCCGTTGAAGCACATCAGAACGTAGACCCACCAGGGGCGATCATTCGTCATCTTGTTCCAGGAAGGCTCGGCGATATTCTTCTGCTGCATCGCGATCCATTTCGGCGTTCACACTGTGCCCTGCCAGCTTGATGGCCCGCTGAATGACCGGAATACTCACCTTGAGTTGGTCACGTAGCACGATGGTACCCATGGTTTTCTGGCCGCCGCGGAACATGTTGACCACACCCGTCCGGCGCAAGACTTCGCCTTTGTGGCCAGACGCTTCGCGGATTTTGTTGGATGCCACTGTGCGGGACATGTAATGCTTGCTTCGACCCGGGAAAACGTACTGGTCTTCTTGCTGCCCCAAAAACCGCGAGTGCTTATCTGCCAAGCTCAGGCATTCATCTAGCGCAGCGGACACCTCGGGTTCCAGTTCGAAACCTTCATCCTCGCCTCTTTTGACCATCCAGCATCCCGATTCAGAATTGCGGACAAGATCGGAGCGGCGCAGCGAACTGCTCGCAATTACGGTCTGGCTATAGAGGAGCGCCATGAAAGCCAGAAAGCGCCCCCTTGGGTCTGGGTGCTTGCAAATTTGGTCATAGACGGAACGGGCTTGCTCCAACGTCAGGATGTCGAATTTCTCCGCCTCATGGTCACGGATAGATTTGCCATGGCGGCGACTGAAGTTAAGCGTTGGTATGAAGCGATTGGTTGTTCTGGCCCAGCGGTAGAACTTGTTGATCGCATAACCATAGGTGGGAGGGCGGACGAACTCTGCCATGTACCGTGACAGCCACATGCGGCCAGCTTCGTGTAAATCGCGATGGTCGTTTTGATATAGCCAGTCGAGGTAATGCCCGATCTTGAAAACCATTTGCTTGATCGTGCTCAGCTTGACGGCGGTTTCGGCGCCGAACTGGCCGTTCTTGAATCCGAACTCCATGACATCATAATGATGCTCAACGTAGCCACCGAGAAGTTCCGCGAACTCCGGGCAGTCACCTTTCTGGCGCCATTTGTCGATCTGCCGATCAATCGATTGAATGTCATTGATCGACGGGAATCGGATGTTTTCTGCTTTCCAGTAAGGAAGGCCGCTGAGTGCAGACGCAACGGTGATCGTTTGCTGTTCGTGCAGTATTTTGCGATACCAGTCCAGCGGCGGCTCCCCTGAACCGATCTCGCGGATGTAGCACATCAGGATTTCTTTCCTGGCAGTGAGCGTTTCAGGTTTTTCGCCGCGCATACTGCTCGTCGCGCGTGGCAGGGCTGCCAATGCGGCGCGAGTATCCTCGCTTCCACCGTTCCGATTAATCCAGCATTGGCCTGGCAGTGCATCGTCTATTCGTGCCGTTACCGCTTGGCAGCAGAAGAATCGGCCGTACTTGACCTCCCGGCCGTCCGCCGGGATGGTTGCACCACATGCCTCACAAGGTTGTTGGATGCGGCGTTCGGAATAGCCTCGTGGACTCATTGATCCTTCTTCAGTCCTAGTACTGCAACTTTCGGACCCAGCAAGGCCGACTTGCGCTTGTCATCAGCCTTGCGCTTGGCGGCATCGATCTCTTGGGCAACCGTAGCTTCCGTGGATCTCTTCGGCGCGGCCGACTTCGGTGTAACAACTTTGGGCTTCTGCTGAGCCTCCTGCTCCGGTGCAACTTCCACCAGATCGAACAGTTCGGACCCTTCGCAACCTAACGCCTTGCAGATCGCAACCAGCAGATCCGGACGCACGGCATTCGGGTACGGGGTCATTTGCCGAAAAAAATGCGATGATGAGATGTCGAACCCTTGCTGTTTCACGAGCTGATAGAGGTTTGCGACCGTCATGTCGCGTTCTGCCAGCAGAAGCTTGATTCGGAATCTGAGTCTTGTTTGAGTGGTAGTTGGATCGGTCATGGCTTCCTCATTTAATTTCAATCTGCCTGATCGGTACGATTCTTGTACAGGCGGTGGACATGCTGCTTGATGGGGTCGCCCTTGATTGACGACGCTTTGCGGTAATAGCCTTCGGTTGTGGTCGCCATCGAGTGCCCCGCCAGATCGGATGCAGAACTAAGCCCCAACGTATCCGTCATCGCCGTGAGGAATACATCACGTAACCGGTGCGGGCTCACATTCCGGGTTACGCCTGCCTGGCGGAAACGCAGCTTCACGGCACGTTCGATAGCGGTTTTCGAGATGCGCTTGCGGCAATCGGAGAAGAACATAGCATTTCTATCTTCCGGCGCAACACCACCATTGGACAACCAGTGCGGCCTGATCACTTCGATGTAATGCTTCACGAATTCGTACATACCCGGCACCAGGATGGGCAGCGTGCGCTGTTTCTTTCCTTTGCCAATGACGTGAAGCAAGCCGTAGTTTTGGTACTGAGGGCATTCAGGATCAAAATCGAAGTCAGTCAGATCGACACGGCGTAGCTCATCCTTACGGAGACCGTAGGAATAGAACATAGTAATGACGGCGCGGTCCCTGAGTAAAGGATAGAGGGATTTACTGTTGGTCTCGATAGCTTCCAGAATCTCAGCCTCGAACCACTCGAAAACCTGCTGTACCTCGTTGGGCGTCGGGCACGTCAGTTTCTTCTTGCGCTGTTTCGCACCCCGGACCAAGGCTCGGCTTTTGTCATCCGCAAGCTGCTGGAAGTTGCCGCCAAGGTGACGAGAAAGGATTTTGTTAGCAACAGGACGGTCCGCTAGGATCGAGAGGCAGAAGTCCTTGATGTAGTGATGCCGGCCACGGATTGTGGCTGCGGCCAATCCCTGTGTCTTGATGGAAGCGATGTAGTGCTGAAGGTGCTGAGGTTGCCAGAACCAAGGTAAGGTCTTGCAATGCTCCAGAAAGGATACGACGGCGACCACGGCCTGTTTGCCGCTTCCTGGCGAGTTGCCATCGCTTCCAAGTTTGTAGGCAAAGAACATCTCCAGCAGTACGACGGTATCCGCACCGTCCATCCCGCCATTGAAGAGATTGTGAGCACGCCGAAGGTAGCTCTCGATTTCCTCCGTGAATGCAAGACGTCCTACCCGCCCTTCCGGGAGGGTAACTTGCATCTGCACCACATTGGATTCTCTTTTGGAGATACTCATGCGTGCACTATAGCAAATAGTCGCATATATTGCAACAAATTCTCATTCCACAGGAATTTCTACTATCTATATCGGACATCTAACTATCCCTCTTCAAAGCCAGTAGCACCCAAGCAAAATGGACGTTTACCATTTGTTATGGGAATTAATCCCTAGTAATGAGAATCACTGTGCTTATGTGGTACTAAAGTGGGGTTAAGTAGGGTTAAATAAAGGGGAATTCCTACTTGGGGTGAAGGTTTTGCAACTCATCTTCGTCATCATCGTCCATGAATCCTAATTTTCGTAATTTTTTTACAAGGAAGGATTCTAGACTTGATCGATTGTCAAAGGTGGTATTGATATTGTAGATAAAGTCCCATCTGTCCTTACCAGACAATTCACGATAGGCATTGAAGAATGCAAGAAACTCCTTGTCAAAATAATCTGAATTTACAAGCATGATAAATTTCCTGAAAAATGTTCGCATATATGCCGCTGTATTAACGGCAAGGATAGAGCTGTGAAATTCTATATTTCCACCATAAAGACTGTTTGCCATTACCGGGGCTCGCATGTCCTTGACAACATTAAGCATATAGCTATCCATGTGAAATGACATGAAGACATTATCAAATATATTGGATTTCTCAATTGTGTTTTCATAATCGCCATTGCTATAGTTGCAAGCCATTTGATATGAGCCATTCAGTTTCTGCATAAGCTTCAACATCGTGTAGAACTTCATATCCTTCTCATATGGCAAGTCTGTGGTTTTCTTGTAGAAGAAATCAAAAATATCTACATTCTTTTTCACATATAGTTCCAGCATTGCGGATTTGAACAAGACCGTAGGAAATAACGAATATATATCTTCATCTTCAACTTCATCTTGAAGTCCTGTCAATCCATTCTTCCTCGAGCACCACCTTTCAAGAACAGATTCAATGCCCTCATCCAATGATATCTTTATGTCAGGATTGAATGTTTCATGATACATGCCGCCGATGCTCAATTTGATTGAATGATAGTCAAATGTCACAAGATGATTGAAGTATTCTATTTTTGTCGGAAGTATCACTAATTACCCTTATAAAATCCAAACAAGAAGAAGTTTCAAGCCCATCGCAATTATGGAAGGATTACCATGCCGGATGAAAAACACCATCATAATCAAGATAAATAATTGTCATTATGCCCTTAACATTTCTTTCAGTATCTCGGCCTCCTGCTCGCCAAACCGATCAGTACACAACAACAATGGCGCACCGGGCATAAAGTTGTATACGTCATCATCGATGGCGACCCAAGATGTTTCACTCCTGCCATTGGTACTGAGCCATTCTTCAATTTCCACCTGGCGGTTAAACGTCACCATGGAATAGCCTATTGGCATCAACTGCATCAAATGCCCGCCTCCACAATGCATGCTTGAAAAGGATAAGTGCCTCAGTTTTGGTTACTTGAAGCAACGTTGCGAAGCAATCCAGCACCATGGTCAGTGGCATAGACCAGTCAACGTCATGTGCAGCCGAAAGCAGTGCCTTCATGAGCGTGTTGCTTTAGCTGTTGCAGTCTCTGACATTATCATGAGTATTTATTTCGCAGATGGTGGGCCCGGTTTTATGGCTGGGTTCTTAGCTGCCATTACTGGATGGATTATATTTAAGCATAATTCCCTTAAATTAATTACTAGCCAGGTTAATCAGGCTAACCATGCTGAATGGATCTCCAAGACGGCAGAATCATCCAGCAAGTCGACCATTCCAAATCTTATGGTTATCGTTCCGTCATTAGTGATTATTTTCGGACTGACTTATATCTTCCCAGCCAAACACCTACATGGTGAAGCGCAAGATATAGCGACAGAGGAAACGACAAAATAGTTAGCCGAAAACCATCAAGAATTTTCAACCGTTATTGTCATATATAGGTATTAGCTTAGGCGATATTAAGAGTTTCTAAGCCGAAATAAATTATAAATTTTAACTAACCAAGGATTATCTATGACGACCAATTTCAGCGCCGACCTGAGGCTCTCCCTCGAATATACATCGAAGATTAGCCGTGAACGCTCACGACAATGGAATACGCAAACGTCTCCGTTGCTTCATTGGCAGTCAGAGGCATTTATGGGCTTGTTAAATAAAGATGGCGCCGAGTCCATTGACAAGGCTTGGGAGGTCTTGCATCAAAATGAGTCCACAAAGGATCAGGCCGAACTTTTACATCAGGAGCTTCTGGCAATCATTGAATTCCAAAGACCCTTAGTCGATATTGAGGCTATTGAGACTGCTTTTCGCAAAAATCGCCCTCTCAAAAAAGGCATTGATCTTATAAAAACTCTACTTAAGAGCATCAAGGAAATTCTCGGTCATTATCTCGGTCCGAAATGGAATGCGGCACTCCAACTGGCTATTGAAGCTGCAGATGTATTTGTTTAATGCAAGTTTACAATTGGCGGGTTCAAATTTGAAGTGCAACTTTTGTAAGGAAATTTAGGTGGCGAACTGCTGTAGAGTTCGTGCTGCTTAAACGACCAAGTAAAAGGAGCACGGATGAAGTACTACAAGCAGCTCACCAGTGAGC
>CAIJXJ010000139.1 GCA_903824575.1 uncultured Methylobacillus sp.
AACCCAGTTTTATGTCAAGGCACTGACTTCCAAGTTGAGAAACCATCCCAACTACAGCCAGTATTTGACCGACACCATGATTGAGATGATTTTCAAGTCGGCACCTTTACACGATATCGGCAAGGTTGGAATACCCGATCGAATTTTGCTTAAGCCGGGTCGTTTTGACCCTGCAGAATTCGAGATCATGAAAACGCACACAACCTTGGGACGTGATGCCATTCAGGCAGCCGAAAATTCCTT
This sequence comes from uncultured Methylobacillus sp., assembly GCA_903824575.1. Lineage (GTDB taxonomy): Bacteria > Pseudomonadota > Gammaproteobacteria > Burkholderiales > Methylophilaceae > CAIJXJ01. The sequence goes on from CAIJXJ010000139.1 coordinate 244, forward strand.
GGGTCTACAAGTTGAATTTTTGTCGATCGCCAAAGAAATAGCTTACGGTCATCAGGAAAAGTGGGATGGCTCAGGCTATCCAGAGGGACTGCGAGGGGAATCTATTCCTGTTTCGGCAAGGCTCATGGCCGTTGCCGATGTGTATGACGCACTCATCAGTCGACGCGTATACAAAAACAGCATGCCACACGATAAGGCGATTTCCATCATTCAGGAAGGCAGAGGTTCACACTTCGATCCTGATATGGTCGATGCGTTTCTTGCCATTCAAGATGAAATCCAGTCCATTGCAGCCCGCTATGCGGATACCGACGCTGATATGGACGTTAAGCGAAAGCAGTTTGAGCTAGTGGCGCCAACGGTGCATTGATTCATCGGCAAAAGAAACACAATTCCGTTAACGCGCGTCTGGCAATTCGATCTTCACTTCCAGGATTTCAAGGTTGTCTTGTCGCTCCAGATTGACCTTGATGTCTGCGGGATTTATCTTGATGTATTTGCTTATGACCGCCACCAGATCACGTTGTAAATCTGGAAGGTAATCCGGTTCGGCAGCATTGCGGCCACTGCGCTCATGCATCAAAATCATCTGCAGGCGTTCTTTGGCAACGGTCGCGGTTTTCTTTTTTTCGCCTAGAAAAAATGAGAGAAAAGACATGGCTTATTTCCCTCCAAACAGACGCTTGAACAGGCCTAGTTTTGGAGCCTCAACAAATCTCAAAGGCTTCTCTTCTCCCAGAAAACGTGCAATCACATCCTTGTAGGCCTCAGACACGTCGCTGCCCTGTATGTGGACCGCGGGTACCCCTTGATTGGATGCCTGAAGTACAGACTCACTTTCAGGAATCACACCAATTAAGGGGATACGCAAAATATCCTTGATGTCTTCAAGTGACAACATCTGACCCTGGTCCACACGTGCCGGGTTGTAACGTGTAATCAACAAATGTTCCTTGATGGGGGTGTTACCTTCCATTGCCCGCTTGGTCTTGCTAGCCAGCATGCCAAGAATTCGATCTGAGTCGCGTACCGATGACACTTCAGGATTTGTTACCACCAACGCTTCGTCAGCGAAGTGCATGGCCATTAAGGCACCTGTTTCGATTCCCGCGGGAGAATCGCAAACAATGAATTCAAAACCCATAGCGGACAAATCACTGAGAACTTTCTCGACGCCATCCTGTGTCAAAGCATCTTTGTCCCGCGTTTGCGAAGCAGCGAGTACAAAAAGGTTTTCACACTGCTTGTCTTTTATCAGAGCCTGATTCAAGTTTGCTTCGCCATGAATCACGTTGATCAGGTCGTACACCACACGGCGTTCACAACCCATGATCAGATCCAGATTCCGCAAACCCACATCAAAATCAATGACCGCTGTTTTGTGACCACGCAAGGCGAGTCCCGTTGCAAAACTGGCACTGGTGGTGGTTTTTCCGACACCACCTTTGCCAGAGGTCACTACGATGATTTTTGCCATGCTTACGTGTTCTTTCATTAAATTAATATTAGTTTTTGAGTGGTTCTATGAGTAATTTATCCTGCCCGTCTTCACTGGAGAGCCGAACCTGCGCCGGCTTGCCAGAAACATTTGCTGGCAAAGGGGTCTCACTCGTTCTATAGATACCAGCAATAGAAATAAGTTCTGGTTCTAAACAAAGGGAAAAAATTCTCGCTGAAACATTCCCGCGTGCACCTGCCATTGCCTTGCCACGCAAAGGTGCATAGACATGAATATTTCCATCGGCCACCACTTCTGCACCCTGATTGACCATGGCTAGCACAACCAAATCCGCACCGCGGGCGTAGATCTTTTGACCTGACCGAATGGGTTTGTCGATCACCATAGTGGACGGGCCTGGAACTTCACGAACCACCGCTGGCGTCACCTCGGCAGCCTTTTCAACCGTTTTTCTAGCCTTGATGTTCTCCATCGGCGCTTGTATCAAACCTGCAGCCAGCAATTGTTCGGTCCAGTTTGAAGGCTCGCCACGAAATGCCAAAGGATGCAGGTGACAGGCACGAAGACCATTAAACAAAACTTGGACATCTGACCACGCTGACTCGCGTTCAAGTGCTGAAAAATCGAGCACCAGTGAGTCCTTGTCAAAGAATCCTGGTCTTTCTCCAGAATCGCCGTAGAGCCTGCCCAAGTCATCCGCAACCACGTCCCATTGATTGGATTTAAGCATCAAGGCGACCAGCGGCAACTGAGCGCTCTTGATTTCAAAACTTACTTGGCTTGGCGATGAAGATTGACCTGCAGGTTTAACGGGCATGGGGGGAAAATTTGGCTTGAGGCCACAACTGAACAGGGCAAATCTTACTTGATCAGACCGACCAAATGAACTTTTGCAAGTAACAACATTTTGTTTTTTCAAAGAGGGTTGTCTTGTCTTCTTATCTTCTTTTTATAAAAAAGAGTAGTAGTAGTAGATAGAGCTAATGGGGTTTTTGTGGACAAGCCAATTTTTTTCAATGAAATCATGGACTTAGAGTACTCTAACTCATGTTTGCCAGCGTGTTTTTTGATGTACCCGAAAACTGGATAACTTTCAATTTACTTGATAGCCTGTGGATAAGTTCTATTTTTCAATTGATCTATCCACAGCTTTACTCCTTGACAGGATTTAAAAGTCATAGGCTGATCAATGGCACTTTAGAAGTTGGTTTGACGTAGCGCAAATCGCTCTAAAAGTGGATACTTCTCTTTGAAAAAAATTGAGAAATCAATTGTCTCAATTGTGTTGTTTGCTATAAAAAAAATAGCATTTAGGAATGCTTATGAGTGAAAAAAAATCTTTTGAAACGGCTCGTGAAACGCTTAAACAGTTAACTGTCCGCAAGCTGCCACCCACGCCGGTTAACTACAAGGCGATCTATAACGAGATAGCCGGCATACCTTCAGTGGAGCACTTTCCGGCACAGGAGTTACGCAACATCGCATCAGCGTTGCAGGCAAAAACCCCGGGTCAACAGCGTCAGAAAGGCTTGTTGGAATCGTCGATAGACAGAATGAATTGGGATGGTGTGCGGGCAGCCTTGGTGGCCTATGCCAGCTACTTGCCGACGGGAACGGATTCGGCTCACAGTGTTGCAACGACGGCAGCACCCGTGTCTGACTCAGTCTCGGCGTTGACGCCAGAATTTTTGGCACAAATGGGACGCTTGATCGAGTATGCCCAACCTGCACTAGGCACGGATGATGCGCGCTTCACGGAACAAAGCAGAGAGTTGATCAAGACTTTAAAGCAACCTGATCTCAATGTCGTTGCCGTGAAACAGATGTTGGTAAATTACAGCCACAGACTGTCTTTTGCGGCGGAAGATCAGGCTGAAATCAAGAATACCTTGCTCAAACTACTGCATTTGGTTTTTGAGAACATTGCCGATTTGAGTATCGACGAGCAGTGGCTAATCGGGCAGATGGAGGCGCTTAAAACAGCCTCTGCTCCACCCTTGTCGTTGCGAAGATTGGATGACGTTTCCAGCCTGCTTAAAGATGTCATCAGTAAGCAAAAGGATGCGAAACACAAAAGTTCTTTGGCGCAATCAGAAATGCGCCAGATGTTGGCCGCATTCATTGAACGTTTGTCTCAAATGTCTCAGTCTACGGGTGAATTTCAGGAAAAGATGGAAGAAAGTGCCCGTTTGATTGAAAACGCGAAGTCCATCGAAGAGATTTCGCCGGTTCTTAAGGATGTGGTGAGCGCAACCCGTACGATGGCAAAGGATACGTTGTCAGCCAGAGACGAATTGACCACCATGCGCGAGCAGGCAAGTTCCACGCAGGTCGAAATCGCCAAACTGCATCAAGAGTTAGATCGCGTAAGTACCCAGGCGCGCCATGATCCTTTGACTGGAGCACTCAATAGAAGGGGCTTGGAAGAGGCTCTGGAACGGGAGATATCAACCTTCAGACGTAAGGAAACTCCCTTGAGCGTAGGTTTGCTGGACATTGACAACTTCAAAGCCCTTAACGACACGCTGGGGCATGGCATTGGAGATGGGGCATTGAAGCACTTGGCGCAGGTGGCCCGTGAATGCATGCGACCTCAAGATACCCTTTCGCGTTACGGGGGCGAAGAATTCGTCATACTCCTGCCTGACACCAGCCTGGAAAAGGGAATTGAGGCAATGACGCGCTTGCAGCGGGAATTGACCAAACGTTTTTTCATGGCAGGCACAGAGAAGGTGTTGATCACCTTTAGTGCAGGTGTGGCCCAACTCAACAATGATGAGTCTGGGATGGAAGCCATCAAGCGTGCTGACCAGGCCATGTATCTGGCCAAACGTTCGGGAAAAAACCGGGTTGTTGGCACTTGAAATATTGAGAAATTCTGAAAGTTAAAAATGGCGTATCTTGTATTGGGTTTGGTGTTGTTTCTAGGTGTGCATTCCGTGCGAATCTTTGCGGACAATTGGCGTACCCAAACGATTGGCCGTGTGGGTGAAAACACCTTCAAAGGCTTGTACACAGCTTTGTCTTTGCTTGGCTTTGTGCTGATCATTTGGGGTTTTGGAATGGCCCGTGAAACACCTACGGTGTTGTGGACACCGCCCCCCGCCACGCGCCACATCGCAGCCTTGTTGAACGTGTTGGCGTTTGTGTCGTTATTCGCAGCCTATGTACCAGGTAACGCCATCAAAGCACGTGTGCATCACCCCATGGTGCTGGGAGTCAAGACATGGGCGTTCGCGCATCTGATTTCCAATGGAAATCTCGCACATGTTGTTCTGTTTGGTTCGTTCTTGATTTGGGCCGTTTTGGACTTTATCAGCGCACGGCGTCGCGATCGTTCTCAAGGCGTTGAGTATCTTAAGGGAACAGCGTCTGCGACGGTTTTAACCGTGATTTTGGGAGTCGTGGTTTCTGGCGTATTTGCCATGTGGCTCCATGGTCTGCTGATTGGGGTCAAACCGTTCGGTTAATGTTCCATGAACCATTGGATAAAGTACTTGGCAACAAATCCAACCATGCCAAAGGCCAGGCCCAGAAATATGACAAAGGTGCCGAACTTGCCGGCCTTTGATTCCCAGGCCAGATGGCCAATGATGAACAACATGTAGAGCATGAAGCCACCCACGCCAAAGCTAAGGCCAAAGGTGGCAATTTGTTCTTCAGAAAAACCGAACATCAGTAGGTACCAAACTGACTGTCGGGTGCCGACAGGGACTCGCGCGCGGGCAGATGTGAGGCATCGACCAGGTCACGGTAGGCGTGCCAACTGGCGTGTCCCAGCATCGGCAGCACGGGTATCAAACCCAGCAGCAGCGAACCCAGACCCAACAAGGTAAAGATCATGATGATGCTGGCCCAAAAGGCCATCGGCATCGGGTTCGCGAGCACGGTTTGCCAACTCGTCAAAACCGCTTGCATCAAGGTAACGCGGCGGTCAAGAAGCATCGGCATGGCGACTACGCTGGATGCAAACATGGGCGCTGCCATGACGCCGCCAACTGCCAACCAGATTTCAAACAGCCAGCCCTCACGTGCCAGCATGACATGGTGAACAAAGTCCAAGGGGCCGTTGATAGGCACGGGAGCCAACAGAGTGATCAGGGCCGCAGAGGTCATTACCCAACCCGTTGCTGCCGCCGCCAAGAGGGCGCCAAATTGCAGCATGCACCAATAGTCGTTATCCCATTTATTGAAGTGGCTGTTTTGCCAGTTCAGCCAGGTCTTGAGTACCACTGAAAAATTGGGCTTTTCCTTGCGTTGAATGGCACGGCTGAGCGCATACAGGCTGGTGGCCAGCACCGGGGCAATCACCAAAAATCCTGAAAGTGCACCTGCCAACAACCAAAAACGACTGTGGGCGACGGCAACAATGGCAATGCCAATTGCGCTCATGGCAAAACCATGCAATACGCTAACCCAGCCGGCCTTGGCGATATCGCGCCACGCCATGACCAACCATATCAAAGGCTGCATCATGCCCACGGTTCGGATCTTGGGTGCGACGTAAGGGGCAGGTGTTTTGGGCATGGCGGTAGGATGGGAAGTGTAGTGCCGCCGCCATCTTACAAGCATGACTTCGGTCAAACATTCAGGCTGCATCCATAATCGCGACGACTCACTTTTGAAGGAATCCCATCATGTCCCGTCCAGTACTTGAAGAAGCAAAACTACACCCAGCCATTCGTGAGCATGTGGCCCAGTATGGGGCGGGTATTGTCAAGGAAGTACAGGACGCCATCGCAGCAAATTCGATGGTCGTGGTTGGGATGGCGTTTAACCCTTTTCCCAAAAAGGCTTGCAAGGCTCTGGATGCCGGAGGATATCCATACCGGTATCTGCAGTACGGCAGCTATTTCAATGGTTGGCGCAGGCGCATCGCATTGAAAATGTGGACCGTATGGTCCACATTTCCGCTGGTTTTTGTCAA
>CAIJXJ010000140.1 GCA_903824575.1 uncultured Methylobacillus sp.
CTGACGGTATTGGCCTTGTCCTTCATCCTCCAACTTGAGACAAACCGACCGCTCACCCATAAGACGGGAGTCTTGCAGAGGATCGCCTTGAATAACACCCTGACAAATGAGCAACACATCGTACGACGCAAAATGACGTGCAAAGTTGAAATAATTCGTTCCATCTAACGTGCATGGCAGTTGCAGCCACCCCTGATGATGAAAGATACTTCGGGTTGGAAGGTAGCGGATAGAGGTCGTGCAAATTTTTGGTGGCTCATCCCCGAAATCTAACGTGACCCGCCGAACTGACTCGAACCCCGGATTGCTTCCATAGAGAGCGCACGTTAAACAGGCCGTAGGCAATTATCGCCTTCAGGCACTTTCAGTTCTGGCAATCACTACCTTCCATGTTTGATTGTAAATCGAAAGGAGGCAGCATGGAACTGACAACAATATATAAAATCGTTATCGGTCTGGATGTGCATCAGGCGCAAATCACGGCCTGTGCCATTATCCAAGAATCCGATGGGATAACTCGTATCGAACAGCGTCAATTCGGCACATTTAAGCGGGATCGGCGCGAATTGGCTGAGTGGGCGGCATCGCTCAAGCCAGATCAAGTCGTCATGGAAAGCACTGGCATTTACTGGAAGAGTCCTTATGCAGCGCTTGAAGCAGTCGGCATTCGCGCACTGGTAGTCAATGCACGGCACGTCAAAAATGTCCCTGGCCGCAAAACCGATGTTGGCGATGCACAATGGCTGGCCACGCTGGCGCGAGCCGGGTTGTTGCGAGGCTCATTCGTGCCACCTGCCAAGTTGCGCGAGTTGCGTCTGGTGACACGGCAACGGCAAAAACTTGTCGGGCAGTTATCTTCTGAGAAGAATCGGCTACACAAGATATTGACCGACAGTGGGGTTCGACTGGGCGTGGTAGTCAGCGATATTCACGGTCAGTCGGCGCGCGCCATGGTCAAAGCCATCATCACGGGGCAGCAACCTCATGAGGTGATCCATCTTGCCAGTCGGCGGCTCAAGGCGACGCGTGAAGAACTGTTTGATGCGCTACAAGGCGAACTGACCGACAATCATCGTTTTGTCCTCGACGAAATTATGCGTCACATTGAGGAAATAGAAGCACGCATTGCCCGCTTTGATGCACGCTTGCTTGAAGAACTGAAGGACGAGCGCAACAAACTGGTCTTGCTGCAAACCTTGCCCGGCGTCGATTTAATCGGTGCTGCCATGCTGCTTGTAGAAATCGGCACAGACATGACGGCCTTCGGCAATGCTGATCGCCTGGCATCTTGGGTTGGAATTTGTCCCGGCAATAATGAATCAGCTGGCAAGCGAAAATCAGGACGCGTCCGCAAGGGCAACCTTTATGTCCGTCGCTTGCTCTGCGAATTTGCTCATGCAGCCAGCCGCACCAAGTCGGTGTTTCAATCGAAATTCCAGTCCTTACTGGTTCGCCGTGGTTACAAACGATCCATTGTCGCTATCGCTCATAAACTGTTACGTACCATCTACTTCATGCTCAGCCGAGGCGAATATTACCGGGATTCAGCCACTGACTATGAAGCGCTTTCTGTTCAACGAAATGCTTCACGCTGGATCAAAAATTTAGTTAAATTTGGTTTCATTCCGAAGCCAGCTTAACTTATCCAGACTTGCTTAAATTTGATGGCTTTCACTAGTCAGGATTACGCTCAACCAAAATTTGGATTCTTTCACGTTAATATGGAGCAAATTGCCATATCCAACTCGGAAGTATCGGTTATGGCAAGCAAGGCCGCAGAGGCGGTGAGCCTTAACGAGCAACTGGCGCATAATGGAAATGCCAATGTTTCAGCAAACATGAGTGTGATTGGCAATGTCGTTAGCACCGTCAATGACTCGGTCAATATCGTTAATCAACTGAATCATTCCATTCAGAAAATTAACCAGATAGCCAATGTTATCAAGGAAATTGCCGACCAAACTAACCTGTTGGCGCTTAATGCGGCTATTGAAGCGGCGCGCGCTGGAGAACAAGGTCGAGGATTTGCGGTGGTCGCAGATGAGGTCAGGAAGCTTGCTGAAAGAACCTCCACCAGTACCCAGGAAATTTCCGGCGTCATCAATAATATCCGGGCTGAAACCACCCGTGCAGTAGCAGCAATGGGCAATGTCGAAACTGAAGTCATCAAGGGGTCTAATTTGAGCCAGCTTACGGGTGATACCCTAAAGCAAATCCTTGATGCGGCCGGGAAAGCGACTGACTCAGTGAACACCATTGTCATCAGCACCAGGGAGCAATCTACTGCTACGCAGGACGTGGCTCGAAATCTTGAGCAAATTTCACTGGTATCTGAACAAAATGAGTTGGGCGTTCAGGATGTCGGCAGAATGGCAGTAGAACTCGCCAACATTGCGACTGAACTGCAGAGTGTGATTGGGCAGTTCAAGGTGTAATAAAACGCTCTCCCAAGCACTACATAGCA
>CAIJXJ010000141.1 GCA_903824575.1 uncultured Methylobacillus sp.
GCGAACCGTCAGAACTTCATGAAACGGCGCGCCGAATAGCGGTGGGCGATTTTGAATTCACTTTGTCATTGCAAACGGGTGATAAAAATAGTGTGCTGGCTCAAATGGAGGTGATGCGGCAAGAACTCAAAAAGGCAGCCGCTCTGGCGGTAGAGGCCTTGCGTATCAAAGCCTCACTCGACTGCTCTCCGGTTCCAGCGACCGTTTCGGATGACAAAAATAATCTGGTCTTCATGAATCGTGCTGCGATAATCCTGTGGGATAGTATGAGTGCCGATATCAGAAAATATCATGCTGATTTCGCAACCAGCAAAATGCTGGGGACCAAAATCGGGCAATTCCTGGAGCTGGAAAACGATCGCGCGTTGTTTGGCCAGGAATTGAGCGGATCTAAAGTGATCGATACCAAAATTGGTCAGCGTCAGTTGCAGCTAACCTTAAATCCAGTCCATGATGAAACTGGCCATTATCTGGGTCGGATGACGCAATGGGAGGATTGTACAGAAGCGTTGCTTCAGGCTGCCGAAAAACAGCGTGTCGCCAATGAAAACCTCAGAGTCAGGATTGCACTAGATAACGTTTCGACCAATGTCATGATGGCTGATAGTGATCTGAACATCATTTACGTCAACAAATCTGTCGTTAGCATGTTGCAACGGGTTGAATCTGACTTGCGTCGTGTATTGCCTGCCTTCAATTCATCAAAACTTATTGGTTCCAACATTGATCAGTTCCATAAGAATGCAGCGCATCAGCGTGGATTGCTTGGTCAATTGAGCAGCAGTTACAAAACAGAGATTTCTGTTGCCGGTCACACTTTTGCCTTGTCTGCCAACCCGGTTATTAACGATCAAGGAGAACGTTTGGGATCGGTTGTTGAATGGACCGACCGTACGGCCGAGATAGCCGTTGAGAAAGAAGTCGCGGGTTTGGTAGAGGCGTCTGTCTTGGGTGACTTTACACAGCGCATCGCCTTGTCTGGAAAAGAGGGGTTCTTTTTAGCCCTTAGCGAAAAAATGAACAAATTGATGGAAACCAGTGAAACGGGACTCGAGGAGGTCATTCGCGTACTGAATGCTTTGTCGCAAGGGGACCTTACTGAAACCATCAGCAATGAGTATTTTGGAACCTTCGGCAAGTTGAAAGAGGACTCCAACGCCACGGTGGAAAACCTTCGTACGCTTATCGAACAAATCCGGACTGCAACTGAATCCATCAATACCGCCGCCAAGGAAATTGCGGCCGGCAATACAGATTTGTCGCAGCGTACCGAAGAACAGGCCTCCAGTCTCGAAGAAACTGCATCCAGCATGGAACAATTGGCCTCCACCGTGAAGCAGAACGCCGAGAATGCCAAGCAGGCTAACCAGATGGCGGCAGCGGCATCCATCGTGGCCGTGAAGGGCGGAACGGTCGTCGGCGAGGTGGTCAATACCATGTCCTCGATCAATGATTCCTCACGCAAAATCGTTGATATCATTAGCGTGATCGATAGCATTGCCTTCCAGACCAATATTCTCGCGCTCAACGCAGCGGTAGAAGCTGCCCGCGCCGGTGAGCAAGGACGTGGGTTCGCCGTGGTCGCAAGTGAAGTACGTAATCTAGCGCAGCGCAGTGCGGCAGCCGCCAAGGAAATAAAACAGTTGATTTCAGAGTCGGTAAACGAAGTAGAAGAAGGCACCAAGCTGGTAGAAGAAGCCGGCAAGACGATGGAAGAGATCGTGTCCTCAGTTAAGCGCGTGACCGACATCATGGCTGAGATCACAGCGGCTTCCGTTGAACAGAGTTCCGGCATCGACCAGGTCAATCAGGCCGTGACACAGATGGATGAAGTTACCCAGCAGAATGCCGCACTGGTCGAAGAGGCCGCCGCTGCAGCGGAATCGATGGAAGAGCAGGCGCAAGTGTTGATGGAGTCTGTTGGCCAGTTTCGTATTGAAGACGCCAGGACCTTAAGAACACAGGCATTGCCGCCATCCAAGGCCAGCGGAAAAGTCGCAGCCAGTAAAGTAGCCGTCAAATTGCCTCAGGCGAGTAAAAAGCAAGCACCTGTAGTTAGAGCACCTACGGATGCTGAGTGGGAAGAGTTTTAGATGGACAAGGGGATTAAAAAATTCGCTGGGTGACCTCAAGGGGAAGCCCGGTTTCACCATGCCAAATAGTGATTGCGATTAAGAAGGTAAATCCCTGATTTTTCCGGGGCTAAGGGATTTGTAACCCTACCCCTATGATACAACCTGTCCATTTTTCTCCAGTAACGCCTCAAAAGCTTCTAGCGGAACTGGTTTACTGAATAGATAACCCTGGCATAGCAGGCAACCATGTTGTTGCAGAAAAATGCGCTGTGTTTCCGTTTCTACACCCTCGGCAATAACTTCCATCCCTAGATTATCAGCCATACCGATAATGGTTTGTACAATGGCATCACTGGATTTAATCCCTAAGTTACGCACAAAGGATTGATCAATTTTTAACTGATCGAGTGGTAATTGAGTTAGATAGGAAAGTGATGAATAGCCAGTACCGAAGTCATCCATGGAAAAGTGCACCCCAAATTTCTTGAGCGCATGCATTTTTTCGATAGTGTCTTCAACATTATCAAGTACCAGACTTTCGGTTAGTTCTAACTTGAGCTGCCTTGGATTGATTGCATGATTTGTCATTACTTGACAGACTCGGTCTACAAAATCCGCTTGCCTGAACTGTCTTGCACTGACGTTAACGGCAAGTTGCAAATTCTGAGTATGGACATCAGAATCCCATAACTTTAACTGGGCACAGGCGATTTCAAGCACCCATTGCCCAATTGGCAGAATCAGACCAGTTTCTTCTGCTAATGGAATAAATTCCAAAGGGGAGACCAAGCCATGCTTGGGATGTTGCCAACGGATTAGCACTTCAGCGCCAACAATCTGGCGATCATGTGTAGTCTGCATCTGATAATAAAGCCTGAACTGGCCTTCAGCCAAAGCAAGTCGCAGGTCTCTTTCCAAAGCAACCCGTAAACCAAGGTTTGCCTGCATCTGCGGATCGAAAAAGCATAAGGTATTGCGACCGGCCTTTTTAGCCTGATACATGGCAATATCAGCTTGCTTTAACAATTCATCTATTTTTGATTGGTGGTTGTTGAATAAGGTAGCACCGATACTGGGTGTACTATGGTGCTCATGGGTAATAAGTTGATAGGGTTGATTAAGAGCCGCCAAGATTTTATCTCCAACAGCCTCAGCCTGACCGGCAGCGTCGAGAGCGTCAGAACCAAGTTCTTCCAGCATAACCACGAATTCGTCACCTCCGAGGCGTGCAACGGTATCTCCCTCGCGTACACACGTAATTAACCTTTCAGCGACCTGTTTTAGCAGCATATCGCCAACATCGTGACCGAGCGTGTCATTCAGAGTCTTGAAGTGATCAAGATCTAGAAATAGAAGCGCCCCCTGCCTGCCACTACGCGCACTTGATGCGAGTGCCTGGTTAAGTCGATCATGGAGAAGACGCCTGTTTGGCAATCCAGTCAGTGAATCGTAGAATGCCAATTGTTGAATCTCTTCTGCTGCGGCTTTACTTAAGGTGATATCAGTCAATGTGGCAACGTAATTACTAATGTTGCCATTTGCCCCCTTTACGGCAGTAATCGTGAGGTGTTCCGGATAGATTTCACCGCTTTTTCGACGATTCCAAATTTCACCGTCCCATACTCCCTGGTTTTTGATGCTGTTCCACATGGCAGCATAGAAATCAGAATTGTGTCGCCCTGAACTGAGGATGCTAGGATTTTTACCGATGACTTCATCGGCCGAATAACCTGTTATGTTTGTAAATGCACGATTCACCCGAAGAATTGTACCTGTTGCATCGGTCACACTGATGCCTTCTTGAGACTCAAAAGCGGTAGCCGCGATTCTAAGTTCTGCTTCAGCCTGTTTGCGCTCGGTGACATCGCGTGATGAATTAAACAGGGCAGGCATGCCGTCGAGTTCTAGCGGAAAGCTGCTAACTTCTACATCGAAAATAGTCCCATCTTTACGCCGATGGCGACTTTCGAATAGGGCACGAACCGGTTGTTCAAACTGTCGCCTGACAATCATTAATGGTTCAGCGGCATCTTTGACTCCTGCATCCCATTGGGATACGTTCATTCCGATCATTTCATCAAGAGTGTATCCCAGCATTGAACAGAACGAGTCGCTTACTTCGATGATATTGCCATCGTAGTCCAGGATATGAATACCATCACTGGCATTGCGTAATAAGACAAGATTTTTCTCGCCTTGCTTTTTAAGGTGTAGATGCGTACGAACCCGCGCCTTAATGATCGGAATGGAATAAGGTTTTGTAATGTAATCCACGGCTCCAAGATCCAGACCTCGTTCCTCGTCAATCTCATCGGTCAGAGCCGTGATGAAGATCACCGGAATTGTCTTGGTTTTTGAATTCGCCTGTAGCCTGCGGCAGACTTCGAAACCATCCATGACTGGCATCATGATATCCAACAGGATCAGATCAAGAGGCGGATCATCTTGCGCGATATGCAACGCATCTTCACCGTTGCCCGCGACCTTGATCTGATACTCTGAATTGAGGGCGTCAGCCAAGATTCCCACATTGGTTGGAACATCATCAACAATCAGAATGGTTGGTCGATACTTTTGTTTTTTCATCACGATTTCCCGATATCAGGGAGGTTAACCAACATGCGCAATACTTTTCGTGCCTCAGCGTATTGAATTTGGCGGATGAGATGTTTCACTTGGCCAAGCTGCTTATGCTTAGAGGCGGGGACATTTTTTGAGAAGTCATCTAGCATTTTGGTTGTTATATAAGCGTGATTAGCTAACGATTGGTCAAGTTCTGTAGCTGCAACCTTGAGTGCCTCATTATCCCCTAAGTTTAGTGTTTCTTCTTGGGGTAATCCGGCAATTACAGACATGACTTTTTCAAATTCTGCTTTAAAGGAGGTAAACGTTACGGGATTCTGATGTCCTTCCTTAAGTTCCGCCTCAAGAGTGCCAGTTAGTGCATGAAGATCTACTGCACCGATATTTCCTGCGGCACCCTTGATTTTGTGTGCAAGTTCACGGGCAAGATTGGTATCATCTTCAGCCAATGCAGTTTCAATCTTGTCAGCTATTTGAGCCATGTCCTCCCCAAAGGTACGCAAGAAATCTAATATTTTTTCTCTGTCGCCACCAAGCATGACTAATAAATTCTGGAAATCAAAGCCTGGCAAGTCATTCAGATTAACATTGTCATGGATTGCTGCTGCTGACTCATTTATCGGGAGAGGTTTTTCCCTCTCAAGATGACCAGTTGCCGGACGTACCCAGCGTGCCAGTGTAGTAATCATCTGCTTTGGATTGATCGGCTTGGGGATGAAGTCGTTCATACCACACGCCATACAGTTGTCGTGTTCTTCCTGGGTAACACCAGCCGTCAAGGCAATGATGGGGAGTTCTACAAATGCTTTCTGCTGACGTAATAACCTGGTCGTCTCAATGCCGCTCATGACGGGCATGTTGACATCCATGAGTACTGCATCGAAGTGCTGATACTGCAGAAGCTCAAATGCCTCCTGCCCGTCGTCGGCAAGAGTGACCTCCATGCCAGCTAGTTTGAGGAACTCCTGCACCACCTGTTGATTGATATGATTGTCTTCTGCTACTAGGATGCGGGCACCTTTTAGCACTTTTCCGCTTTTCTGGAGTTCTCGTGTTAATTCACCGGCATCATGACTGGCTCTGTGGCGGGATGTCCGAACCCCTTTTTGTGTGGCAATGCTGAGCCGTAAATCGAAGCTAAAAGTCGTGCCTTGATTGAGTTGGCTGCTGACCTTGAACTCCCCGCCCAAGAGATGCAGCAATTTGCTACTGATGGCAAGACCGAGTCCGGTACCACCGAATCTGCGCGAAATAGAGCCATCTACCTGAGAAAAAGGCTTGAATAATTTGTCGAGGTCGTCGATGGCGATACCAATGCCGGTGTCTTCAACGGCAAACGCAAGTTCGACCCGGGCCCCCTCAAGATGTTTGGTCTCGATCCGTAATGCGACATGTCCTCGGGACGTAAACTTGATCGCATTGCCTAGGAGATTTGACAGTATCTGCTGAATGCGCATGCTGTCTCCAACCAGGTCCCGCGGTGTATCTTTAGCAACAGTAATAACAAAATCCAGATGCTGCGCCTCAGCTCGTCCCTTGAATAAATTGCGCAAATCATCAACCAACTGATCAAGATCGAACGGCCTCTCCTCGACTCCCAATCGACCAGCCTCTATTTTGGAGAAATCCAGAATATTGTTGAGGATACCAAGCAGACTCTGCGAGGACGCAGAGATATTGGTCAGATAGTCACGCAATTCCGGACTAGTTTTCTGATCGAGCGCAAGTTGGGTCAAACCGATAATGCCGTTCATCGGCGTCCGGATTTCATGCGACATATTAGCTAGAAATTCCGATTTGGACTGAGCCAGCACTTCAGCTGCTTCCTTGGCTCTTAGCATTTCGGTTTCCATCTGCTTTCGCTCAGAGATGTCTGCAAACACGCAATGCGACCTGACAAAATGTCCTTCAATATCGTGCTGAATGCGTCCATTCATGAGCACGTCAATGATTTGACCGTCCTTCTTTTTGATGGACAACTCCATAGCGACTAGACCACTGGATTTGAATTCATCAAATTTTGGCTGAAAATGGGACTTTAAATGATCCACCCAAAATTCATCGAATGATTTACCAATGATGTCCTCTGCATCATAGCCAAGCATGTCACATAAGCACTGGTTGACATGGGTACAACGTCCATCAAAGTCGAGAGCTTGATACGCAACAGGTGAATTCTCAAAAAGATCCCTGAAGCGAGACTCGTTGGCTGCAAGCAAGGCATCTGCCTGTTTTCGCATCGTAATATCCATGATCAGAAATAGCAGGCTCGAAACGTTGCCGTTGTTATCATAAATGGGTGTGGCAGTGACTTCCTCCCAGAAAGTTTTTCCGTTTTTGCTACGGTTATTGAGGGTGCCAGTCCATGACTTGCCACCCATGACTTGTGCCAGCATAGCCTCGTATTCAGCATCATTCATTTCAGGGAATAATATTTTCTGAGGCGTCAGTTTTCCATCATAGACATCAGAAAAACGATAGCCACAAATGCGACTGCAGGCCTCATTTAGATATTCCAGGGTTCCCTGTGTATCGCAAATCAATATGCCGCTCGGATTCTGTTCGATGGCCTGAGCTAAGCGGTTGATTTCTGACTCAAATAAATGTTGATCTGTGACGTCTGTGGCAATGCCTTCCCAGACCACCTGGCCATTTTGGTTTTTGCTTGGATGAGACCTCGCCTGTAACCATCGCCATTCACCATCGGCCCGCAACATGCGCAAATCCATCACAAAATCGACCAATTCCTGCTGGCTGATAGCTTGCGCATCGGCATAGGCTTGGCGCTGCTCAGGGTCGATCTGCTCCAGCAACAGCATGGCGTCCTGCATGACAAGTTCAGCCTTGACGCCATTGATACGCTCGATCCCGGAACTTAAGTAAATGAATCTTGGAATGTCGCCGTCCAGCGTGTACTGGTAAAGAAAACTGTTTGGCAGGCTATCGCTTAAGCCTCGAAGTTGCTTTTCCCTGTCCTGCAATTCGTTCGTTGTCTTTTGCAGTTTTTCATTTGCTGATCGTAACTGGTTGGAACTGGGGATGTTCAGCAGCACTGGCAATAATTTCCACAGCAATATGGTTGTCACGACAGACACCAACGCAGTCAATATGGCCATTGCCGCTTCGAGGTAGTAAATCGGATACCAAAGTTCAATCACGTGCAGCAGATGAGTCACACCGCAAGTTACGATGAACCCGGCAAACAGCCAGTGCAAATAACGAAAATTAATTTCCGGGCGCTTGCGAATAAATTTCAGAATGACTAGCGGAATGGCGAAGTAAGAAAGTGCAATGAGAAGATTGCCAATAACAAGTGTCGCGATCAGCCCGGGTTGCCAGGAGATGCAATATCCATGCGGAAGAAATACCGCAGATTGCAAGCCGACTATCATTTAAAAGCGCTTTGATCCATGGTTATTCTTAGGGTCTGAGCGTTATCGCTGAGGCGCCCTACCACTTGACGCAGTACGTCTGCCAGATGGACCAGATCGACATCCATCCAGCGTAGTGGCAACCCGATCTTGTCGCTCACTGCCTGTGCCGCCTGCTCAAAATTGCCCGAGCACGGCGTCCGTATGCAAAGCAATGATTTGTTTGACAGTTGAAAGATTTCACGCACCACGTCGGGATTGCTGCCGAAAGTTTTGCCTATGGCTTCATCCCAGCGCAAGGCCCAGTCTTCGAGGAGAAAGAAGGCGCCACCGGTCAGTTCTTCCATGAATAACTCTCGTCCAAGCAGCATCTCTACGCAGTTCTGTCCTTCGCTGCGAAAGGTGTGGGCGGTCTCCAACATTTTTTCCATTTGTGGGTGGCAGCAACCATAGAACACAGCGATATTGCGCCCGCTGTTTCGCGAGAAGCCTGTTTGTAATTCATGCGCCAGATGTTCGAAGTTGACATGCAGCGAGGAATCCAAAAAGTCAGTGTCCAGCACCCAGCCATTCTTGTCGATGAGAAACTCAACTTCATGCCGCAAGATTCCGCAGCCTAGCAGCAACCCATTTTGGTTTCTGCTCACGACCCCGAACACCTTCTGTTATCCACCAAAAGTTTCATCAGATGCGACCATATTGCTTGGCGGCCGCGATCATGGCCTTAATGTTTTCCTCCGGAATGCCATAAGGCATCACCACCGTGCCGAAGAATAGTTTTTTTCCAACATTCAGGCCATTCTGAACGATGCGCTTCACCTCGGCGCGGACCTCGTCAGGCGTCCAGTCCAGAAGTTTTATATCGTTGATGACGCCAGCACATAAGGCGCGGTTGTTGATGATGTGCATGGATTCAGTGATGTCATCCATCGGGCCAGGATAGAAGGTGCTAATCCCAATCTCGCGTATCACCTCATCGGCCACAGAATTAACTCGCGCACCACCCACGTAATAAACCACACCATCCAGTCCGCCCGGTTCAAGGTCGCGCTTGATCCACTTAAGTGAGAGTTCCTTAAATAATTTCATCGGGATGATTTCAGTTGAACCATAGGGATCCGCGTACACCAATACGTCAGCACCCGCCTTGCGGTAGGCTGCGATTTCCTTATGAAAGAAATCGGAGCATTTTTCCAGCAGCATGTCGCGCACCGCCGGATCGCCTATCATCAGGAGCTCCATCCATTTTTCCATGCTCATCAGGAGGGCAGGTAACGACATTGAGGCAGTAAGATAGGCGCAGATGGGTACCTTGCCACCCACTTCGCGTTTCAGGATTGTCAGGCATTTCGCCGTCTCGGCGAAGGCAGGATGCGTGCTGATATCGTCAGGCACCTGTAGCTTGGCGATATCATCATAAGATTTAATGATGTAATCCTCTACGTTGGGTGGACCATCCTTAGCAAACCGGATTTTCTCACAACCGAATAGTTCGGCCTCCTTGCCAACATAAAACAGGCTCCAGACGTTGTCGTGTCCGAATTTTTCTAGCATTTTGAGCTGCGCCAACGCGACGTTTTCACCGTTGGAAAAATACTCCTCGATCGACATGCCCAACTCGCGCGCCCCTTGATCCAGCAAATTGCAGAATACAGGGATATGGTCGAGTATCTCACCGTTGGAGGCCGCTACCAGTCGATCTATGCTGGTGATGGTGTTAACTTCTGCGATGGCATCCATGATAACTTTCAATGCAGACACTCCATTTTCGGCCCAAGCATCCGCCTGCACCATTTTGTACAGTTCAGGATCGTAGCGGTATGGCGCACCTCCG
The DNA here is from genome assembly GCA_903824575.1 of uncultured Methylobacillus sp. GTDB lineage: Bacteria > Pseudomonadota > Gammaproteobacteria > Burkholderiales > Methylophilaceae > CAIJXJ01. The sequence continues at coordinate 9,864 of CAIJXJ010000141.1, forward strand.
ACTACCAGCTTGATTTTCTTTTCCAGGCCGCGTTCTTTTAGTATTTTTCGTACCTTGAGAGCGCCATTCTCGCCGCGTGCGGTATGCACCATCATCGCTGACACACCAATGACCTGAGCGCCCCGCGCCACAGCTTCATCGACGAATTTCTCCGCCGCGACATTAACGCCGAGATCAGTCACTTCTATCATCTGCGCCTTGAGGCAACCGATGACAATACGTTTCCCCAGAGTGTGCAGATCGCCGGCTGCGGTACCAATGACGACCTTGCCAACGATTTCAGGTGGCATCTTGAACAGAACTAGCATTTTCTCGGTGACATCTGCAGCGATTTGTGACGTCATGAAATGCTGTGCCAAATTGGTGTCGAACCCTTCATTCAGAGCCTTGATCATCATGTCCATGCCGGGGATCACCACCTTGAACACAATATCCTCAGGACTGATGCCTTGATCGATCGCCTCGGACACGATCTGAAGTGCTTTTACCCGATCCGTGTCCAGCACGGCTTGATTGTAGTTCCTGATAATTTCATCCAACATGGCTTGAGTTCCTGTGATTCGCCTAATTTAAACTTTACACCTATAAGCCAATGGTCTTTCTTATTTCGGCATGGTTTTGAGATAAAGATTTTCAACAAACAATGTTTCAAAGCCGACGACCTCACCAAGGTTATAGATATTGCACATTGCCAGGATCGAATCCAAGTCATATTGGCCTGTAGGTGATAGCAATAGTGCTTCGCACCCGGCTAATGCGGTATTTCCCTCTAGAACTACCGCCTCACGTGGAACCGGCGGCAGTAAACCGATCTCCATCGCACTGTCGATGTTAAGCAAGCGGCCGAAAGCACCGCAGGTGTAGACTTGTTGCAGCTCGCTCGGTGAGATCCCGGCCTGTTGGCACAGCCAGCATACGCCAGCGCCAATTGCCGCCTTAGCGCGCTGAAGCACATCAATGTCACTACGTTTCAAAATGATGGGACGTGTACCTGCGTAGAGTTCAAATCCTGCGCTTTGACGATCATGGAAGCGACCCACTTGGTCTATCCGACCATTGCGTAGCAACCATGCCACAGCATCAACCAACCCTGAACCACACAAGCCAAATGGCTTGACATCTCCCAACACATGGATTTTGAATTCATCCGCCCCATCCTGTTCTACGCGATAAATGGCGCCCACCTCACCCGGCATGCCACAACTTATACCACAGCCCTCAAACGCCGGTCCTCCAGCCGTGGATGTCACATGCAGCTTATGACCGTCCCATAAAACCATTTCTGAATTTGTACCAAAGTCGATCAATAATGAACCTGCAGGCCGTTCCGTCAAGCGCGTGGAAATCACACCTGCTAGTAGGTCAGAGCCGACAAACCCGCCAGGTGTCGTGACAAAGAAAATATGGGTATCGTCTCCCAATTGCCATGACTTGCGCAGAAAAGTGGTGTCTTGTGGTTGGCAATCGATGCGCATTGTCCAGTTTTCAGGTTGCAGCAACAGCGAGCTATTAATACCAGCGAGTAAACTGAGCATCGCGGTGTTACCAACAATCAGCACCTCGCCGACATCGTACAGATCGAGTTTAGCCTCTGCTGCAATAGTAACCAGACACTCGCCGATGGCTCTCTCCACCAGTTCGCCTATCTCCCGAGCGGTCTCTATGGAGCGTGCTGCCTCCATCAGTCGCGTCAGCACATCTGCACCGTAACTCCCTTGCGGGTTGAGGCAGGCCTCACCGGCGATACGCCTTACCGTGAATAAATCCCATAGTGTAAGCCGGATATGCGTAGTACCAAGATCAATCGCGACACCATAACGTAGCCCGCTAAGCCGTGGCATGAATAAGCTTGCCCCTGTGCCAAATTCATCTTCCCGCAGGGTGCGCCAAGCCATCTGCGCCGTAGGCAGTTCGATTGAAACATGTAAATCTATTTCCGGCTTCAGTTGACATGATAGACGCACGCCTTCACTCAACTGCTGGGCTGAGAGTCGTGCGCGCTCTCCTGATGTGAATGGAATATCAGCGCTTTCATCAACTCGTACCTGACATTGTCCGCATACAGCATTGCCGCCACAGGCCGAACGTACGTTGATGCCGTGGCCAATTAAAATATCGCGCAAGCTAACGCCAAGCTGAAATGTGAGCAAGTGTTCCTTGCCGGAAGTTAATACGGTGATTTTGTTTAAGGCGGACATGGTGTGTTGCTGACGATATCTATGCTTCCGAAATTTAATTTAATACATTCAGTTGGATAGCATGTTGCAGCAGTGTTGTCTGCTTTCCCGTATTTTTGAGAAGTCGGGTCTTGAAAACTCCAATTTTATCGGTTTGGAATATACAAAATATTTATATCCGAATATTGATATGGGATCAAGATAATTTCTAATGTAAGCACCTGATTCACAATGCCGTTGAATTGATTTCGGATGCGAGGGGGGGGGCAGCAATGCGGAAGTAGTAGATGCCGTGGCGGGAGACGGCAAGATGTGAGGGCAGTAGCACGGTTTGCACCATTCTGCCCCACTTGTTGTGTCACAAAGCCTCTCCGACAGGAGAGATTTTGTTGTTTATAATCATATGCCTATGATAACTTTGGCGGAGAGCGAGGGATTCGAACCCTCGATACAGATTTAAGCCCGTATGCTTCCTTAGCAGGGAAGTGCCTTCGACCACTCGGCCAGCTCTCCGGAAGGGACGAAAGAATAACCGGTATAAGGATTGGAGTCAATCCGATGATGGTTTAGTAACGAAAAATTCATGCAATAAAAGTGCTTCTGTCCATTGGTTGTCCACCGAAGGCATCATGGCATCGATCAGAAATAGGAATGGAAAGTTGCAGGCACGGGTTAAACTTGATGGCGTCGAAACCTCAAGGCCTGCCTGAACAAGAAGAATCCATAGTCAATTAATCTTAGCTTCAACCGTTTTCCAGTTCGTATGCCTTATGCAGTACGCGAACAGCCAATTCCAGGTATTTTTCGTCGATCACAACGGAAATCTTGATCTCGGATGTGGAGATCATCTGGATGTTGATGCCTTCTTCGGCCAGGGTACGGAACATCTGACTGGCGATGCCGACATGCGAGCGCATGCCGACGCCGACAATTGCGACCTTGGCAATCTTGTCGTCACCGATGATCTCGCGTGCGCCGATGTGGGCCTGTACCTTGTCCTTGAGCAAGGCCATGGCGCGTCCCAGTTCATTCTTGTGCACGGTGAAGGTGAAATCAGTGGTGCCGTCGGCGCCGACGTTCTGGATGATCATGTCAACGTCGATATTAGCGTCAGCGATGGGGCCGAGGATCTGATAGGCGATGCCGGGACGATCCGGTACGCCCAGTACGGTAATCTTGGCTTCGTCGCGATTAAAGGCGATGCCGGAAATGATGGGTTGTTCCATGTTGTCTTCTTCCTCAAACGTAATCAGTGTGCCGTCTCCTTCTTCCTCGAAACTGGAAAGAACACGTAATTTGACCTTGTACTTGCCGGCAAATTCGACTGAACGGGTCTGCAATACCTTGGAGCCCTGGCTCGCAAGCTCCAGCATCTCTTCAAAGGTGATTGATTTCAGACGGCGAGCCTCCGGGACCACGCGTGGGTCGGTCGTGTAGACGCCGTCCACGTCGGTGTAGATCTGGCATTCATCAGCATGCAGCGCAGCCGCCATGGCGACGCCAGTGGTATCTGACCCGCCCCGGCCCAGTGTCGTGATGTTGCCGCGTTCATCCACGCCCTGAAAGCCCGCCACTACAATCACGTAGCCTGCTTCCAAGTCAGCGCGGATGTTGGTCTCGTCGATGCTGAGGATACGTGCCTTGGTGTGGGCGTCATCAGTCAGAATTCGTACCTGGCTGCCGGTATAGCTTCTGGCGCGCACGCCGAGATCCATCAGCGCCATCGCGGTGAGGGCGATGGTGACCTGCTCGCCGGTGGACACCATCTGGTCGAGTTCGCGCAGATCGGGTTCCGGCATGATCTCCTTTGCCAGTCCGATCAGTCGGTTAGTCTCTCCCGACATGGCAGAAACCACCACCACGACTTGGTGCCCAAGTGCCTTGTAACGTGCCACCCTACGCGCTACGCTGCGGATTCGATCAGGCGAGCCGACAGAGGTGCCGCCATATTTTTGTACGATTAATGCCATTTAAAAATCCTTAAAACACTAATTCAGTTTTTCCTTTACCCAGCTCTCCACGCTCGCCAGGGCTTGCTGTAGCTTGGTGGCATCGGTGCCACCAGCCATCGCCATGTCTGGTCTGCCACCGCCCTTGCCGCCAACCTGCAGGGCGACGAAGTTGACTAGTTCACCAGCTTTCAGTTTTGCGATGAGGTCAGAGGTGACGCCAGCGGCCAGGCTTACTTTGCCGTCGGTGCTTGAGGCCAGCACGATGACGGCGGATTTCAGCTTGTCCTTCAACTTGTCCATGGTCTCGCGTAGCGCATTGGCATCGGCGCCTTCGAGTGTTGCAGACAGCACCCTGATGCCATTGATGTCCACCGCTTGCGTCGCCAGATCATCTCCCTGGTTTGCGGCCATCCTGGATTTGAGTCTTGCCAATTCCTTTTCCAGCGCGCGAATGTCTTCTTGCAGATGGGTCACTTTAGATGGCAATTCCGTGATGGGTGCCTTGAGTTCCGTGGCGAGTTGCGACAGCAGCGCCTGTTGCGACTGTACCAGGTGCAATGCAGCGGTGCCGGTGGTGGCCTCGATGCGGCGTACGCCAGCCGCCACGCCGGACTCACTCAGGATATTGAACAGGCCGATATCGCCGGTACGGCAGACATGGGTGCCACCGCATAGTTCACGCGAGGATCCGATGTCCAGTACCCGTACTTCATCGCCGTATTTCTCACCGAACAGCATCATGGCACCGGTCTTTTGTGCGTCCTCGATGTTCATGACGCGGGCTTGGGTTGCTGCGTTTTGAAGAATTTCGGCGTTGACGATTGTTTCAACTTGACGGATTTCATCATTGCTCATCGGCGTGTTGTGCACGAAGTCGAAGCGCGTCTTGTCGGTATCGACCAAGGACCCCTTCTGTTGCACATGGGCACCCAGGACTTCGCTCAAGGCCTTGTGCATCAGGTGGGTGGCGGAATGGTTGCGGGCAGTGGCAGCGCGGGCAGATACACTGACACGTGCGCTGAGGGCATCATTGACTGACAGTTTCCCGGTCTTGACTACGCCATGGTGACCGAATACGCTGGCCTGGATCTTCTGCGTGTCCTCCACCGCGAAGATGGCGTTTTCCGCTCGCAGTTCACCGCTGTCGCCGATCTGACCGCCGGATTCGGCATAGAACGGGGTGTCATTCAGTACCACTACGCCAAGCTCTCCCTCATGCAGTTCACTGACCGCCGCGCCATCTTTGTACAAGGCTAGCACGCGAGCGCTGGTTTCAAGCTGTTCATAACCGTGGAAGTTAGTAGCCTCGCCAGCATATTCCAGGTTGGTTGCCATCTTGAACTTGCCAGCGGCACGCGCCTGATTTTTTTGTCTGGCCATGGCGCTGTTGAAGGCGGTGGCATCGACCGTGACTGCGCGTTCGCGACAGACATCCGCCGTGAGGTCCAGAGGGAAGCCATAGGTGTCGTGCAGCTTGAAGGCGGTCTCGCCATTGAAGTGGGTGATGCCGGTCTTTGCCATCTCGGCCAGGTCGGACTCCAAAATAGCCATGCCGTGCTCAATGGTCTCGAAGAATCGCATCTCTTCCTGACGCAGTATCTCCATGATGCGTTTTTCACCTAGCTTGAGCTCGGGATAGGCATCACCCATCTCAGCCACCAGATCCGGCACCATGTTATAGAAGAAGGCAGCGCGAGCGCCCAGTTTGTAGCCATGGCGGATGGCGCGTCGAATAATGCGGCGTAGCACGTAGCCTCGGCCTTCGTTGCCTGGGATCACGCCATCGGCGATGAGGAAGGCGCAGGCGCGTATATGGTCAGCCAGCACTTTCAGCGAAGGGCTGGTGAGATCTTCGCAATGCGTCTCGCGGCTGGCGGCCGCAATTAGCGATTGAAACAGGTCGATTTCGTAATTGGCATGTACGCCTTGCAGCACGGCGGATATGCGCTCCAGCCCCATGCCAGTGTCGACGGAGGGCTTGGGCAGCGGGTGCATGACCCCGGCTTCATCGCGGTTGAACTGCATGAAGACGTTGTTCCAGATTTCAATGAAACGGTCGCCGTCTTCATCAGGACTGCCGGGAGGGCCGCCGGGGATGTGCGCCCCATGGTCATAGAAGATTTCGGTACAGGGTCCGCAGGGCCCGGTGTCGCCCATCATCCAAAAGTTGTCGGAGGAGTAGCGTGTCCCTTTGTTGTCGCCGATGCGGATGACTCGCTCAGGCGCGACACCCATCTCGCGGGTCCAGATGTCGTAGGCCTCGTCATCTTCGGCATAGACCGTCACCAGCAGGCGGTCCTTCGGCAGCTTGAACACGATGGTGAGCAGTTCCCAGGCGTAGCCAATGGCATCGCGTTTGAAGTAGTCACCAAAGCTGAAGTTTCCAAGCATCTCGAAGAAGGTATGGTGGCGCGCGGTGTAGCCGACGTTTTCCAGGTCGTTGTGCTTGCCACCGGCACGCACGCATTTTTGGCTGGTGGTGGCGCGGGTGTAGGGGCGCTGGTCGAATCCCAGGAATACGTCCTTGAACTGATTCATGCCGGCGTTGGTGAATAGCAGGGTGGGGTCGCCGGCCGGCACCAGGGAACTGGAAGCCACGATGGTGTGGCCTTTGGAGGCGAAGTAATCGAGGAAGGTCTGTCTTATCTGTTTGCTGTTCATCTGTGTTTCTAATATAGCGCACCACAAGGGTACTTGTTCCACGGCGCAGGCGGCCTCGCCTGCAGTTTTTGTATTGCAATGCAGGCGAGGCCGCCTGCGCTACGATGCAATAAGCATGATCTTGGCCATTTATGGCCTTAGATGCTGCTTACGATGTTGCATCGAGTACTCTTAGGGGTGCGCTACCAGAGCCAGTTATTCGTCTTCCGGTTCGCCGCGTAACACGGCTTTGATCGTATCCGTATCAAATCCACGGCTTTGCAGAAATCTGGCCTGTTTCGCCCATTCTTCGCGGCCTTTTGCGACTGTTCCAAATTTCTTTCGCCACAGATTTCCGGCGCGCTCTTTTTCATCTACCCTGAGTGCGACAATCGCTGAATCGATCAGTTCTTCGGCTACACCGTGGTTGCGCAATTCATGAGCCACCTTCAGGCTGCCAAACTTTGCCTGTCTGGCGTGAATCATCTGCTCCACATAGCGCGACTCCGATAGCCAACCGCGCGTCTGAAAATCATCCAGCAAGGCGTTCAGATCTTCATCCACCACATAGGCTTTCAGCTTTTTCTGAAGTTCCTGTCTTGAGTATTCACGCCGGCTGAGGTAGCCCAACGCACGTTCTCTCAAATTAAGCGTCGTCTTCCTCATCGATTTCGGCTGGTTTCTGACCACTTGGCACAATGACGTGCGCACGGATGCGGGCTTCGATTTCCTTCGAAACCTCCGGATGTTCCTTCAGGTATTCGCGAGCGTTGTCCTTGCCCTGGCCGATCTTGTCGCCCTTGTAGCTGTACCAGGAACCGGATTTCTCCACCAGTTTCAGGTTGGTGCCCATCTCGATGATTTCGCCTTCGCGCGAGATACCTTCGCCGTAAAGGATATCGAATTCGGCCTGTTTGAACGGAGGCGCCACCTTGTTCTTGACCACTTTGACGCGGGTCTCCGAGCCGACCACTTCGTCGCCCTTCTTGATCGCGCCGGTGCGGCGGATGTCAAGGCGGACCGAGGCGTAGAACTTGAGCGCGTTGCCGCCGGTGGTGGTTTCCGGATTGCCGAACATGACGCCAATCTTCATGCGGATCTGGTTGATGAAGATAACCAGGGTATTGGTGCGCTTGATGTTGCCGGTGAGCTTGCGTAGCGCCTGGCTCATTAGACGAGCCTGCAGACCCATGTGCGAGTCACCCATTTCGCCTTCGATTTCAGCCTTGGGTGTCAGGGCGGCGACGGAGTCGATGACCACGATGTCGACCGAACCGGAGCGCACCAGCATGTCGCAGATTTCCAGAGCCTGTTCACCGGTATCGGGTTGCGAGATCAGCAAGTCATTGACGTTGACGCCCAGCTTCTGCGCGTATTGCGGGTCGAGCGCGTGTTCGGCGTCGATGAAGGCGGCGACGCCACCCAGCTTTTGCATCTCGGCGATGACTTGCAACGTCAGGGTGGTCTTGCCGGAAGATTCAGGCCCGTAGATTTCAACGACGCGACCGCGTGGCAGGCCGCCAACGCCGAGGGCGATGTCGAGGCCTAGTGAACCGGTGGAGACGACTTCCAGATCAGGCGCGACATTGCCGTCGCCCATGCGCATGATGGAACCCTTGCCGAACTGCTTTTCGATTTGCGATAGTGCAGCGGCGAGCGCTTTGTTCTTGTTTTCGTCCATTTGTGATCCTTAGTCTTTCGAACCTGCCATTAAGCCGGTAATTATTTCATAAATCAGTGCTTAAGGTAAGCTCGATTAGTCCTTGAAGTGCGGTTTCTACGCTCTGTCGGCGCACCGCCTCGCGGTCGCCGTGAAAGTGGTGGATTGCCGAGTGGGTTTGTCCGGCCGATAGTGCCCATGAAAACCATACCGTGCCCACCGGTTTGTCCCCCGTCCCGCCGTCGGGGCCTGCGACGCCGGTTATGGCGGCGGATATCTGCGCCTGGCTGTGCCGTAACGCTCCGCGTGCCATTGCCGTTGCGGTTTCCTCAGATACTGCGCCAAAGCGTTGCAGCGTGTCTGGTGGTACGCCAAGCATGTCGGTTTTGGCCGCGTTGCTGTAAGTGATGAAGCCGCGCTCGAACCAGCGCGAACTGCCTGGGATAGAGGTTGCGACCTGCGCCACCCAGCCGCCGGTGCAGGATTCTGCCAGCGCCAGCGTCCAGCCGTGCGCCAGGAGTCTGGTGCCAAGCACCTGTGCGAGACTTACCAGTTGAGTGTCAGCCATTGCAGGGCCTTCAAGCTGGCGATGGCGTAGAGCGCCGCCAGTAGATCGTCGAACATGACGCCGAAGCCGCCCTTGAGGCGTGCATCACACTGGCGGATGGGGGCAGGTTTCCAGATGTCATACAGGCGGAACAGTGTGAAGGAGACCAGCCACCATCGCCAGTCGAGCGGCGTATATTCCAGCACCAGCAGCATGGCGACGATTTCGTCCCAGACAATGGCGCCATGGTCGGGCACGCCCAGCGCGTTGCCGGTGCGGGTGCAGAGCGGAATGCCGATGACGAATAATGCTGCGATCAGCGGCAGGTGGAAGGTTCCCGGCAGGGCCAGTAACAGGGCAAAGAGTGGCAGGCCGACCAGAGTGCCAAAGGTGCCCGGCGCCTTTTTTGCGAGACCCGAGCCGAAGCCCAAAGCGATGAAGTGTGCAGGGTGGCGCAACAGGAATTTCAGGTCAGGCGAAGTGATCATAGCCGTGTTTTTTCAAGGAAATGGGTTGGTCGTCGGCGTTCAGCAGAATCAAGTCGCGGTCGGTGATGCGGCCGATGCGGTTCAAATTGAGTTTCAGATGCTGGCTGATGGCTAATAGATCTTCTTGACGCGCCGGGTCTGCCGTGAAGCATAGTTCGTAATCGTCGCCTCCCGCCAACAGGCAGTCGAGCGCCCACGGCTGGTCTAGCAGCGGCAGCAGTGCCGGGTGCGCGGGCAGGGCGTCGAGCCGGATTTCGGCGCCGAGCTTCGAGCACTGCAAGATGTGGCCGAGATCCGCCAGTAGGCCATCGGAGATGTCGATGGCGGCATGCGCTATGCCGCGTAATGCCAATCCCAGCGCGATGCGTGGTTGCGGTGTCTCCAGAGCGCGGCGGCAATCTGTGGCATCGGCTTCAGCTAACTGGACGCGCTGCTGCAATTGGGCGAGACCCATGGCGGCGGCGCCTAGGGTATTCGACACCCAGATGTCATCGCCAATGTGCGCGCTATCGCGTCGCAGCGCCATGCCTTGCGGCACTTCACCCAGGATGGTAATGGACAGGCAAAGGGATCCTCGTGTGGTATCGCCGCCAACCAATTCGACATCGAAAGTATCTGCGCATTTGAACAGGCCGTCGGCGAAGGCCGCCAGCCAGGCGTCATCGACCGCCGGCAGCGCAATCGCGAGCGTCGCCCAGCGCGGCCTCGCACCCATGGCAGCAAGATCCGACAGATTCACAGCGAGGCTCTTCCAGCCGAGTTTGAGCGGATCGGTATCAGGCAGGAAGTGTGTCCCTGACACCAGCATGTCGGTCGAGACGGCGAGTTGCGTGCCGGGGCTGATGGCTAATAGCGCCGCATCGTCGCCCACACCTAGTACCGCGTTTGGCGCAGGGCGGGTGAAGTGGCGGGCGATGAGGGAGAATTCCGAAGGCATCACCCGGCCGATTTTTGTGCCGATTTGGGCCGGAAGGCCTTGACTACGGACTCGTTGGTTTCGATATATGGCGCGCCAATCAGATCAAGGCAATAGGGCACGGCGGCAAAAATACCGTGTACTGTTTGCTGCCCTTCCGCATCTTTCAGGCCTTCCAGAGTCTGCTTGATGGCCTTGGGTTGCCCTGGCAGGTTGATGATCAGGCTCTGTTTGCGGATTACGGCGACCTGTCGCGACAGGATCGCGGTTGGGACGAATTGCAGGCTGATCTGACGCATCTGCTCGCCAAAACCTGGCATGACACGCTCGCCTACCGCCAGCGTGGCTTCAGGCGTCACGTCGCGCAGGGCAGGTCCGGTGCCGCCGGTCGTGAGCACCAGCGCGCAAGTTTCATCATCGACCAATTCGCGTAAGGTGGCTTCAATCTCTGCCTGTTCGTCCGGGATGAGCCGGGTAATGGCCTGCCAGGGCGTGATGAGGACGGTGCCTAACCAGTCGGAGAGCGCAGGGAGCCCCAAGTCCTGGTAGACGCCGGTTGAAGCACGGTCGCTGATGCTGACCAGGCCGATTTTCAGGATTGCCATGAGTGAATCTTGAGCTTTATAAAGATGCGCTATAGTGTAACCCATGAATTTATACGATGCAGTTTATGACGCCCTGATGGTCTGTGATGTCGACGCCAAGTGCGCCGCTGCCAGCAAACTTTATATTGATTGGGAGGCGGGGCTGCTGCAAATGGGTGATGCCGGGTTGTTGCCACGAGAAATTCCCGTGCCAGGCCGGCCAGAAAATCCACAACTGGTGTCGCCGTTACAGGTGGTGCATCGCGGTCTAGGCAGCGCGGAGGGTCGAGCCGCGTTGATTCACGCGCTGGCACACATAGAATTTAATGCCATCAATCTGGCGCTGGACGCGGCCTATCGTTTCAGGGATTTCCCCGCGGACTATTATGGCCACTGGCTGCAAGTGGCGAGTGAGGAGGCCAGTCACTTTGGTTTGTTGCGTGACCATCTGCGTGTGTTGGGCCATGATTATGGCGATTTCACCGCACACAACGGCTTGTGGGATATGGCAATGAAGACCGCGCATGACCCTCTGGTGCGTATGGCACTGGTGCCGCGACTGCTGGAAGCGCGCGGACTGGATGTGACGCCCGGTATCCGCGCCAAGCTGGTGGCGGTGGGTGACAAGCCGGCGGCCGCGATTCTGGATATTATTCTCAAGGATGAAATCGGACATGTAGCAATCGGCAATCGCTGGTACGAATTTTTGTGCGAGCAGCGGAAATTGGAGCCGACCTCGACCTTTGCCGCCTTGCTGGAACAATACGCCACACCCCGCCCACGTCCGCCGTTCAATCGTGAGGCAAGGGTGGCTGCTGGCTTCAGCGAGACCGAGATGCTCTGGTTGGAACAGGGTAGTTGATAGTCGCTTGTTCCTCGCAGCAAGCCCAACTAACGACTAGCTACTAACGTCTAACGACTGTTCCCTTAACAGTTTGAACAGTTCGCGCGTGCTCTTGGGCGGCTTGCCGGCCTCAGCCTCGCGGCGAGCGTTGCGGATCAGGGTGCGCAACTGCTGGCTGTCGGCGGTAGGGTGTTCGCTCAGGTAGACCGAGAGCGCGTCATCATCCTGTAACAGGCGTTCACGCAGTTTTTCCAGGCGATGGAAATGTGCGTTCTCTTCCTGGTGGCCACCCTTCCAACGTGCCAACTGGTCGGCGATTTGAGTGGTGTCGATGTCGCGCATCAGACGACCAATGTATTGCTTCTGGCGTGCGATAGCTGGATTCTTGCCAATTTTCTGCGCCAGTTTGACCGCATCGAGCAAGTCTTCCGGCAGCTTGAGTTGCGCCAAGCGGGTGCGGCTCAGTTCGATCAGTTCTTCGCCCAGGTCCTGTAAGCCCTGCATGGCGGCTTTCTGGCGGGTCTTGCTGAGGGGTTCAATCTCGCTTGTTTCGTCGGTCTGGTTCATGCTGCGGTATGATAACAGCTTTTTTGAAGGTCTTATCTCGTGAGCGAAGCGCGTTTCAGCTATTCCCTGGATGACTTGCGCCAGTTGAGCGCAGAAGTATTGCAATTAGCACAAGATGCTGGTGCCTCGGCAGCGGAGGCGGAAGTCAGTCTGGGTATAGGTCAGAATGTATCGGTACGGCTAGCTGAGGTGGAAACTATCGAGTACAACCGAGACAAGGGTATGTCGGTTACGGTGTATTTCGGTCAGCACAGGGGACACGCCAGCACTTCTGATTTGTCGGTCTCGGCGCTCAAAGATACGGTGGCTGCGGCCTGCAGTATTGCGCGTTATACGGCGCATGACGACTTTTGTGGCTTGGCTGATCCCGCTTTGCTGGCGTGCGAGTTTCCCGATCTCGATCTTTACCATCCATGGAATATTTCTGTCGAACAGGCCATAGAATTGTCGCGCAGTTGCGAGGCTGCGGCGATGCAGGTTGATCCCCGCATCAACAATTCCGAGGGTGCCAGCGTTTCGACCTATGAGGGTCTTTTTTCCTACGCTAACAGCAGCGGCTTCAGTCACGGCTATCCGACCTCGCGCCATTCGCTCAGTTGTTCGGTGATCGCCGAAGCGGGTGACGACATGCAGCGCGATTATTGGTATACGACTGCGCGGTCCTCCACCGATTTGGACAGTGCGGATCAGGTTGGCCGCATCGCTGGAACTCGCACGGTGCGGCGTCTTGGCGCGCAGCAGTTGAAAACCATGCAGGTGCCGGTGCTGTTCGATGCGACGGTTGCTGGCGGCTTGCTGTCGCATTTTGTTTCGGCGATTTCAGGCGGCAGTCTGTATCGCAAGTCCTCGTTCCTGCTCGATAGCTTGGGCCATCAGGTATTCGCGCCGCACATCCATATTGCCGAACTGCCGCACGTGCCTAGAGGCCTTGCCAGTTCTGCCTTCGATAATGAGGGGGTGGTGACCCAAGCGCGAGATCTGGTTACGGCAGGGGTGCTGAATGGTTACATGTTGTCCAGTTACTCGGCGCGCAAGCTTGGCATGGTGACTACGGGCAACGCCGGCGGCAACCATAACCTGATCCTGCAAAGCGGGGAACTCGATTTCAATGGCCTGTTGAAATCCATGCATACCGGCCTCCTGGTGACAGAGTTGCTGGGCCATGGCATTAATGCGGTGACGGGTGATTATTCACGCGGGGCTGCCGGCTTCTGGGTGGAAAATGGCGTGATTGCTTACCCAGTGGAGGAAATTACTATCGCTGGTAATCTCAAGGATATGTTCCGGGGCATTGTTGCGGTTGGTAATGACGTACTGGTGCAAGGTTCGAAGAGCAGCGGTTCCATTTTGATCGATCGCATGACGGTGGCTGGGCAATAGACCTGGCCAATAGACAAGGTACAAGGCGTAAAAAAAGCCCCGCATGCGGGGCTTTTATATCTTGTAAGTACGGCTTATTCGGTGCCGTCCTGATTGGCCGGTGCGTTGCCGTCGTAAATCTGAATGTTTCGACGTTGCATATAGGCATCGCGCATGAAGGCATAAGGGTCAAGTGCAGCCTCATCCAGCAGGTCGCTGCCTGGTAGATAACTGGCGCGCGTATCGACAAACTTGGTCAGCAGCAGCGCGTTGCGATCACTTGGGGCACTGATATAGCCAATCGGGTCTAGCAGCGCGCTATCGAATACCAGTCCGCCGGTGTCCCGCAAGGTGCTGGGCCCAAGTAGTGGCAACACCAGATAGGGACTGTCTTTCCAGCCCCAAGTAGCCAATGTCTGGCCAAAGTCTTCGTGGCGCTCTTCAATCCCATCCATGGAGGCCCAGTCCACCAGGCCGCCTATTCCAAAAGTGGTATTGATAGCCAGGCGACCGGTGTCGTCCATGGCCTTGTTGATCTTGAATTGCAACAGGTCGTTGACGATGGTGACGACGGTACCCAGATTGGCGAAGAAATTGTTGACGCCGGTGCGAACCGGGCTAGGCAACACGGCTTTGTAAGCGCCCGCGATCGGCTTAAGTGCGGCCTTGTCAACAGTGTCGTTGAATTTGTAGATGCCGCGATTGAGTCCTTCAAGCGGATCCTTGTTGGCTTGTGTAGCGCAACCTCCGAGCATACTGGTGAGCAAAATGCCGGACATAAAAAATTTGATTGTGCGCATGCGAATTCCTGAATTGATTGTAGTAAGCGCTAGTTTATAGACAAACTGTTGTAATAACGCTGACACTTTACGAATGAACTGTAAAGTAGGCGTGCTTCTTTGTCCAGCCATTTGAATGGCGTCCTCATAGCATGATACAGTCGTGTTGTATAAATGTCACACTAACGACGGAAATGATTCTGACGTTTCCAATTTTTCAGGAGATCAAGCATGCATAGCATCACCATTACCCAGTTTCTGCTCGAAGAACAACGTAAGGAAGGAAACGTGACTGGAGAGTTTACACTGTTGTTGAATGACATCGTCACGGCGTGTAAGCGTATTTCCTGTGCCGTCAACAAGGGCGCGCTGGTGGGCACCATGGGCAGCCTGGATTCCGAGAATATTCAGGGCGAGACGCAGAAGCAACTCGATGTGATTACCAACGACATTTTCCTGGAGGCCAACCAGTGGGCGGGATATATCGCCGGCATGGCATCAGAGGAAATGGATGATCCCTATGACATCCCTGAAAAGTACAAGCAGGATGGAAAATATCTGCTGTTGTTCGATCCGCTCGATGGTTCGTCCAACGTCAATGTGAATATTTCAGTGGGCACTATTTTTTCAATTTTGCGCAGCCCGGAGGGGGTGAGCCATCCCAAGGCGGCGGATTTTCTGCAGCCCGGCACCAGCCAGGTCTGCGCCGGTTATGCGCTGTACGGTTCTTCCACCATGCTGGTGCTGACGACAGGTCGCGGCGTGAATGGTTTTACGCTGGATCGTGAAGTGGGAGAGTTTTATCTGACCAATCCTGAAATGCAGATTCCATCTGATACTCAGGAATTTGCCATCAACATGTCTAACCAGCGCTTCTGGGATGCTCCGGTGCAGCGTTACGTCAGTGAGTGCCTGCAGGGTGAGCAGGGTGTTCGTGGCAAGGATTTTAATATGCGCTGGGTGGCCTCCATGGTGGCAGAAGTGCACCGCATCCTGATTCGTGGCGGGCTGTTCATGTATCCGATCGATAGCAAATTACGCGACAAGGGCGGTAAGTTGCGCCTGATGTATGAGGCCAATCCGATGAGCATGATTGTTGAACAGGCGGGCGGCGCATCCTCTACTGGTTTCGAGCGCATTCTGGATATGGTGCCCAATGCCCTGCATCAGCGCGTGCCGGTGATCATGGGATCGAAGAACGAGGTTGAGGTGCTGGTCAGTTACCACAAGAAATAGTTGTTGAGTGGCGACTAACGACCGATTTTTATGCTTCAGAGTAAAATGCCGCCATGCAAGGACTTCCCTACTGGCGGCTTTCAAGTTTCTATTTTTTCTATTTTGCCTTTGTTGGTGCGCTGACTCCTTATTGGAGCCTGTACCTCAAGTCACTTGAATTCAGTGCGTTCCAGATTGGCGTGCTGATGTCCTTGTTGCAGGTGGCACGCATTTTCGGCCCCAATCTGTGGGGCTGGTTGGCAGATCATGGCGGACGGCGTGTCGTCGTGGTGCAGTTTGCGGCCTTGTTGAGTCTGCTGTGTTATCTCGGGGTGTTCGCAGGGACGAGTTTTGCCTGGTTGTTCTCCGTCATGCTACTCATGAGCATGTTCTGGAGCGGGTCTCTGCCATTGGTCGAAGCTATTACCCTTGACCATCTGGGCGACAGCTCGGAAGGGTATGGGCGCATCCGCTTATGGGGTTCCATCGGCTTTATCTTGGCGGTGATTGGTCTTGGCTACGTGCTCGATTTTGCCCCGGTAAGCAATCTGCTGTGGATTATCCTGGGGCTGAAAGTCGGCGTACTGCTGTTCTCACGTCGCATTCCTGAGCCACTCTTCGTTCCGCACCAAAGTGACCACCTGCCGGTATGGAATATCATTCGCCGTCCAGAGGTTGCGGCTTTGTTGCTTGCCTGTTTCCTGATGGCGGCGGCCCATGGCGTGTACTACACCTTCTATACAATTTATCTGGTGGATCATGGCTATAGCCGAAGTGCTGTCGGTTGGCTGTGGGCGCTGGGGGTAATCTGCGAGGTGTTAGTGTTCCTGTACATGCCCCGATTGACAGCAGTTTTTGGTCTGCGCACGATCTTTATGGCGAGTTTCATGCTGGCGGCCTTGAGATTTTTGATGATAGGTTGGGGGGTGGATTGGTTGTGGCTGGTGCTGTTGGCTCAGACGCTGCATGCCGCCAGTTTCGGTGCCTATCATGCGTCTGCAGTGGCGCTGATTCATCGGTATTTTCGTGGCAGACATCAGGCTCAGGGGCAGGGCTTGTATACCAGCGTTTCATTTGGCCTGGGCGGCACGATGGGTGGATTGCTGAGTGGCTATGCATGGGAGTCTTTGGGGCCGGGTTGGAGTTTCAGCATGTCGGCTCTGTTCGCCGGGCTCGGGTTAGTGGTCCTGGCATGGCAGCGTTGTTGGAACATACCTTAAAAATTTTGCGTGGAGAATTTACCCCCCAGCGCTTGATGTCAGACCGGTCCTGTCACTATTTTTCCTTACGTGTTCGCCCTGATTATCTTGTGCCTTGTTGAAGTCTAGCCTGTTGAGTCATGACTAAGCTAGCAGGTGGCCGGGTATGAAATGCCAGGTATTAACTATTGTTTTATGTCGAAATCTTGCGGTGGCTTTCTGCTCGTGGATGCTTGTTTCTTCATTTAATGCCTGCGCTGACACTCAAGTCAATGTGGTTGGCTTGTTCAGCGGCAAGGCCGTGCTAGTCATTAATAGCGGTCCGCCGCGCATTCTCACTGTTGGACAAACCTCACCTGAAGGCGTGAAATTGTTGGCGGCTGACAGTGGCCAAGCTTCATTGGAGGTGGATGGCAAACAGAGGTGCATGGCGATCAGTCAATCAGGGGCCGTTGTCGGTTCCAGGGCGGTGCCAGTCATGACCATGTATGCCAATAGGGAAGGGCATTTTTTCGGCACAGGCCAAGTCAATGGCAAGACCGTCAAATTTCTGCTGGATACCGGTGCCACCGTCATTGCAATGAGCAGCGCCGAGGCGCGCCGTATCGGTATCGATTACCTGGCGGGTGATGAGGGAACCAGTTTCACCGCCGGTGGCCTAGTTAAGGCCTGGACGGTCAACCTCAATAGCGTGAAGTTGGGTGCTATTAGCCTCAATCAGGTAGAAGGTGTTGTCATCGACGGTGAATTTCCACCTATGGTGTTGCTTGGCATGAGTGCATTGAATCGCATCGAGATGAAGCGCGACGGCATCAGTATGACGCTGACCAAGAAATATTAAAATAGAAAGCTTGCCGTGTAGGGCGTCAATAAGCGCAGCGCATTGCGCCGGATGGATCTACTGAGTTGTTGGCCTCTGAACCATTTGCGCCGGGTGGATCTACGGCGCAATGCTTTTCAGTTATTGCGCCCTACGGATGTTGAAACTTTGAATCAATCCACCTTTTTGTCACGCTCGATGAGCGCATATGCAGAATGATTATGAATGGACTCGAAGTTTTCAGACTCGACGGTGTAGGCGTCGATGCGGGGTTCAAGGTTGAGTTGGGCGGCCACGTCGCGCACCATGTCCTCAACGAATTTCGGGTTGTCATAGGCACGTTCGGTGACATATTTCTCGTCCGGTCGTTTGAGCAGGCCGAACAGTTCGCTGGATGCTTGTTCCTCGACGATGCGGATCAGGTCTTCTACCCAGATGAAGTCATTGATGCGGGCCGTGATGGTGACGTGCGAGCGTTGATTGTGCGCGCCGTAGTCTGATATCTGCTTGGAGCAGGGACAAAGGCTGGTTACCGGAACCAGCACCTTCACCGTGATCCGGTAGTCCCCATTCTTGACTTCGCCAATGAACGTCACTTCGTAATCCAGCAGGCTACGTACCCCGGAAATTGGCGCCGCTTTTGAGATGAAGTAGGGAAAGGTCATTTCGATGTGCCCGGCCTCGGCTTCAAGGCGCTTGACCATCTCGCGCAGGATGCTCTCGAAGTTCTCGATTGAGATTTCACGTTCGTTCATGTTGAGGATTTCGACGAACCTCGACATGTGGGTGCCCTTGAAATTATGCGGCAGGTGCACGTACATGTTGAACATGGCGACGGTGTGCTGCACGCCGCCAGTCTTGTCCTTGACCATGACCGGGTGGCGGATGGACTTGATGCCGACCTTGTCGATTGCAAGATGACGAACGTCAGGAGTATTTTGTACGTCTTCGATGCGATGGTCTGTGGCTTGGTTCATGGAGAGGTCCATTGTGGCTTAAGTAAAATAATAGTTGAGTATACTAGTAGGGCAATTTTTTCTCAATCGCGGCGGCGATGCCGTTACTGTCCAGGCCGCAATCGGCAAGCATTTTTTCGTGATTACCGTGCTCGATGTAACGGTCCGGCAGGCCCAGTTGCAACAGGTCGATTTTGACACCTGCAGCATGCAGTGTCTCTGCGACCGCACTGCCAGCACCACCCATAAGGGCATTTTCTTCTACCGTGACCAGTAAAGTGTGCGTGGCTGCCAGTTGTAATATCAGCGCAATGTCCAGCGGTTTGACGTAACGCATGTTGGCAACGGTGGCGTCAAGCCTTGATGCGGCATCCAGAGCGGGTGCCAGCATGCTGCCGAAGGCCAGGATGGCGACAACCTTGCCCTGGCGTCGTAACTCGCCACGACCCAGAGGAATGATCTCCATTTCGTTGCGGGGCGTCACGTTGGTGCCGCAGCCGCGTGGATAGCGAACTGAGGCAGGGCCATCCAGTTGAAAGCCGGTATACAGCATCTGACGGCATTCATCTTCGTCGCTAGGCGTCATCACGACCATGTTGGGCACGCAGCGTAAGAATGAAATATCCAGGCTGCCGGCGTGGGTCGGCCCATCGGCACCAACCAGGCCGGCGCGGTCGATGGCCAGCAGCACCGGAAGGTTTTGCAGCGCGATGTCGTGAATCAGCTGGTCGTAGGCGCGTTGCAGGAAGGTCGAGTAGATCGCCACCACTGGTTTTAGCCCATCGCAGGCGAGGCCAGCGGCGAAGGTGAGGGCGTGTTGTTCGGCGATGCCAACGTCGAAATAACGTGTAGGAAATTGTTCCTGAAAGGCATTGAGCCCGGAGCCATCGCACATGGCGGGGGTGATGGCGATCAGGCGCTGGTCCAGTTTTGCCATGTCGACCAGCCATTCCCCGAAGACCTGGGTGTAGGTCTTGCGTCCGCCGGCGGCAAGCGCTTCGCCATTCTCCGGATCAAACTGGCCGACACCATGAAATTTCCCCGGATTGTCTTCGGCTGGCTTGAAACCGTGGCCTTTTTGTGTGATGACATGCAGGAACTGCGGGCCTTTAAGCTGGCGGATGTTGGACAGGGTTGCGACCAGAACGTCGAGATCGTGGCCGTCGA
The DNA here is from genome assembly GCA_903824575.1 of uncultured Methylobacillus sp. Lineage (GTDB taxonomy): Bacteria > Pseudomonadota > Gammaproteobacteria > Burkholderiales > Methylophilaceae > CAIJXJ01. The sequence continues at coordinate 29,734 of CAIJXJ010000141.1, forward strand.
TGGGGCCGATGTAATTGAAGCCGAATTCCTCGAACAGGGTGCTGGGGGAAACCATGCCCTTGACGTGTTCTTCAGCGCGCTTCGCCAGCTCCAGAATGGGGGGTGCTACCCCCAGCATTTTTTCTGTGCCACGGCGCATGGAGTTGTACATGCGACTGGAAAGCAGTTTTGCCAGATAGTTGTTGAGTGCGCCAACCGGGGGCGAAATCGACATGTCATTGTCGTTGAGGATGACCAGCAGGTTGGCATCCATGGCGCCGGCATTATTGAGCGCCTCGAATGCCATGCCCGCCGACATCGCGCCATCGCCGATGATGGCCACGGCACGTCGATCCGAGCCGGTCTGCTGGGCGGCCACCGCCATGCCTAGGGCGGCAGAAATGGAGGTGCTGGAGTGTCCGGTGCCGAAGGCGTCGAAATCGCTTTCAGATCGGCGCGGAAAACCGGCAATGCCGCCTTCCCGACGTAGTCCGCTCATGTCATTGCGGCGCCCGGTCAGTATTTTGTGCGGATAGGTCTGGTGACCAACGTCCCATACCAGTCGGTCTTCAGGCGTGTTAAAAACATAGTGCAGGGCGATGGTGAGTTCCACTACGCCCAGATTGGATGACAGGTGGCCGCCTGTTTGGGCCACGCTGTCGATGATGAAGGTGCGCAGTTCGTCAGCCAGTTGTGGTAGTTGACGACGCTCCAGAAGCCGGAGCTGTATGGGGAGGTTGATGCTGTCGAGGAGGGATGGCATCAATAGTCGCGTCGGGTAATGAAGTCGGCCAGCTGAATCAGGCGGCGAGCCTCGTCGCCGAAGGGTGCCAGCGCGGCAACCGCCTCGGCATGAAGTTCTGCGGCCAGTGTGTGGGCGCGTTCCTGGCCGAGAATGGTGACATAGGTGGGTTTGTTTTGTTCGGCATCCTTGCCGGCAGTTTTGCCTAGCGTAGCGGTATTGGCTTCAAGATCCAGAATGTCATCCACCACCTGGAAGGCGAGCCCGATGCGCTTGGCAAAATGATCGATGGCTTGTAGTCGAGCCTGATCCAGATTTGCGGCACATTGTGCTCCTAGCAAGGCGGCAGCACGGATCAGGGCGCCGGTCTTGCGGATGTGCATGTACTCCAACTCTGCCGGGCTGAGATTCAGGCCAACACTGGCGAGATCTATGGCCTGCCCGCCAGCCATGCCACGCGAGCCCGAGGCCTGCGCCAGCAAATGTATCATCTCCAGTTGGCGCCGTGCGTCGTCGCAGAAGTCTGGCTGCGATAATACTTCGAAGGCCAGGGTTTGCAGTGCATCGCCAACCAGAAGTGCCGTGGCTTCATCGAACTGTCGATGACAAGATGGTTTGCCGCGCCGCAGATCGTCGTCATCCATTGAGGGCAGGTCGTCGTGCACCAGCGAATAGGCGTGGATCAGTTCCACGCTGGCCGCTGCCAGATCGACTCTGTGAGCCAGGCTTCCGCACATTTCTCCGGCGGCATGGGCCAGCAGACTGCGCACGCGCTTGCCGCCACCTAGAACGGCGTAGCGCATGGCGGTATGCAAACGCTCAGGGGTAGTGGCGCTGTCGGGTAGCAACAGGCCCAGTGTCGATTCTGTTCGGGTCTGGATGCCTTGTACCCAGGACTGGAAATCACTCATCGCTATCAGGGTAGGGCTGTAAGGTGTTGTTGTCGTCGAGCAATTTGACCTGTTGCTCGGTGTCTGCCAGTGCCTGCCGGCAAAAGCGTAATAGCTCAGTGCCGCGCTCAAAGGCGGCTAGCGACTGATCCAGCGGCAATTGCCCCGATTCCATCTGGATGGTGGTGGCCTCGAGCTCGGTCAGGGCGCTTTCGAAATTTTTAGGGGGGGTGTTCTTGCGCATGGGATGAGATTATACAAGGAGCGGCAAGCTGATCATACTGAGCGGCCGCATCAATTTTTATCGAGGAAGATGCGCCTTGTCTTGTGTGTTGTTCAAAGTCTGGATGATGAAGGCACGAATGTCTGCGATTTCGTCAAGGCAGACGGAATGCGGCATGGCGTATTCATGCCAGGCGACGTTATAATGCCGGGCTTGTAGAAAATCACGGGACGCGCGCGCCGTTTCGATGGCAATCATCGTGTCCTGGCGGCCATGCCCCATGAATATGGGCAGGTTGGCATTCACCGCGCTGTGTTCCGTATCGAAGGATGCCGTCAGCGGCAGATAGGTCGACAGGGCGATAATGCCGGCCAGCCTTTCGGCATGACGCAGCCCCGTCTGTAGCGCAATGGCGCCACCCTGGGAAAAACCGACCAAGAGGATGCGGTGAGCGGGAATGCCGCGTTGCCGCTCTTGTCCGATGAATTGCTCTATTAGTTGCTGTGAGGCGCGAATGCCAGCTTCGTCCTGCTTTGCCGCGATGTCGCCTGAGAGGATGTCATACCAGGCGGGCATGCGGTAGCCGCCATTGATGGTGACGGCGCGCAAGGGGGCATGCGGCAACACGAATTGCGCTGCGAACGGCAGTGCCAGATCATGGGCCATGGGGGCAAAATCATGACCATCCGCTCCCAGTCCGTGCAGCCAGATGATGCTGGCATTCGGGGAGGTCCCGGTGCTGATTTCCAATGCGGCAAGTGAGGCTGATTGCATAGGCGTCATTGTGCCATGCGGTGAGGAAAAATGACCTGTTACCAGCGTTGTTTTTGAGATATGCTGCGAAAAAACTTAATTTAGAATCCATCCCATGCTAAAAAGACTCGTAGAATTTCTTCGTCGCCATCTGCTACGTATCAGCCTGAGCTTGGTGCTGATGGCCATCTTCAGTTTGCACGCCGTCGGTGTGGTGCCGATGGAGTTTATCGACCGCATGGAAAACATTGCCTATGACGTGCGACTGAACTTGATGATGCCGGGCACTCTGGATAAGCGCATCGTCATCGTCGATATTGATGAACGCAGCCTGAAGGAAGAGGGCCGTTGGCCCTGGAGCCGGAACAAGCTGGCGCATATGATGGACCAGTTGTTCGATCAATATCATATTCGCGTGTTGGGCTTCGACGTTGTGTTCGCCGAAAAGGACGATAGTTCAGGCCTGCATAATCTCGAACAAATCGGGCATGATCAGTTGAAGTCCGATCCTCAGTTCAATGCGCTGATCGACAAGATACGCCCCGCCCTCGATTACGACCAGGTGTTCGCCGATAGCCTGAAAGACCGGCCGATTGTGATGGGCTATTACTTCCGTCAGGATCCGTTGCATCATTCCGGTGTCGGTCAATTGCCAATGCCAGCTTTTCCGGCAGACACGTTCAAAGGGCGGCACGTCGGCTTCATCGAGGGCGGATCTTTCGGAGCAAACCTGCCCTTGTTGCAAAAGAGCGCGATGACCGGCGGTCACTTCAACCCGGAGCCGGATACGGATGGCATGACGCGCAGGATTGCTTTGCTGGAGGAGTACCAGGGTGCGCAGTACGAGTCCTTGTCGCTTGCGGTGACCCGAGTGGCGCTGGGAATACCCAAGGTTGAGCCAGGCTTCGCCGAAGGGGTGGGCGTCGATGACAATTATTCCGGCCTCGAGTGGATCCAGCTTGGCCGACGTCGCCTGCCGGTGGGCGAGCAGGTGGCGGCGCTGGTTCCCTACCATGGCAAGCAGGGCAGTTTTCCTTATGTTTCCGCGACCGACGTGCTGCATGGCAAGGTGCCCAAGGATGTTTTGCAGGACGCCATCGTGCTGGTCGGGACTACGGCTCCAGGTTTGATGGACTTGCGGGCGGCGCCGGTGCAGGCGGTTTATCCCGGGGTCGAGGTGCATGCCAACATGATCGCTGGCATGCTGGATGGCGATATCAAGGAGCGTCCGGCCTACACCCAAGGGGCCGAGATGTTGATGCTGTTGGGGATGGGCTTATTTCTTGCGTTGGCGCTGCCGGCGTTGACCCCGCTATGGGCGACAGCGCTCACTATCACGGCACTGGCTGCTGTGATGGGCGCTAATCTGGTGTTTTGGCAGGGGGCCAATCTGGTCATGCCACTGGCCTCCGGCCTCATCCTGGTGGTGCTGATCTTCATGCTCAACATGTCCTATGGCTTCTTCGTCGAGTCGCGTGGCAAGCGCCAGTTGGCGGGTTTGTTCGGCCAATATGTGCCGCCCGAATTGGTGGATGAGATGGCCAAGGACCCAGCCGCCTTCACCCTGGAGGGCGAGAGTCGCGAGCTGACGGTGTTGTTCTCCGATGTGCGCGGTTTCACCACCATCTCTGAAGGACTGGACCCGAAGGAACTGACGCAACTGATGAATGAGTTTCTTACCCCGATGACGCATGTCATTCACAAGCACCGGGGCACTATTGATAAATACATGGGGGATGCCATCATGGCGTTCTGGGGAGCGCCACTGCATGACGCTGAACATGCACGCCATGCGCTGGAAGCCGCGATGGACATGATTCGTGGTTTGGACGCGCTGACCGTCGCATTTGCGGCCAAAGGTTGGCCACCGATCAAGATTGGCGTCGGCCTTAACACCGGAGAAATGATCGTCGGCAACATGGGCTCCGAATTCCGCATGGCCTATACCATCATGGGGGATGCCGTGAATCTGGGTTCTCGCCTTGAGAGTCTGACCAAGGAATACGGCGTTCAGATCATGGTCAGCGAATTCACCAAAGCCGCCGTGCCGGATTATCTGTACCGCGAGTTGGACCTGGTGCGGGTCAAGGGCAAGGACAAGCCGGTTGCCATCTTCGAGCCGATCGGGCCATCCGGGCAGGAGGATCAGGCCACACGTGACGAACTCGCGCTGTATGATGCCGCCTTAGCGTTGTTCCATGCGCAGGAATGGGATCAGGCGGAAGCTGCCTTGCTTGAATTACAAAAGCAGAACCCGGAGCGCAAACTTTATCATTTGTACCTTGATCGCATCGCTTACTACCGCGAGAACTCACCCGGCGATGACTGGGACGGAGCCTTCACCTTCAAGACCAAGTAACGTTCGCCGTAGCGCAGGCGGCCCCGCCTGCACCCCTTAACCTGGAAGCAGTAGCAGGCCAGGTTGCATGCGCCGTGAAACAATAAGCATGATCTTGGTCGTTTACGGCCTTAGATGCTGCTTTTTGTTTTATCAAGTACCCTTGGGGTGCGCTACGTGGTTCTTGGGCGCACCATCAGTTAATTTTAGAAAAAAACGGAAGAATTACCCATGCAGGTCAGAGTTTTAGGATGCAGCGGCGGCATTGGTGGCGCTCTGCGTACCACCAGCATGCTGGTCGATCATGACATCTTGATCGACGCCGGAACCGGAGTCGGGGATCTCACGGTTGAGGAGATGATGGCTATCGACCATATCTTCGTCACGCACGCCCATCTCGATCACATCGCCTGCATTCCCCTGTTGCTGGACACGGTGATCGGCCTGCGCGAAGGTCACGTCACGCTGCACGCCAGCTGCGACACTTGGCAGGATCTCCGGAAGCATGTTTTTAACTGGAAGATATGGCCGGATTTTAATGAGATCCCCGATGTAGCGAACCCCTTCCTGCGCTACAGCGAAATTCGCGTCGGTGAAACTATAACGCTGGATGGCCGCTGCATCACGCCCTTGCCGGCCAATCATGCGGTGCCGGCGGTGGGTTTCAGGCTCGATAGCGGGTCGGCCAGCCTGGTGTTCAGCGGCGATACCACGACTTGTGACGCTTTGTGGCAGGCGGTCAACAGTATCGAAAATTTGAAATATCTGATTATCGAGGTGGCTTTCAGCAATGCCGACCTCAAGTTGGCGCGGGTATCCAAGCATCTTTGTCCTTCCCTGTTGTTGCAGGAATTGCAAAAACTGCAACGTCAGGCCGAGATCTATATTACCCACCTCAAGCCTGGCGAGGCTGAGGTTATCATGCAAGAGATTGTGCGGGATGCCTCGATTTATGCCCCCATGCCCTTGCAGCAGGGCCAGGTTCTCGACTTCTAATCGGTTGTAAAAGGGGACAGATTTATTTTTTTCGAAC
>CAIJXJ010000142.1 GCA_903824575.1 uncultured Methylobacillus sp.
ACGGGTGTTTTGACAGAGGTTTCAGTAAGAGTCATAGGACACAAAATAGAACGATCGTGCTATTTTGCATCATCCGCGCCGCAGATGTGGCGACACTACCCGTTTCTAGAGGGAATTTTCTAAGGGAGTCGCGGGTTTACCCGCGGTCAGAGGATCAGAGCCAGGCTGGCTTCCAGATGTTCCGATGGCAGCCGCCTGAAACCAGAGCGTGCAAAGCGCTGCAAGCGCCCAACCAGAAAAGCCGTGAGGACTGAGGCCCGCACCTGCGTATCGACACTGGGTGTCGCCGAGCCACCCGACTCGGCGCTGCTGCGCAGACTCTGCTTGAGCGTGGCTTCAATCTTGTCAAAAAACTGGTTCATACGTTGTTGCAGGCGTTCGTTTTCGAATACCAAGGCATCGCCCACCATGACACGCGTCATGCCGGGATTCTTTTCCGCGAACTGCATCAGCATGGTGACTACCTTGATCGCTTGGCGACGACCGGTATCCGCATCCGGCGAGCCAGCGGCCTGCCCGGCCGAACTTTCGCGATCAGCAATCTGGTTAATCAAGGAAAAAACCGACTGTTCAATGAACTCGATAAGGCCTTCGAACATCTGCGCCTTGCTGGCAAAGTGGCGATACAAGGCCGCTTCGCTCACATCGAGTCGCGCCGCCAACGCCGCAGTGGTGATGCGCTCGGACCCCGGTTGTTCCAGCATGCTTGCCAGTGCTTGCAATATCTGCACGCGCCGCTCTCCCGGTTTCGGACGTTTGCGCGGTGTCGGTGCAGACGCAATAGCCCCTGAGTTTGGGGCGGATACCGGGGAAGTGGGTTCGACGTCAGACATGGTCACAAGCGCAATGATAAATTCATTCTCGCACAGCAGACCCGAGGGTTTTCGAGGGGTCGGTGGCGACCCACCGCGCGGAGCGTGGGGGCCTACTTAATGCGACCGGATCATGGTGCCAAAAGCCTGATCGGTCAGGATCTCAAGCAAAAGCACATGCGGCACGCGTCCATCGATGATGTGGACCGAGTTGACACCGCTCTTGGCAGCGTCCAGGGCGCCGCTGATTTTCGGCAACATGCCACCGCCAATCGTGCCATCGGCAAACAGTTCATCAATCTGGCGTGCACTCAAGTCGGTGAGCAAATTGCCAGCCTTGTCGAGGACGCCGCTGATGTTGGTCAGCATCAGCAGCTTTTCAGCCTTCAATACCGTCGCCAGTTTCGCCGCGACAACGTCGGCATTGATGTTGTAACTCTCGTTGTTTTCGCCAAAACCGATCGGGCTGATCACCGGAATGAAGGCGTCATCCTGCAAAGCCTTGACAACACTGGGGTCGATGCTGACGATATCGCCGACCTGACCGACGTCGTGTTCCTTGCTGGGGTCGTTGTTGTCCACCATCCGGAGCTTTTGCGCGCGAATCATGCCGCCGTCACGACCCGTCAGGCCGACCGCCTTACCGCCAGCCTGGTTGATCAGGCCCACAATGTCCTGCTGCACCTCACCCCCCAGCACCCATTCCACCACTTCCATGGTTTCAGCATCGGTTACCCGCATGCCTTGAATAAATTCGCCCTTCTTCCCGAGCCGCTTGAGTGCGGTTTCAATCTGCGGCCCGCCACCGTGGACCACCACGGGGTTGATGCCGACCAGTTTGAGCAGCACCACATCCTCGGCAAAGTCGGCTTGCAATTCCGGATCGGTCATGGCATTGCCACCGTATTTGATAACCATGGTTTTGCCATGGAATTTACGGATATAGGGCAGAGCCTGAGCCAGAATTTCAGCTTTCTCGCGCGGCAGGATTTTGCTAACGTCGGTCATCGTAGAACTTATTTTGGGGGTGGGGGATACTGGATTGAATCATACCCACGCAGGCCAATGGCAGTTCGGCAGCCAGAACCGCCTCGGCCTTTGACGCACCCTAACCCTTGATCGC
>CAIJXJ010000143.1 GCA_903824575.1 uncultured Methylobacillus sp.
AGACAGTTTTGTCGCATGGAATATGGTTACCGAGGTCAGGGGCACCTGACTATGGCAGCGGTTGCATTAGAACTTTTGACGGGACCATGACAGACGATACAGTGACTGTGGCTCTGACACACTCAGCAGTAGTATCCGGATCACCAGCGTAACTTCTTCATCGCAGCTCCACATTGTGCGGTTGTCCCGTATGCTTCGAGAAATTCGTTTAAACTGACACTTGATTGAAACTGTGAAAAATTTGGCGTCATGGTGTGTTCCTTTTGGGAGATGTTAATACCATGACGAGTCTACTCTATGTTTGTGACAGAATACGTAATAAAACAATAACTGAACTATAGCGCTAATTGAATTATTCTATGAACAATTGCAAAAGGAGTAATATGAATTATCCCACGTGGCACGAAGTCGAAAACACATTCATTAATCATGTAATGCATTATAGAGATAGGACAGGTGAGGACGCGCTCCTTCATTTGAATGCAGAGGAGTCCGTTGGGCTACAGTATGCAGGTCGTGTGGTTCTAGAGTTGTTTCAGAACGCTCTGGATAGAGCCGATCAACATTGCTTTGTCTCCTTTGAAAATAATCTACTGGTTGTTGCCAACGATGATCAGGATTCGAAAGGGTTGAGCATCAATCCAAATTTCGATTACACTCAGCAGAACCAGAAGGAAAAGCGTTCCGATTTCCATGCGTTGTGTGCCCTGCACGCCTCAAGCAAATCGGTCAAGCAAAATTTTGGGAACAAAGGGATCGGTTTTCGATCTGTGTTTGCCGTATCGAATCAAGTCGAGATCTGGAGCCGCCTTGCCGAAGGCGGTTGGTGGGGACTTGAACTCGTGACCTGCCGTAATCCCGCTGACTGGAAGCCATCCGGGTCGCATAAACTCGATGAAATTGTTAAGGGTATGCTCCCCCCTGGACCCCGGCCGAGTTTTTACCTGCCTCGCTTGTTGCATGAACCCTCCGCTCCACACTCGGGACTTGATGGTTATTCGATAGCTGTTCTACTTCGAATCCCTGAGGGAAATGACACGCATTTGGCGCAAATTGGTTATGAAGTCGAGATGCTCAAGAAAACTCGTCTCCATTTTATTACCTTGCGTCAGAACCGTAGTGACCTTTGTGTAACCATCGGGCAAAGAAAGGAACGCAGCACAGAAACTGGCTGGCAAGCTAAGGGGGTCGGAAGTTATCCTGATCTGGCTCCGTTGGCATTGGCTGCCAAGCTCGAATTGGATGAGCCGCGTATTGCGTTACGCTGGGGAGAACTGCCGATAGGCGAACTGTCAACAGTGGGAAAAATGGAATCGGGCTTTTTTTACAATTACTTGCCTACCCAGATGCGCACTGGTCTGCCTATCGACATTCATGGCGACTTCCAGGTAAAGGCAGATCGTGAAGGAATGAATCTGCAACCCGAAAATTCAGTTGGGCGCTACAATAACGAACTATTGCAACGTGCAGCCGAACTTCACGTAAAAGCTCTCATCGAGGAAAGTCAGTCAGATGAGCCACGAGTTGATTTTTGGCAACTGGCCGGAGTACCAAAGAAGTCGCCTGTGCAATGGTTAAAAGTGTTAAAAAACGTACTGTTTCCTGATGGCAAATTTCAAACATGGTCACTGCTGGCTGAAAATTTTTTCCGTGCGGAACGTTTTCCGGCGGGAAATGACGAATGCTATAGTTCCTTTTGGGACAACAGCCAGGACTGGGTTAAAGAACTTTGCGGTGGATACGACCCGCCCAAGGCCACCTGGGCAAACAAGGCTCGCAATTTGTGCGAACTACTTGCAAACCAGCGAACTCGCTTGGTTCCTATTCAAACTGGTAGGGGAAGGGGTGCGGTGCCGCTGCCGATAAAAGGCCAACCTGGCGGTCGTGCCGATTCACGTCTTTTTTTTAAGGCTCAGGATGATATTGCTGAGCTTTCTATTCCCAAGTCACTGCTTGATCGTCATCGTTCAGTGACTGATTTTCCCTTGTCCCCTTGGGACGGTCCTATGGGTGCAGCCCCCTTTTCCCCAACTATCGTGTTGCAGGAGTTGCGCCAACTGGCGTCAGACCCTTCGATGACGATTTTCGAGACGAATCTTGAGCCAGAGTCACAGAGGGAACTCCTTGCTTTTGCGTCAATTTTACTTAAAAGGGTTAAGGAAAAACCGGTTCATTTCGCCTGGCGTGCCAGCGAAAACGATGAAAAATCTGATAAACCACGCATGGGGCGTGCGCTTGCAACCTTGTTTCTTCCCACCATTGATGGTCGTTGGGAACCGGCTCGGCAATTAACGCTGGACAGGGTCCACCGGAAGTATTTCGCCAATGACATACTCACTGATGAGTTGTTAAACTGGCTTGGGGTTGCACCGGCCTGCGGCATGCCGGTGGTAGAAGGAGGGGACAATGGCTGGGTTGAACCACGTGATTTCCCGCCCTCCCTGCAAGACGTGGGCCCTTCGGGCAAACCACTGGCTAAACTGGAGCCACTGACTGCTAATTTGAAGATCTCACAAGTGGCCAACACCATGGCAGTGTTCCATCTTGAGGATAATGGCAAAAGCAAAGTGCACGAGATTTTGGCCCAGATGGATTGGCTTCCTGGCGACCTGATGCGGTCCGAGGACGGACTGCCAGCGACCAAAGCGTTTATCGCTCCACGCGACATTCTGATTGTTGAAGGTGATGACCGATGTAAATTTCTGGCCAGACTCAAACCCAATAGCGAATTCAAGGAATTGATGTTACGGCTGACTGCAATCCCCAAACTTAACGCCGATTGCAAGCTGGCCCAACAGCGATCTATGTTTCTGTTGAAGGACTTGAAGCAGCGATATCCAAATCCAGACAATTTGCGTCCTGAACATAGAAGCATGTTTATCTCTTTAGTGCGGGTAC
>CAIJXJ010000144.1 GCA_903824575.1 uncultured Methylobacillus sp.
AAGCAATTGCGTACTGTAATGGCACGCCTGAGGAGCCTTTGGACGTCGTGCATCAATGGAAAGATGGACCAATCAGGTACACACAAGTTCAGGAAGATGAGACCAACAACAAGACCAAACGCGAGATTGCAGCAGCTTGGAGTGCATTCTCTTCAGAGAGGGTTCGTAAGCAGATCAATGCTGCAGTAGACCTGCTGACACTAGCTGTGATGTCTGCTGAGGGGATGCAACTTACACAGGCTGACTGCGATGCAATGTTGGCCAAAATTGATGCAGCGAAAAAGAAGATGAAGAAGCGAATCGTGAAGACTTCTGTTGCAAAAAAACTGGAAAATAGTACCCCGCAAGTTGCTGCGGCAACCGAGGCAGATCCGACACCAGAGAGCATTGCTCAGAGCGTCCCGGATTCAATAACAATCGTTGATGAACCGGCCAATTCTCCCCAATAAATACGGGGGTCGTTGCCCATCATTAACAAGCAGATGGGCAACAACGACAAAGGCTATTTGTCGAGCTCTTCAAAAAGCCTCCGACAGGTGGGTTTTTGAGTCTCGGTCGCGTCATTTGCATGCGTTTTTTGAGGTAGGTATTCTCATGTATTGGTTAAGCCAGCATACATCGTATACAAAAAGTCTTCGATTTTTTTCCTACGATGCTGACAGGAGGGGCTGTGCCCCATTTGATCCCAGCCAAGTCCCTTTGCTTGTGAGTCGATATTTTTGGAGTTTTCCCCATGGCTAAGGAACCCCTGTTTACTCGATCCGTTCGCCTGCCGGCGTCCGTTATTGAGCGAATCGAGGCCTCAAAAATCACACCAAAAATGTCCTTCAGTGATGCATTTCGGCGCTTTATTCGTATGTCTGAAGTTGAAGAAACAGGCCGCGAGACGCCGAGCAAGTCGAGAGAACTCATGCCAGCGCCTGTACCAGTTGACCCGCAATTGCTGCTGGTTTTACGCGGCATTGGCAACAAACTGAACCAACTGGCCCATGGAATGCATGTCGATCACCATGCCGGCGTGGTGCCAGATTACACAAGTTTGCTCATCACTTTAGTGGCAGTAGAGCGTCACATGGGCGCGATCCGTGAGCATCATTGTGAGCTTGCCGAGCGATTTAAAGACTCATGAATTTCAACCATCTTGATTTCGGAACGGGGCCAGTTGGACCTGCCATTGATTACGTTTTTCAGGAAAAAGATCACAACGGTGTTGTCAGAACCGACGTACAAGTCTTAGCTGGAAATGCTGCCGAGTTGCGTCGCATTTGTGATGCGATACAACACAAGCAGAAGTATAAGAGTGCCGTTATCTCTTTTACACCAGGAGACAATCCGACGCGTTCAGACCTCGATGCAGTCATTGCTGACTTCGAGAAAGTCGCATTCTCTGGACTAGAGAAAGCCACGTACTGTTACCTTGCTGTTCTTCAGATCGAACACGATGGATCTCAGCACCTGCACATTATCTCGGCTTGCATACATCTGGCCACTGGCAAAGCGTACAACCCGGCAGCGCCAGGCTGGGAGGGCGACTACGGCCCGATGCGCAACTATTGGAACTGGAAGATGGGTTGGGCCAGGCCTGATGACCCGCGCCGCGCTCGGGTTGTTTATGGAAAAAACCTACAAAAGACTTTGAAGTGGAAACAAGGCATGGACCGACGCCAGCAGATCGCACAAGCGCTGTCGCAAGGTGTCGTTGATGGGAAGATCACAAGTCGTGACGATGTTGTCGCTGACCTGAAGACCATTGGTTCAGTGACAAAGGAGAGCAAGAATTCAATCTCCTTGGTAATGGCTGGAGCCACAAGCCCCATTCGGCTTTCTGGCCCTGTTTTTTCTAAAAACTGGAATGCTGAAGCTGTAAAGCAAGCATATTTGGTTGACCGAGACGCACTCTATTTCACACGCGAAACACCCGATCCCGAGCGTGCTGAGCGTTGGCTTGCGCTGATGAATGAACGCATTGTGCTCAAAGCCGAATACAACAAAAACAAGTTTTCAAGTGTCGGACGTGGATCAAGAAAGATTGAAATACAGACAGAAGAAGGAGTAACAGATGGATCAGACACTGGAAGAACTTTTCAACAGCTTGATGGGAGAAACCGAAGCAGAGACGGCGCACCAAGTCGAGCACCTGACCCAGGACTCAGAGCCGAATTTGACATTAATCGAGTCCCCGCAATTGCCGGATTTGCCGGAGAAACCGGTGCACAGGTCGTCAGTCTTGCTGCAGTTGGAAAGATTGGGTCAATCAACGCCTTCAACGATGTGCAGCGGCTGCAAAGGAGCGGTTTGGATGACGCAAAACGGAAGTCTTCAGGCATTTTGCAGAGTAATGAATCTGATTACCTGGAGCAGCGACGACCCGACAGAAATCGAAGATTGCGATGGCCCATCAATGATGGCAGGGGGGTAGGTGATGCGCAAAGAACATC
>CAIJXJ010000145.1 GCA_903824575.1 uncultured Methylobacillus sp.
GAATGGTGGCCAGAACGGTGGGCTGCTGCGCCGTCACCAGAGCGCCCTCGGTTACGTTGGATCTTCCGATGCGGCCCGAAATGGGCGCGGTAATGGATGTATATCGAAGATTAATGCGGGCCATATCGACATTAGCCTTTCCAAACTGTATATCCGCCTGAATCTGTTTCAGCGCGGCAGCCGCATCGTCGTAGTCCTGCTGACTGACCGCTTTCTCGGCCAGCAATTCCCGCAGGCGATCAGCCTTCAACTGGATTGCCGACAGATTGGCCTCGGATCTGGCAAGCGCGGCCTTGGCATTATCAAGCGCCGACCAATAGGTAGCCGGATCGATCTTAAAGAGCGTCTGGCCGGCTTTGACATCGGCGCCTTCCGTAAACAGGCGCTCCTGGATGATACCACTAACCTGAGGACGCACTTCAGCTACTAAATTGGCGGATGTCCGGCCGGCCAATTCGGTCGTGATAACCACCTGCTTCGATTGTATCGTCACAACGGCAACTTCGGGAGTAATGTTTGGAGGGCCTGTGGTCTTCTTTCCGCAACCGCCCAGAATCAAGCCCACAGCGAGAACGCTCGCGGCGGCAATCAGCCATCCGGCTCTGTTATTGTTTTTCATTCGGCACCTCTGTCATTTTAATTATCGTAACTATAATCCACATACAACAAAACTACGGCCAAATAGTTCCCATGGCTCTTTGCAGCCTGGCATAATTTACATTATAATCGCCCAAAGCATTGGCGTATTCCGATTTTGCTTTGGTCAATAAAGTTTGGGCATCGAGAACCTCCGTCGAGGTAGCGACTCTTTCCTTATATCTTTCCTCGGAAATACGGAAATTCTCTTCGGCCTGTTCAATCACTTTCTGCCAAACAATAATTTGACTTTCCGTTTCCTGCAATATCAGGTAAGCATTTTTTATTTCCAAAGTAATTTGATCATTTAATTCTTTGGACGCTTCCAGCGCTTGGTTCTCTTTGGCTTTGCTGGCATCAACCCTGAATTTCGTTTTGCCCCATTCCCAGAAATTCCAACTGGCCACCGCCATTAGGTACCAGCTTTCCTGGTCTTTAAAGTCAGAGCCGGAAACAGATGGATTATCGCCAAATCTTGAATAATTGCCAACCAGACTTAAAGAGGGGAAATAATCGCTTTGCGCTATCCGAACTAATTTTCCCGCCTGCGCCGCCTTGAGTGATGATATTTTGAGCTCCGGACGTGCTTGCTGGGCAACATTCAAACATTCTTCAAACGATTGATTCAGTGGATGATAGGCTAGAATATCCACTATTTCTACCGGCGCAAATATCTTACGTTTCAAAACCGTATTAAAACTGGACTTAGCCAGTTCCACCGCATTTTTTGCTCTTACCAGAGCTTGCTTGCCATTAGCCAACTCGACTTCAGCATGCAGTAAATCATTTTTGGGGATCATACCCACGTTGAAATAATTTTCAGCAACATCACGATGGGCGCCGAGCATTTCGACCGACTGCCGCGTCGCATCCTGAATCCTCTGAGCCCGTAAAATGTTGAAATAAGCAACTTTTACTTCTTGCACCACGTCTTGATATTTAGCCGTTTCCTCTAAATGGGCGGCATC
>CAIJXJ010000146.1 GCA_903824575.1 uncultured Methylobacillus sp.
CCTGATCTGAGCCTTCACGACCCTCGTTCTGAGCGGTCAAATGGCCACTTTGGCAACACCGGCAGGGTTCTGCTATTTCAGCTTTTGCACCTTGCGGTACAAGGTAGCGCGACTGATCCCCAACTGCTTGGCCGCTTGCGTCATGTTGCCGGCATGGTCCAGCAAGGCCTGCCGGATCAAGTTATTTCCTGCGGCAAGAATGCTGGACGGAAGCGGGTTCGGGTGGTTCCGATTACTGCCATGCGGATATTCTTCGATAAAATCCTCTGGCAGATGATGCAAGCTGATAACCTCGCCATCATCAATGAACGCCAGGGCGGCGCGCAACACGTTGCGCAGTTGTCGCACGTTTCCGCGCCAAGGATGATTTTTGAACAGTGACAGCGTGTCGTGATGCAAGGACACCTGGTTGTCACATTCCTCTCGCAATATTCTGGAGATCAGCGCATCCATGTCAGCACGATCTCGCAACGCAGGCAGGCTAACGCGCAGGCCATTGAGGCGATAAAACAAGTCTTCGCGGAAGTCACCCGCATCGACGTGGTCGCGCAATTTTCGATTGGTGGCAGAAATGATGGCGATGTCGACGGGTGCGCCTTTGGCACCTCCCAGGGGCACGATTTCACGTTCCTGCAGCACGCGCAACAGACGGGCCTGCAGCGGCATCGGCATCTCGCCAATTTCATCCAAAAACAAGGTGCCGCCGTTGGCCTGCATGATTTTCCCGGGTACGCCACTTCTTTTCGCTCCGGTAAACGCACCTTCCTCGTAGCCGAATAATTCGGCTTCAATCAGGCCTTCCGGGATCGATGCACAGTTGATGGCAACGAACACGCCCTTGCGAGCGGAAGCCGCATGAATGGCCTTGGCCAGCAATTCCTTGCCGGTACCTGTCTCACCTTCGATCAGGATGGGGATGTCGCGCTGCAACACCTTCTTCACCCGGTCGATTACGGTGTGAAGGTGCGGGTCGCCGGAATCCAGTTGGTCAAGCGTGCTTGAGTCCGAGGTTCGAGGCGAAACCCTCGCAGTTACAGGTTTCTCATTAACTGCGGAAGCATATTTGGCAATGCCTGGTGATGCTTTAACGTACATGGTCTGTCCGGCTTGCGTGTTGAGCGACATGCCGTGAGGCAGCAGGTTTCTGGCCTGGCTGAGTAGCGCGGGCAAGCTCCCTTCAAACAGGTTGCTGTAGGTAAGCTTGCCAATTGCGGCCGGATTGAGACCCAGCTGGGCACCCCCACACTTATTGATCGCCAGCAGGTGGCCATCAGGCGAAAAAACGGCGATGCCTTCCCATAAGGTGCCGATGAATTCGGGACGGGAATGAAAATGGAGGATGATGTCACGTGAGAACTCGGCGCTAAACAGCCGGTTTTCTATCATTTGTGCCGACATGCGCACCAGTGCCAGTGTGTGTCCTTGCGGTTGCCGGTGATCACCGGAAACATCCAGTACGCCGATGGTTTGTCCGAAAGGATCGAGAATAGGGGAGGCCGAACAGTTCAGGAAAGCATTCTGGCTGACATAATGCTCAGCCCCCATGACGAATACTGGCGCCTGTTCAATAAGTGCTGTGCCGATGGCATTGGTGCCGGTATTCTGCTCGCTCCAGGAAACGCCAGGTTGCAACGACACGCGTTGGGCGCGCGAGATGAAGTCGGCATCGCCCAGCGTGTGCAGAATCGTGCCGTGGGCATCGGTCAGGATTACCATGCTCTGAGTGCCGAGGATCTGCACTTGCAGGTTTTCCATTTCCGGTCGCGCCTGATGTAGCAGGCGTGAATTCTTTTCCTTGATCGCATTCAGCTCGAGTTGTGTCAGGGGTTCATTTTGCAGATTCAACTCAAGCGATTGCCCGGTGCTGACACAGCGTGACCAGGAACGTTCTATCGGCTCCGGTAACAGCCCCGTCGGCACTACGCCACGATCCTGCATCTGTGTGCGGGCGGCATTAATGCGATTTAAATGTTCGATATTACGGCGCATGAGTTAATCAAGATTTCCTGGTTGCAAACTGTCTCAACCTTGATTGAGACACTCGTATCAAATTGAGACAATGTTGAAATATGAATGACTATCTGAATTTTGTAAAGTAATTAAAATCAGCCGCTTGCTCCAATCTGGTATTCAGGCACGGATTCTGCTAATGTTCCGGTGCGGTTTCGATATAACAAACCTGTGAAGGGATTTTTCTTCGCGTTGTTGAATTTTGTTTTTGATTTTTTGCACCCTTCATCAACCATTACAAAAAATTCAGGAGATATCATGATTTACGCATTTCCAGGCCAGACCGGCGCCAAGATTCAGTACAAAGCAAAATACGATAATTTCATCGGTGGCAAGTGGGTTGCGCCGGTCAAAGGTGAATACTTTGACGTCATTACGCCTGTCACCGGCAAGCCCTATACCAAGGCGCCACGCTCCGGCGCAGAAGATGTCGAACTGGCACTTGATGCGGCGCATGCTGCAGCAGACAAGTGGGGCCGTACGCCTATCGCTGAACGTGCCAATGTGTTGCTCAAGATTGCCGATCGGTTGGAAGCTAATCTCGAATTGCTGGCCTATGCCGAGACCGTGGACAATGGTAAACCGATCCGCGAGACCCTGAATGCCGATGTACCTTTGACCATCGATCACTTCCGTTATTTTGCCGGCTGTTTGCGCGCGCAGGAAGGATCCTTGAGCGAGATCGATGAAACCACGGTCGCCTATCATTTCCATGAGCCTCTCGGTGTCGTTGGCCAGATCATTCCGTGGAACTTCCCACTGTTGATGGCAGCCTGGAAACTGGCCCCTGCCATTGGTGCCGGCAATTGCGTAGTGTTGAAACCGGCCGAATCGACGCCTATCAGCATTTTAATTTTGGCCGAATTGATCGCTGACATCTTGCCTGCAGGCGTACTGAATATCGTCAACGGCTATGGTCGCGAAGTCGGCATGCCGCTCGCCACCAGTTCCCGCATTGCCAAGATCGCGTTTACCGGCTCGACCGCCACCGGCCGTGTTATCGCTCAGGCTGCAGCCAACAGCTTAATTCCGGCTACACTGGAACTGGGTGGCAAGTCTCCAAATGTATTCTTTGCCGACATTGCTGATGAAGACGATGATTTTCTGGATAAATCTATTGAAGGTCTGGTGCTGTTTGCCTTCAACCAAGGTGAAGTCTGTACCTGTCCATCGCGTGCCTTGATTCAGGAATCCGTCTACGACCAGTTCATCGAGCGCGTACTGAAGCGCGTAGCCGCCATCAAGCAAGGCAATCCACTCGACACCGACACCATGATAGGTGCCCAGGCGTCGGACGTGCAGCTGGAAAAAATCCTGTCCTATGTAGATATTGGCAAGCAGGAAGGCGCCAAAGTCCTGATCGGCGGCGAACGTGCAGTTCTGGCCGGTGATTTGGCTGGTGGCTATTACGTGCAGCCGACCTTGTTCAAGGGCCATAACAAGATGCGTATCTTCCAAGAAGAAATCTTTGGGCCGGTACTCGCCGTGACTACCTTCAAGGATGAAGCCGACGCGCTCGCCATTGCCAACGACACCCCGTACGGTCTAGGCGCCGGCGTCTGGAGCCACAATGGCAACGTCGCCTATCGCATGGGCCGTGGCATCAAGGCCGGTCGTGTATGGACCAACTGCTATCATGCGTATCCGGCACATGCAGCGTTCGGTGGCTACAAGGAATCCGGCATTGGCCGTGAAACCCACAAGATGATGCTTGATCACTACCAGCAAACCAAGAACCTCCTGGTCAGCTACAGCCCGAAGAAACTTGGTTTCTTCTGATCTGAAGTTTGATTAAAACAGGCTCCCGCTGACCCGGGAGCCTGTTTTTATTTGTGACCTCTGAACCATTATCAATTAATCTGTCGAATGTTGACCTGCCAGAACTGCTCGCGGGCAAGTTTTCTTCGGGAGGATGATCATGGTTGAACGCGTTTCAGCAACACCTGCGGCACTGGACTTGATCCGGCTGTTGGTCAGCAAGCACGGCCCGGTGATGTTTTTTCAGTCTGGCGGCTGTTGCGAGAATAGTGCTCCCCTGTGTTACCCTGATGGCGAGTTCAAGCTCAGTCCCCATGATGTCTACTTGGGGGAGGTTGGTGGTGCGCCCTATCACATGGGTCATCGGGACTTCGAGTTCTGGCAGAATACGCATCTGATCGTGGACGTGGTGAATGGCTGTAGTGGCACATTTGCCCTGGACGGGCCGGAAGGCAAAACGTTCATCTGCCGTTCACGATTATTCAGTGATGAAGAGCTGCTGGCGTTGGATGCAAAACCCCAGTCCGGGATGGAAAAACGATAGTTCTGTCCACGGTTCGTCCTCTTGGCCGAATCGGTTTTCTGTAGTTTGCCAGGCGCCTGTGGCGTTACAATTTGCTACAAACAACACCTCGTTCTGAAAAATGGCAGATACATTGTGCGGTTCTAATAGTCCCCGTTGCTTATCAATCACTTGATCCCCCTAGAGAATATTGATCATGAAAAAGCGTTCGGATGACAGGTTGGAGCGTTATGGTGTCGCAATCATGGCCCTGGCATTGTTTGCCATCTTGATTTCCAGGCCTGAATCGAGCCATGCTCATGGTTTTATGCAAGCAGACCGGCAGCCGAAATGCACTAAAGCACAATAATTTTCTTCGACAGAACGAAAGACTCCCATGAATAAAGCCGAACCAAGTACCCGTGTCCTCATCGTCGATGACGATCTTGACATCAGGCACCTGCTCTCGGAGTTTCTTGAGCGCAATGGTCTGCATGCGTATCAAGCAGCAGATGGCGAAGGCATGCGCAGTATTCTCAATTCGCAGCATATCGATCTGGTGGTGCTCGATCTCAATCTGCCGGGGGAGGATGGCCTGTCCTTATGCCGGCAATTACGCTCCAACTCGAATTTACCGGTGATCATGCTTACGGCAAAATCCAATCCGCTCGATCGCGTGATGGGACTGGAAACAGGGGCAGACGATTATGTCTGCAAGCCGTTCGAGCCACTCGAGTTACTGTCCAGGATACGCAGTGTCCTTAGGCGTTCCCGACCTGCAGAGCCGACTGAGAATAATCACCTGGAACAGGTGAAAATGCATTTTTCAGGCTGGGTGCTGGATTTGGTGGCACGCCACCTGATCAATGAAAAGGGCGTGATTATTTCATTGTCAGGAGCAGAGTTTCGACTGCTGAAGATATTTTTAGCGCATCCCAACCGGGTGCTCAGCCGCGACCAGTTGATGGACCTGATACATGGTCGCGACACGACGCCGTTCGATCGTTCCATTGATTTGCAAATAAGCCGCTTGCGGCAGCGCATGGAAGGGGATAGCAAGAATCCGTCCATCATTAAAACGGTTCGTAATGAAGGTTATGTGCTGGCCGCCACGGTAAAGATTGAACGTCAATGATCAAACTTTTTCTCAATTCGATGACCAGCAGGATATTCCTGATTTTGGTCGGCGGCACGATCATCACCGGGGCCTTGGTCATGGTGCTGGCAGAATATGAACGCAAGGATCTGATGCTTCAGGGTCGCTCGCGTAATGCGGCGGAGCGCGTGGAGCAAGTCATTCTCATTCTGGAGGCGAGCCCTGTAACTTCGCGCCAGGCGTTGGCCACCATTATCGAGAAGTCCGGCATCAGGATTGATTTCTCGCATTCAACGACGGTGATCGGCCAACCGGCCGTGACGGAGTTTTCAAAGGCGCTGAACCATATTTTTGGAGAGAGCAGAGCCGTCAGTGCCTTTGAGCGTGAGGCGTCTGACTGTCCGACCCGGCATGGCGGGCGAAATCAGACCGGCGAACGTCATTGCCAGACGGTGCTGACCAGCCTTAAGGATGGTACGCCATTGCGTCTTGACCTGGCTTATCAAGTAGGTGCCACGCCTCCGTTGCGCGGAGCCTATCTGGTTAACATTCTTGTGTTTCTGTTCGTTGTTTCTTCGCTGGCTCTGGTGGTGGCGTACATCGCCAGCAAGCCCTTGAGAAATCTGGCACAGGCGGCGCGTGATTTTGGCAAGAATATCGAGCATCCACCCTTGCCTGAGGACCAGGGGCCGACGGAAGTGCGCGATGCCTCACTTGCCTTTAACAGCATGCAGTCCAGCATCCGCAATCACATTCAGGAACGTACCTACATGCTGGCCGCGATTGCTCATGATTTGCAAACGCCATTGACGCGCCTTCGTTTGCGCCTGGAGAAGGTGAGCGATGAGGAACTGCGCGCCCGTCTGGTCGCAGACCTGACAGCCACGCAAACTATGGTGAGAGAGGGGCTTGATTTTGCCCAGAGTGTTAGCACGAAGGAGGAATTTGAAGCGGTTGACTTGGATTCCCTGGTCGCGGCGATCTGCAATGATGCTGCCGATGCAGGTCTGGATGTCATCCATACCGGAGCAATAGGGAGGTCCATCATGGCTTACCCTCATTCGTTGCGGCGTTGCATCTCCAATTTGCTCGATAACGCATTGAAGTACGGGAAATTTGCGCATGTCAGCATCAAACTTGAGGATTCCAAGGCAATTGTGTCCATTATCGATGGTGGTCCTGGCATCCCCGAGGATCAGCTGGAGACGGTATTCCAGCCTTTCAAGCGTCTGGATGATTCCCGTTCCAGAAATTCTGGCGGAACGGGACTGGGATTGACCATCGCTCGCATCATTGCAGGACAACACCGGGGCACACTCAAGCTTAAAAACATGGGACCATCTGATCTGGGCTTGATCGCGACACTGGAATTACCTGCCGCATAGATCTGTTGCCAGTCGCGGTGATGCAGCCACCATCAGATACACGCAGTTACAAAATTCAGGCAATTTGGAAAAACTTCTGTTATCCATTTACTGTCATAGGGTCATGTGCTGGGACTAACCGGTACCGTTATTTTTGCGAGGAGTACATCATGAAAGTGAACAAATTATTGTGTGGGCTTATGTTGCTGGCTGGGGTTTCCCTGAGTGGAACCGCATTGGCTGACGGAGGACGTGGGCATGGGCATGGCGGTGGACATGTCGGCGTGGGTTTCTACTTTGGTGCACCGTATCCCTATTACCCATATCCATATCCTTATCCCCCCCGTTATTACAATCCCTACCCATATTATCCAGAGGTGGTGACTGTTCCCGTTCCGGTGCAGGTGCAGCCTCCGGTATATATTGAGCAGGAGAGTGCTCAGCCAGCACCGCAAATAGCCCCGGCGCCGCAGGCCAGCAACTTCTGGTATCACTGCGACAAACCTGACGGTTATTACCCTTACGTCAAGGAATGCCCCGGTGGCTGGCAGAAGGTTGCTCCAACCCCGGCTCCTCAGTAACTAAAGGAAGGCTAGATCATGTATAGCAATACCAGAACGACAAGTATCCTGTTGACTGTTTTGCTGCTGTCAGCTTGCGCCACGGTGCCGAATGGCCCGAGTGGTCTGGCGTTGCCGGGGACTGGCAAGAATTTTGACCAGTTCCATGCTGACGACACCATCTGCCGTCAGTTTGCCCAGGAACAGATAGGCGGCACCACTGCAACCCAAGCATCCAATGACAGTTTTGCGCGCACGGCAGTGCTGGGGACTGCGCTTGGTGCTGCGGTTGGCGCGGTAGCTGACGGCGGGCACGGTGCCGGTATTGGCGCGGCAACCGGGCTGCTGTTCGGCAGCATAATAGGGGTCAATGAGGCCAACATGTCCTCGTCCGGTGCCCAGCATCGCTACGACAATGCCTATATTCAGTGCATGTACGCCAAGGGCAATCAGGTTCCAGTCTCAGGTCGCATCTCGACACAGCGCCGTCCGGCCAGTGTGCCAGCTCCTGCGGCATATCCGCCACCACCACCTCCAGCCGGCGGATATATACCACCGCCTGCAGGTTTTGCTCCGCCTCCTGCCGGCAATCCGCCACCACCGCCACCGGATGCGCCGAGATAGAGCTGTGCAATACAACTGATTCCGGCTTTTAAACCAAGCAATCACGGCAGAAATTGCCGCCTTGAGCGGCAACTACTGCCGTGATTTTTTTATGGACTTGAAAAGTAAAAATCCAGATTCCCTCCAGATTTCAATGAACCCAGTCGCAGCACCAGTTTCAGCCAAATTTCTTGTAGAGTCATTAGGATACGTTTCATTAACCAATGCTGGCCCAATTTTCGCTAGGGGTATATCGATAATGAGTTACGTCATCTTTTTGATTAATGCGTTACAGGAGAAATTACATGTCATCGATTAACGGAATTAGCAGTCCTTATAATGTCAGTCAGCTCAACCCTTACAGTTCGATCTACTCAGCAAATGGCGGCAATGGCGGTGAAAACGGAAGCCGGTCCCATGCCATCCCCAACCAGGGAAATTCCTTTGCCACCGCGATCTTGCAGGCATTGTCGCAAATCGGCGCCTCGGCACCGGTCGCCGCCAGCGGAACGACGCCAGCGCCATCAGCAACAGGCAGTGCCAGCGCTCCTGCCGCTGCCACGGATCCTCAACAAGCGCTTGCTGCATTCATGCAAGCCTTGTTTGCCACCTTGCAAGGCTTGGGGACGCAGCAGCCTGGCGGCGCCAGCACGGCAACGGGAACGACAGCGCCTGCAACAACAGTCGCAATAACGGCAACGGATAGTGATGGCGATAAGGATGGTAGCAGTGCCGCCGCCGTTGGCCAGGCGTCAGGCCATCATCATCATGGCGGTGGCGGCGGGATTGAGGCAAAACTGCAGAATCTGATCCAACAACTGACTTCAGCCGGTACCAGTTCAGGCACGACCTCGGGCACTAGTACAACGCCCGGCAATATTGCTGCCTCTGGAGCCAGTCCTACCCCGGTAACCAGCAGTACAACAGGCGCCTTGCTCGCAACTTTGCAGCAGGATTTTCTGAATCTGACGGGGGCAACAGGGGCCTCCGGCAGTCAGACTTCGCTGGCCAGCTTCTTGCAAGCCTTGTCGCAAAACTTGCATGGCTCAAATCCCGGGTTGAACGTAAGCACTTCAGCCTGATCAATGCCATTGTGAAATGTCCTGAAAAACGGTCCGTCCGGGTGATCCAGGCCGACCGATTTTCAATCATCCAGACTTGAACCTGAACAATCGCCCATAAGATGGATGATTTATGTGGCAGGGCGTGTGTGGACTGGCATGCCAAGTAACGCTTAACTTAAGGCCCTATTCGATATTTTTGGACCTTATATTCTTTGCGCCTCAAGCGTCATGCGTTACGATGTAAGCCTTGATGTTTTCAAATTAACAGCATGCAGACTCAATATTTGATCAACGGCAGGCCTGGAACTGCTCTCTCGCCTCTGGATCGGGGATTGGCTTACGGGGATGGTGTGTTTCGCACACTTGCGGTACGACATGGCGTGGCCCATTGCTGGGCAAAGCATTATCGACGATTAAGTGATGACTGCAATGCTCTGGCCATCGTCTGCCCGCCCGCCAGTGTGCTGTTGGCAGATATCGGATGTTTGTGTGAAGAAAATGAATCCGTTGCGGTGAAAATTATCGTGACGCGTGGAGAGGGCGTGCGCGGTTACGCCGTGCCGGCACTGGCACAACCAAACTGGATAGTCATCAAGTCAGCGCTGCCCGCGTATCCGGAACAAAATTTCAGCCAGGGAATACGGGTGAAACTTTGCCAATTACGCCTGGCCATGCAGCCACGACTTGCAGGGATCAAACATCTGAATCGTCTTGAAAATGTGCTGGCGCGCATGGAGTGGGTTGATGTGCAGATCGCAGAGGGATTGTTGCTGGATGAGGAAGGGCGTGTCATCGAATGTACTATGAGCAATATTTTCATAAGGCGCGGCGCGACGCTGGTGACGCCGAAACTGGATCGTTGCGGGGTGGCCGGGGTGACACGGCAACGCATTATTGATTTGGCTCCCGTTCTCGGTGTCGATATAGCGGTTGAAGATCTTGACCTGGAGTCACTGCTGTCGGCCGACGAGGTGATCGTCTGTAACAGTCTGTATGGCGCTTGGCAGGTTCGCAACCTGGAACATGTCAACTGGCCGGCGGGAACGCTGGCAGCGAGTTTGCGCAACCGATTGGAGGCAGATGATGCGTCTGTTGCGTAAGCTTGTTGTGCTTGTTCTGTTGATCGCTATGGCATTATTCGGCTAGATGGTACATTTCACCAAGCAGCCATTGAGCCTTCCGGATGCACCCCATGATCTGGTCCTCAAGCACGGTAGCAGCTTGCGTGCTATTGCGCAGCAACTGGTGAGCGAACACATATTGAGCGAGCCCTGGAGTTTCATGCTGCTGGTGCATGCCAATGGCATGGACAGTGCAATCAAGGCCGGTAATTACCAGTTGGAGCCAGGCATGAGCTCCTATGACCTGTTTCAGATGATCACCAGCGGCAGCATGGTACAGCACGGTATCACCTTCATTGAGGGATGGTCCTTTCGGCAGATGCGGGCCGCGCTGGATGCCGATGAGTCGGTCCGTCACGTCAGCATGCATCTGTCGGACGCACAAATTCTGGCTCAGATCGGCGCCACCGAAACAACGGCAGAGGGACTTTTTTTTCCTGACAGCTATTATTTCAGTGCAGGCACCAACGATCTGGACGTCCTCAAGCGCGCCTACCAGACCATGAAAATAAAACTGGATATCGCCTGGCGCCTGCGTGAGCCTGCGTTGCCCTATACCACGCCGTATCAAGCGCTGATCATGGCTTCCATCATCGAAAAAGAAACCGGGCGTGGTGACGAGCGACCACTGATTGCAAGGGTATTCCTCAATCGACTCAAACTGGGCATGCGCTTGCAAACTGATCCGACCGTCATTTATGGCATGGGGGAATTATTTGACGGTAATCTGCGCAAAAAGGATTTGCAGACAGACACGCCCTACAATACCTATACGCGATTCGGTTATCCACCCACGCCGATTGCCATGCCAGGTCTCGCCGCCATTGAGGCGGCGTTACATCCGGGTATCACTGACGCCTTGTATTTTGTCGGTAAAGGGGATGGCAGCCACGTTTTTTCCGCCACCTTAAGCGCGCATAATCGTGCCGTAGTTCATTATCAATTGAAGAAAAACTGATGTCTAAATTCATCACACTGGAGGGAGTAGACGGTGCCGGCAAGAGCACACACATCCCGACCATCGCCAATTTGCTGCGGGGCCAAGGCCATGAGGTACTGGTGACGCGTGAACCTGGTGGTACGGCGTTGGGGGAGTCCTTACGGGAACTGCTGTTGCACCAGAGCATGCATCCTGAAACTGAAACCTTACTGATGTTTGCCGCCAGGCGCGAGCACTTGGAACAGGTGATCCTGCCAGCTCTGGCGCGCGGCGTGACTGTGCTGTCGGATCGTTTCACCGATGCCACCTTTGCCTACCAGCATGGCGGGCGAGAGGTGGCGGCGGACAAGATTCGCCAACTTGAAACCTGGGTGCAGGATGACTTTCAGCCTGACCTGACTCTGCTATTTGACGTGCCGGTTGAGGTCAGCATGCAACGCCTGGCGAGGGCGCGGGAGCCGGATCGTTTCGAACGCGAAAACCGTGAATTTTTCGAGCGCATTCGTGCGGCCTATCTGTCTCGCGCTTGGGATTTTCCGCAGCGATTTCAGCTTATTGATGCCAGAAAGACTGTGGCAGATATTGCTAAAGAACTTGAAGATATTATTTCTTCTATATGATTTTAAAAGATATATATCCATGGCAGTATGATCTTTGGCAAAGACTTAGGGAGATTCGGTCACGTCTGCCCCATGCATTGTTGCTGCAAGGGCAACCTGGCATTGGCAAGCTGAAATTTGCCAATACCCTGGCGCAATCATTGCTATGCCAACAGCCGGATCATGCGCCCTGCGGCTCATGTCAGAGCTGCAACTGGTTTTTGCAGAACAGTCACCCGGATTTTCGCTTGCTGGAACCGTTGGATGCAGACTCCGGCGCCGAAGAAGACGCAACTGCGCCGGCAAAATCCGGCAAGAAATCTCAGATTGGCGTCGATCAGGTGCGTGAACTGGGGGACTTCCTCGGTCTTTCCTCACACCGTGCCGGCCTCAGGATCGTCTTGCTGCATCCCGCTGAAACCCTCAACACTGCCTCGGCCAACGCCTTGCTCAAGATGTTGGAAGAACCCCCGTCGGGTGTTCTGTTCCTTCTGGTCACACATCAAGCGCAGCGCCTGCTGCCTACCGTTCGCAGCCGCTGTAATCACATTGACATGCCATTGCCGGCTCGCAAAGCAGCTGAGGCCTGGTTAGCAGAGCAGGGCATCAAGCAGGCGTCACAGCGTCTTGCCTACGCCGGTGGCGCCCCTTTGCTTGCTTTGGCGGATGATGCCATGAGCGCTGCACGCTTGGGGGAGTTACATGCATATCTGTTGTTGGGTGCGAAGATGGATCCCTTTGCAGCCACCGCGTTATGCGTCAAGGACGGTGTGGCAGAGGTGCTGAATCGGCTGCAGAAATGGGTTTATGACGTTCTGAGTGTGCTGTTGACAGGACAATTGCGTTATCACAACGAACTGCTGCAGCCTTTGCAAGGGCTGGTCAAGCAGGTAGACTTGAACAAACTGCTGGACTTGCAGCGCAGTCTGAACGATGCGCGGCGTCTGGCACAGCACCCGCTGAATGCAGATCTCCAGCTGGAATCCTTGCTGATCCAATATACACAGGCATTTTCGACCAGGTCATGAGCGAACAACCCACAACCGCCTTACCCGTACCGGACCGGCGTGTCGATAACGTCACTAGATCCGGCGTGCTGTCTTTGGCGATCAAAGAAAAATCCGCGCTGTATGCGGCCTACATGCCTTTTCTTGTCGGCGGCGGGCTGTTCATCCCAACCAGCAAGGCCTACGCGATAGGGGATGAAGTCTTCATGCTCCTCAGTCTGCCGGACGACGACGCCAACAAGCTGCGCGTGATCGGGCACGTGGTTTGGCTGATGCCTGTTGCGCAAGGACATCGCCCGCAAGGCATTGGCGTACAATTCAGCGATAATGAGAGAGGCATCGAGGCGCGCAACAAAATTGAAGCGATGCTGGGTGGAGCCCTCAGATCCGGGCGACCTACCCACACCATGTAATCCTTGATCCTCCCGTTTATTGAGTGAACTGAATATGCTGGTGGATTCCCATTGCCATCTAAATTTCCGAGATCTTGCCGACAATTTGCCGGGAGTTCTTGCCGCCATGCAGTTGCACGGAGTGGAATACGCGCTTTGTGTCGGTGTGACACTGAGGGAATTTCCGCAAGTGCTGGCGCTGGCAGAGGCGCATTCGCATCTGTTTGCTTCGGTCGGTATTCATCCCGATTACGAGGACGAGGACGAAGTCGATGGGGCAACGTTGGAGGCCCTCGCAGCGCACCCCAGAGTGGTGGCGATAGGCGAGACTGGACTCGATTACTTTCGCCTGCAGGGCGATCTGGAGTGGCAACGCATGCGTTTTCGACGGCATATCCGCGCCGCCATTGCCGCAGGACTTCCACTGATCATACATACCAGGAATGCCGCAGAGGACACCTTGCGACTGATGCGTGAGGAGGGTGCGGAGCAAGCCGGTGGCGTCATGCACTGCTTTACTGAGAGTTGGGAAGTGGCTGAACAGGCAATGAGCCTCGGCTTTTACATCTCGATTTCCGGTATTGTCACTTTCAAAAATGCTGCCGCGTTGAAAGACGTCGCCACGCGCGTGCCGCTTGACCGTCTGCTGGTGGAAACTGATTCACCGTTCCTTGCACCAATTCCCTTTCGCGGCAAGATCAACCAGCCTGCTTATGTCAAATATGTGGCGCAGACGGTTGCTGATTTGCGCGGCATTTCGCTCGAGGCGCTGTCGGATGCCACCAGCAGCAACTTCTTTCGCCTGTTCAGAAAGGCGCAGCCGTGCAATTGATCGTCCTCGGTGCCGGTTCCAGCGCCGGTACTCCGGTGATTGGCTGCCGTTGCCCGAGCTGCACATCGAGCGATCCGCGTAACCATCGCACCCGCTGTTCCGCCGCCGTCACCCTGCCTGGTGGCGAAGTGCTGCTGATCGATAGCGGTCCCGACCTGCGCCAACAGGCGTTGCGGGAAAACTTGATGCGGGTGGATGGTGTGCTGTATACCCATACCCATGCCGACCATGTGCATGGCATTGATGATCTGCGCAGTTTCTGCCAGTTGCAGCGCAGTCAGATCCCGCTGTATGCCAGCATGGAGCATGCTGCCATCATCCGCGATCGTTTTGGCTATACCCTGCGTGAAGCGGGCCAGCATTGGGATCTGCCGGTGTTGCGGGTGCAGGAGGTGGCGGAACCATTCGAAATATTCGGGATCACCATTACGCCAGTACCTGCGAAGCACGGTAGATCAGGCGTTTATGGCTACCGTATTGGCAACATGGCCTGGCTGACAGACGTATCCGAGATTCCGGAATCGTCAATGGGTCTGCTTGAAGGCTTGGAGGTGCTGATGCTGGATTGCCTGCGTTACAGACCACATGCGACCCATGTCAACCTGGAACAAAGTTTGACTTATGCGAATCGTATCAAAGCCGGTGTCACCTATTTAATCCACATGACGCATGAACTGGAATATCTTGCGCTGACTGCCATGTTGCCGCAAGGGGTCCGTGTAGGCTATGACGGCTTGCGTCTGGATTTTTCATCCGCTGTAGATTAGTGCGATAATTCACGGGTTTACTCAAAATTTAAGGAAATTGGAATGCAATTCAAAAGAATTATTTCTGGATTTGTCACTTTGGTCATGCTCGCCGCTGTGTCACCAGGTGTTGAAGCAGCTCCCAAGGGCAAGACCTATGATGAAAGCACCTTCATCAAGACTTTCGGCGGCAAGTCGAAAAAGCAGATAACGGAAGCGCTTGGTCAGCCTCTCAAAAAGGAGCAATCGGTCAAGCCCACCAATGCGGACTCTTTCCTGCCACGCTCGGCCAAGGAGGATAAATCCAAGCCAGTCAATGTCGAGATGTGGTATTACGCCAACGTGGTCAAGTACGATGCGACACATACTTATAAGAGCACCGAGTTAACCTTCGTCAACGACAGCTGCCAGAACATCGCGTTTTTCAATAACAAATAGTTGCGCCCATGCTGATAATGACGCTGCAGCAAGCAGTGTCGATCTGGCGTAATTGCTGAGAAGCTATATTTTGAAACGTCAAAATGGTATTCTCTTTGGTTTTCATACACATCAATTTGGAGCAAACATGGCTGTAGAACGTACACTTTCCATTATTAAACCCGACGCGGTCGCCAAGAACGTCATCGGCAAGATCACTTCACGCTTCGAGAGCAATGGCCTGCGCATCGCAGCGGCTCGCATGATTCACCTGTCCCAGGCCGATGCTGAAGGCTTCTATGCTGTTCACAGCGCCCGCCCGTTCTTCAAGGATCTGGTTGCCTTCATGATTTCCGGCCCCGTTCTGGTGCAAGTGCTGGAAGGCGAAAATGCCGTGCTGAAGAATCGCGAGCTGATGGGTGCGACCGATCCAAAGCAGGCGGCCGCCGGCACCATTCGTGCCGATTTCGCCGAAAGCATTGATGCCAATGCCGTGCATGGTTCCGATTCACTGGAAAATGCAGCGAATGAAATCGCTTACTTCTTCCCGGCGCTGAACGTCTACAGCCGCTAAGGTCTGATCCGATCCATGACTGTCAACCTGCTCGATTTCGATCAGACTAAACTCGCCGAATTCTTTCTGGGACTCGGCGAGAAGCCTTTTCGCGCCAAACAGTTGATGCGCTGGATGCATCACTTTGGCGTGAACGATTTCGAGCAGATGACTGATATCGCGAGGCCATTACGCGAGAAACTGGCTGATCTGTGTAAGATTCGCCCGCCCGAAGTTCGGGACGAGCAAATTTCCGAAGATGGTACTCGCAAGTGGCTGATTGATGTTGGCGCCGGCAATGGAGTTGAGACCGTATTCATTCCGGAGGATGAGCGTGGCACCTTGTGTGTATCTTCTCAGGTCGGCTGCGCACTGGAATGCACGTTCTGCTCCACCGGCAGACAAGGCTTCAATCGCAACTTGAGCGTTTCTGAAATCATTGGCCAGTTGTGGCTGGCCAACAAGTCTCTGGGGCGCGACCCCAAAGGCGACCGCGTGCTCTCGAACGTCGTCATGATGGGTATGGGAGAACCGCTCGCTAACTTTGATAACCTGGTAACAGCGCTTAACATCATGCTCGATGATTCGGCCTATGGATTGAGCCGTCGTCGTGTCACCGTGTCCACCTCGGGTCTGGTACCTGCCATGGACCGCTTGCGCGATGCTTGTCCGGTGGCATTGGCGGTATCCTTGCATGCGCCAAATGATGCGTTGCGCGATGTCATCGTGCCGATCAACAAGAAATACCCTCTGAGTGAATTGATGGCCGCCTGCAGGCGTTATCTGGAGAAGGCGCCACGCGATTTTGTGACCTTCGAATATGTGATGTTGGATGGCGTCAATGACGGTGTCGAACACGCCAGGCAATTGTTGCAACTGGTGAAAGACGTACCCTGCAAATTCAACCTGATTCCGTTCAACCCGTTTCCCAATAGCGGCTACCAGACTTCAAAACCTGAATCAATTCGGCGTTTTCGTGACGTTCTAATGCAAGCGGGCTATGTCGTCACTACCCGTAAGACGCGTGGCGAGGACATCGATGCGGCTTGCGGTCAGCTGGCTGGTCGCGTCTTGGATAAGACCCGACGCGTACACAAGCTGGTGATGGCGGCTGCAGCATGAAAGCTTGCTGTCTGGTTATGGTGTTTCTGTTGTCTGCCTGTGCTGGCAACACCCGTCCAGCCGGCACTGATTCTGTGAATCTGCATCGTGCCAAGATTCATACCGAGCTTGGATCCGGCTATTACGCACAAGGTTTGCTCGCGACCGCGCTAGACGAATTCAATGAGGCGATCAGGATCGATCCTGAATATGCGGTTGCTTACGTTGGCTTGGGCTTGGTACATGCCGCACTGAATCAGAATGAAGAGGCACAGAGCAATTATAATCGTGCACTGCAACTCGATCCCAAGAGCTCGGAGGCACATAATAGTTATGGTACTTTTTTATGTGCCATCGGTCGGATTGATGCGTCACTTGATGAGTTCCTGCTGGCGGTCAAGAATCCACTCTACCAAACCCCTGAAATTGCCTATTTGAATGCAGGCACCTGTTTATTGAAGAAAAATGACGACAAGAATGCCGAGATTTATCTGACTCATGCCTTGCAGTTAAAGCCGGGATTGCATCAGGCGAACTATCCACTTGCGCAGATATATTTTGGCCGTAAGGATTATGCTGAGGCTCGGCGGTTCTTACAGAGTGCGATGCAAAATGTCGAACCTGGTCCGGACTTGCTTTGGCTAGGGCTACGCATTGAACGTCAATTGGGTGGAAGCGATGCCGAATCGAGCTACGCCATGTTGCTGAAAAACAAATATCCCAATTCGGCGCAGACCAGGGCCATGCTCTCGGGAGAATAAGCATGAGTGAATCCATCGAGGAATTAGAACCGCTTGACAATGCCGATGCCAAGGATATCGATGAATTGGAATCGTCCAGCGTCGCGCCGGTCATTGGTAGTACCGGGCAGGCGCTGGCATTGGCACGCGAGAGACTTGGCATGTCGGTCGAAGATGTTGCCATCCGCTTGCATTTGAGCGCGCGCCAAGTGCGGGCACTGGAAGCGGATGATGCATCCGCCTTGCCAGGAGCGATGTTTGTGCGTGGCTTCATTCGCAATTACGCCAAGCTATTAGGACTCGATGCCGAGCCATTGCTGGCAAGCTATCAGGTCTCCACACCGGACTCGCAAAATCGCGTCATCACCTTGCGATCGGCCAACATTCCAATCGTCAGCGGTGGCAAGAAGGTCTGGATGCCCTATGCGGTCGCCTCCGCCCTGATAGGTCTGGCCTTGGCGATATGGATGGTCTACATGGATTACGTGGTCGAGGATAAACACGTTACGGTTGAAAAGCCTGGGGTGACAAAGTCAGCTCAACCCGCAGTGCCGGCGCCAGAACCGGTGCCTCCGGCCGTGTTGCAGGCGCCGCCAGCCTTGCCTGTTGGTCCGCAAACGAATGCGATCGACGCCGCACAGTCGCCAACGACAGTTCAGCCGCAGCCGGCCGCAAAAGTGCCACCAGCAGTCCCGTCACCGTCACCGTCGGCGACCAAAACGTCGTCAGCCCCACAGGAGCCGTCTAATGCAGCAAGGCTCAGCATTACCTGTTCTGAACACTCATGGATCAGCATCACCGATCATGATGGCCATGAGATTTTCAACAAGAATCAGCCAGCGGGCAGTCAGGCCGATGTCACAGGGGTTCCCCCGTTCAACATTGTGGTTGGCAATGTCAGCGGCGTGCGCTTGACCTTCAATGACAAACCGATTGATCTCGCGACTTATGCAAAGGGCAATGTGGCCCGGTTTACTCTGGAGTAAATGTTGAGCTCCCTGCATCCTCGCCGCCGCAGCCGATGCATGATGGTCGGTCTCGTTCCGGTCGGTGGTGATGCGCCCGTGGTCGTGCAGTCGATGACCAATACCGACACCGCTGATGCGGACGCTACCGCACGACAGGTTCACGCGTTGTGGCAGGCCGGCTCCGAGCTGGTACGCATCACCGTAAATTCGCCCGAGGCTGCGGCTCAGGTCGGTACCATCAGGCGAACGCTTGACGCCATGGGCTGCAACGTCCCCCTGATTGGCGACTTCCATTATAACGGCCACAAGCTACTGGCTCAGTTCCCGGATTGTGCCGTGTCTCTGGCCAAATATCGCATCAATCCAGGCAATGTGGGCAAGGGTTCAAAACGTGACGAGCAATTCGCTGCCATGATAGAAATGGCCGTACGTTACGGCAAGCCAGTGCGTATTGGCGTCAATTGGGGTAGCCTCGATCAGGCCAAGATGGCGCGCATGATGGACGAAAATGCGCAAGCGGCTGAACCTCTTGCAGCCGACGCCCTGATGCGCGAAGCGCTGATCCAGTCAGCCTTGGAGAGTGCGCAGCAAGCCGAGGCGTTGGGCCTGTCAGGTAACCAGATCATCATTTCCTGCAAGGTCAGCGACGTGCAGGATCTGATCACGGTCTACAGGGATCTGGCACGCCGATGTGAATATCCGCTGCATCTCGGGCTGACTGAGGCCGGTATGGGCTCCAAGGGTATCGTCGCCTCGACTGCCGCGCTGGCAGTGCTGCTACAGGAAGGCATTGGTGACACCATCCGCGTCAGCCTGACCCCGGAACCGGGCGAATCGCGCACTACCGAGGTGGTGGTGGCACAGGAAATCCTGCAGACCATGGGCATACGTGCTTTTACCCCGCTGGTTACGGCTTGCCCCGGTTGCGGTCGCACCACCTCGACCACCTTCCAGGAACTCGCACAAAACATCCAGCGTTATTTACGCGAAGCCATGCCGGCCTGGAGCCGCCTCTATCCCGGCGTCGAAACCATGACTGTAGCGGTGATGGGGTGCGTGGTGAACGGTCCGGGCGAATCCAAACTTGCCAACATTGGCATCAGCCTGCCTGGCACCGGTGAGGTACCGGTCGCGCCAGTCTACGTGGATGGCGAGAAGACGGTCACCCTCAAGGGCGACAATATCGCCGTTGAGTTTCAGGCCATCGTCGAACACTATGTGGAAACGCATTTCGCCCCGGGCGGTATTTTGCGCCGTGACAGCAAGACTATTCCTATCATAGCCGTTGGAAAATAAATCAAATTTTTTAACCGTAGATGAACGCAAATAATGCTTATACAGTGATCAGCTTGCAGCGCCCGTCGGTGCTTGGGCTTGCAATCTGCGGAAAATTTAGGTTTCAAGGATTAAGCAAGTTATGAGCAAGACCATACAGGCCGTGCGCGGCATGAACGATATCCTCCCGGCAGACGCAGCCCTGTGGGAGTATTTTGAGGACACCGTTCGGGATTGGCTGCGCGCCTATGGCTATACCCAGATTCGCACGCCCGTGGTGGAAGCGACCGATCTGTTCGTGCGTTCCATCGGCGAAGTTACCGACATTGTCGAGAAAGAGATGTACAGCTTCGAGGACAGGCTCAATGGTGAGCGTTTGACCCTGCGTCCGGAAGGCACGGCTTCCTGTGTACGCGCCGTGATCGAACACAACCTGCTCTACAACGCGCCGCAGCGACTCTGGTATACGGGCCCGATGTTTCGTCATGAACGACCACAGAAGGGGCGTTACCGCCAGTTCCACCAAGTAGGCGTCGAGTCACTGGGTTACGACGGCCCGGACATGGATGCTGAACACATCCTCATGACGGCCCGCCTGTGGAAATTACTTGGCCTGCAGGATGTGGCGCTCGAGATCAATACACTAGGCTCGTCCGAGGCCCGTGCCCGTTACCGTGAACGGCTGATCGGTTACTTCGAACAGCATGCCGGGGAACTGGACGTAGACGCCAAACGCCGTCTGCATAGCAACCCTTTGCGCATCCTGGATAGCAAGAATCCTGCGATGCAAGCACTGGTGGAGGCGGCCCCTAGTTTGATGGAGGATCTGGATGAGCTGTCGCACATGCATTTCGAGCAGCTGCAAGCGATGCTGAGTGCGGCCGGTATCGAATACCGTATCAATCCCCGTCTGGTGCGTGGTCTGGATTATTACAATGCAACCGTATTTGAGTGGGTAACGACCCGTCTTGGCGCTCAAGGTACGGTCTGTGCCGGTGGTCGTTATGACAGTTTGATCGAACAGATTGGTGGCAAACCGGCACCGGCCTGCGGTTATGCGATGGGTGTTGAACGCTTGCTGGCACTGCTGCAGGAACAGGGATTCCAGCCTCCAGCGCTGGCGCCTGACGCTTATATCGTGCATCTGGGGGTTGTTGCCGATGCGCTGGCACCACTTGCGGCAGAACAATTACGCGATGCCGGCCTCGCCGTGGTCATGCATTGTGGTGGTGGTAGTTTCAAGTCGCAGATGAAGAAGGCCAATGCCAGCTTGGCGCGTTTCGCCGTGATCATTGGTGATGACGAGGCGCTGGCAGGGGAGGTCAGCGTGAAACCTTTGCGCGGAGGCGGCGAGCAGGCGCGCATGAGCATTCAGGCCGCAATCGATTTTTTGAGTTTGTGAACGCATGAGCGAGCTGCTGCACCTATCGGGACTGACCATTACGCCATGGCAACAACCGGCGCGTCGATTGGTGAATGACGTTTCGTTTACGCTGGAGTCGGGCAGGACGACCTGCATCGTCGGTGAATCCGGCAGCGGCAAGAGCCTGACCGCGCTGGCCGTGATGGGCCTGTTGCCCATGGGATTACAACGTCAGGCCGGACAGGTCATGTTTCAGGGGCGTGAACTCACGATGTCCTCCCAAGCCGAGTTGCAGCAAATCCGAGGCAAGCGTATCGGCATGATATTCCAGGAGCCGATGACCTCGCTTAATCCGGTACTCAATATCGGTTTTCAGATTGGTGAGAGCCTGACTGTGCATCTGGGCCTGCGTGGGCAGGAGCTGAAGACCCGTGTTGCTGCCTTGCTTGAACAGGTTGGCATTCCTGCCGTGCGCGCTAACAGTTATCCGGATGAACTCTCCGGCGGGCAACGCCAGCGCGTGATGATCGCGATGAGCATCGCGTGTGAGCCAGTGCTGTTGATCGCTGACGAACCGACGACGGCACTGGATGTGACGGTGCAGGCCCAGATCCTGCAATTGTTGGCTGAACTGAAGGTTCGCATGAACATGGGCATGCTGTTCATTACCCATGATTTTGGCGTGGTGGCAGACATCGCCGACGATGTCGTGGTGATGTTTCGCGGTGAAGTGGTGGAAGCGGGCCCGGTGGATCAGATTCTGGTCTGCCCGCAGCACCCCTATACGCGCGCCTTGCTCGACTGCGTGCCGGATGCGGAAGGATTGAAGCCACTAAAGCCGATTGACTACGCGTGGCTGGCATGAAAAAACCAATGGGGAAGATTATCAGTATTCAAAATCCAACTCAAATTGGCCTTGGTCCGGTAAATCCTGAAAATCCTGTTGAAAGGGTTTTGTTTCATGGCTGACATTATTCTTTCAGCGCAAGGCCTCACCAAGATCTACCGGCAACGTAGCGGCAGATTTGGCTTTGGATCAAGCCAGATCAAGGCACTGGATAATGTCAGCCTTAGCCTGAAACAGGGGGCCACGTTGGCGGTGGTAGGAGAATCGGGCAGTGGCAAATCCACGCTGGCCCGTTGTCTGCTACAATTGCAACCCCTCGATGCGGGTGAAGTACAGTTTGAAGGTCGCGAACTGGGGCGTTTGACCGGGACTGAACTGCGTGGCGTACGTCGGCATTTGCAGATGGTGTTTCAGGATCCGTTTGCGTCCCTCAATCCGCGCATGAAAGTGGGTGAGATCGTCGCTGAGGGTTTGCTGATTCACAAGCTCGGCAATGCAACGACACGACGCGACCAGGTGCTGCGCATGCTGCAGCGGGTGGGTCTGGCGGCGCCTGACATGGATAAATATCCACACGAATTTTCCGGTGGTCAGCGCCAACGCATCGGCATTGCCCGCGCCCTGGTGTTGGAACCCAAAGTCGTGGTGTGCGATGAACCGGTGTCAGCACTGGATGTATCGATCCAGGCGCAGATTCTGTTGCTGCTGAAAGAGCTGCAACTGGAAATGGGTTTGAGTTATCTGTTTATCAGTCATGACCTGCGGGTGGTGCGACACATGGCAGACGAAGTGATGGTAATGCATAGAGGCCGCATTGTAGAGCAGGGGGAAGTCGCGCAGGTCTACGCTGATCCCCAGCACGAATATACACGTAATTTATTGAATTCAATCCCTGGCCATCATCGGATGGCGACGGCTACAACATAGGAAAGAAGCATGGCATACGATCTGGAAGAGCAGGAACAGTTGGACGAACTCAAGGCGTGGTGGAAGCTCCACGGCAATCTGGTCATGGGTGTATTGACTGCGGTGTTGCTAACCTATGCCGGCTTTCAGGGCTGGAAGATTTACCAGCATAAGCAATCGGTGGAGGCTTCCGCACTATATGAAGCAATGACTCAGCTGGAAACCAAGGATGTTAAGGCTATCCGCAGTGCCGCGACTCGCCTGATGGATAATTATGCGTCAACGCCTTATGCAGCAAGAGCTGCGCTTCTGGTCGCCAAGGCAAATTATGCTGCGGGTGACCCCAAGAGTGCGCAGGCGCAGATCGAATGGGTGATGGGTCATGCCAAGGAGGACTCTCTTCGCGCCATCGCACAACTACAGTTGGCCGCCTTGCAATTTGATGGCAAGCAATTTGATGCCGCACTGAAGACGCTAGGTGAAAAACACGATACCGGGTTTGACGGACTGTTCCTCGACCTCAAGGGCGATGTTCTGGAGGCGAATGGCAAGAAAACTGAGGCCAGGGCGGCTTATGCCGAAGCCTTGACCCATCTCTCAGCCAACGGTCGCTATCGTCACTATACCGAGCGCAAGCTCGATGCGTTGGGAAGCTGAACGTGTATCGGATCGCAGTTTTATTAGCAGCTCTGCTCGTGGGATGTACCTCCATGACCGATCTCAAGACCGATATTTCGGAGCGCATATTTGGAGAAGAGCCCAAGGACCCCCCCA
This sequence comes from uncultured Methylobacillus sp., assembly GCA_903824575.1. GTDB lineage: Bacteria > Pseudomonadota > Gammaproteobacteria > Burkholderiales > Methylophilaceae > CAIJXJ01. The sequence continues at coordinate 23,539 of CAIJXJ010000146.1, forward strand.
TTACCCTGGAGGATTTCAAGCAAACAGCTAGTGCTAGTACCCTTTGGCATGTGGCCATAGGGCCAAGTGACGCCTATGATTTTTCGCCAGCCTTGGACGGGTCAGCTGTTTTTGCAGCGTGTGCAGATGGGACTATCGTTCGTCTGGATGCGGCAAATGGAAATCAAGTTTGGCGTATCAACGCCGGTGAAAGACTTTCCGGCGGCGTAGGAGCGGGTGATGGTCTGGTGCTGGTCGGTACTCCCAAGGGCATGGTGCTGGCCTTCGATCAGAAGGGACGCGCCCTGTGGAAATCACGGCTAAGCAGCGAAGTCCTGAGCGCGCCCAAGGTTAAAGACGGTGTCGTGGTGGTACGCAGCGGGGACAGTCGCATATTTGGCATAGATGCAGTCGATGGCAAGCGTAAATGGGTCTATGAGCGTGCGACACCCTCCCTCAGCCTGAGAAGTGCAGCAGGCGTGGTGCTCGATGGAGGTGCGGCCTATGTCGGCTTTGCCGGTGGCAAACTGGTTGCTATCAAGGCCGATGATGGCAAGGTGTTGTGGGAAGCAGCCATCGCCCTGCCCAAGGGCGCGACCGAAATCGAGCGTATCGCCGACATTACCAGCATGCCGGTGGTGGAGGGAGGAATGGTCTATGCCGTGGCCTATCAGGGACGCATTGCAGCAGTCGATCGGGCGACTGGACGCGTCCAGTGGAATCGTGACATATCGAGCTATACCGGCATAAACGCCGCAAACGCGCGTGTTTATGTCAGCCACAGTGGCGGTGCGGTGTATGCACTCGATTACAACAGCGGAAAAACTTACTGGCGACAGGGCGGTCTGCTCAATCGCCAGTTAAGCGCACCACTGGCTATAGGCCCCTATCTTGCTCTTGGTGATCTACAAGGCTATCTGCATTACCTGTCGCGTGACGATGGTTCCTTTGTTGCGCGTGTAGCGACCGAAAATAGCCCCATCATGTCCCAGTTGCTTGATCTCGGAAACTCAACTCTGCTGGCACAAACGCGTAGCGGCGGCCTGTATGCGATTGCCGTCAAGTAATGATACCAACCCTCGTTCTGGTTGGCCGACCTAATGTCGGCAAATCTACACTCTTTAATCGGCTGACCAAGACGCGTGATGCGCTGGTCGCCGACCTGCCGGGTCTCACGCGTGACCGTCATTACGGCCGAGGCGTAATCGGTGATTTTCCCTATCTGGTAGTGGATACCGGCGGTTTTGAGCCGCTGGCAGACACCGGCATCCTGGTGGAGATGGCAAGGCAGACCCTGCTGGCGATCGACGAAGCCGACGCCATCATCTTTCTGGTCGATGGCAGGCAAGGCTTGGCGCCTCAGGACAAGGTAATTGCCGAGCGCCTGCGCCGTAGTGGACGACCGGTATTTCTGGCTGTCAATAAGACCGAAGGCATGAACCGCGCCGTGGTGACGGCCGAGTTTCACGAACTGGCCCTGGGCGACCCGTTGTCGATCTCTTCCGCTCATGGCGAAGGCGTGCGTGATCTGGTCAATCTGGCGCTGGAAGATTTTGCGCCGGAACCGATTGACGAAGCAGCTTTGAATCAGAATACGCCGCGCATTCCCAAGGTTGCCATCGTTGGTCGTCCCAATGTAGGGAAATCCACGCTGGTCAACGCCTTGTTGGGTGAGCAACGTGTGATTGCGTTCGATGAGCCCGGTACCACCCGTGACTCCATCTATATCGAACTTGAACGCAACGGCAAAAACTACACGCTGATCGACACGGCCGGCGTGCGCAAGCGCGGCAAGATATTCGAGGCGGTGGAGAAATTCTCCGTGATCAAGACCATGCAGGCCATCGATGACGCCAACGTGGTCATTCTGGTAGTGGATGCGCAGGATGGAATCACCGAGCAAGAGGCACATATCGCCGCCTTCATCCTGGATAGCGGTCGTGCTCTGGTCGTCGGCGTGAACAAGTGGGATGGTCTGGACACCGATCAGCGCGAATGGATCAAGCGCGAAATCGATCGCAAGTTACAGTTCCTTGACTTTGCCAAGTTTCACTACATTTCCGCGCTGAAGGCAACCGGCCTGAACGAGTTGCTACGTTCGGTGGATGATGCCTACAAGTCAGCCATGGCCGACTTGTCTACCCCAAGATTGACCCGCGTACTGGAAGAAGCGATCCAGCAGCACCAGCCGCCGATTTCAAAGGGCATTCGCCCCAAGCTGCGCTATGCGCATCAGGGTGGTATGAATCCACCCATCATCGTCATCCATGGCAACCACGTAGACGGCGTCAAACAGGCTTATGTGCGCTTCCTGGAAGGCGTGTTCCGCAAGGCGTTTGAATTGTCAGGCACACCATTGCGCGTGCAGTTCAATCAAGGCAAGAATCCGTTTGCTGAGACCGAAACTCGCAAAAAGGGGGAAGGCATTGTCAGCATGCGGCGGCGCAAGACGGCGCGCCGCGTAGAACTGAAGGAACGCAAGGAAAAAGAAGACAAGAATCGCTAACGCAAAATCGCTTTTAGCTGTCAGCGATCAGCTAAAACCTACAGTGCGCCTTGAGGTTTAGCTGAATGCTGATGGCTAAAAGCTGTATTTCTACCATAAGCTTTCCCAGAACTTCCACCACACCCTCTTGTCCTCCGGCGCGCCAGAATTCAGGAAGCGGCTTTGTGGATAGTTATTGTTGAGTATGCGTAAGGTGTCCTGTTTCAGGTCGTTCATGTCGAGCAAGTCGTAGGCGCTGACCATGATTACAAGTGCTTCCTCGACAGCGGGCGTGCTGGGATAGTTTTCAATCACGTATTTGCAGCGATTGAGTGCGGCCACATAGGCCTCGCGCTTCATGTAATAGCGTGCCACATGCAGTTCATGTTCTGACAGGGTGTTGATCAGGTACAGCATGCGCAGGGCAGCATCCTTGGAGTATTTGCTGTCGGGGAAACGGGTCACCAGATCCTTGAAGGATGCAAATGATTCGCGCAATGCCTTCGGGTCACGGTCGCTGATATTCTGGGCGGTCAGTTTTTCGACTACACCGCGCTCATTGAAAGTGGCCAATCCTTTCAGATAGTACATGTAGTCGACGTTGGGGTGATGCGGGTGCAACTTGATGAAACGATCTGCAGCTGCCAGAGCGGCGGCGGCATCCCCTTTCTTGTAATAGGCGTAAGAGACTTCCATTTCAGCCTGAATGGCGTAGCGGCCATGCGGAAAGCGAGACTCCAGTGTCTGGTAATATTTGATCGCTTTTTCATAGTCGCGATCGCGCATGCTTGCTTCAGCAGCACTGTTGATTTGCTGAACCGACCAGCCCTTGGTCTCATCAATTGCATCCGGATTGCCGAAAATTGCACATCCGGCGAGGAAGAGCAGGGGAATAAGAGCTAAACTGCGTTTCATAGCGACCATCCATTGATTTGATTTTTTAGATTATAACTGATGACCCAAGCTGATCCTATCCTCCTCGGAATTCCTGACAATCTTGCCGGTCTGCGTCTTGACCAGGCATTGTCAAAATTGCTGCCTGATTACTCGCGCTCCCGTCTGCAAGGCTGGATCAAAGAGGAGCGGGTGCTGGTAGACGACAAGCCTGCCAGCAACAAACAAAAAGTGTGGGGCGGTGAGCAAATTCGCATCACCCCTCAAGCGCCTCAGGAGGAGAGCGCCTTCAAAGGCGAGGACATTGCCCTGAATATTGTTTTTGAAGATGAACAGATTCTGGTGGTCAACAAGCCCGCCGGCATGGTGGTACACCCCGCCGCCGGCAACTGGGAGGGGACACTGCTCAATGCCTTGCTGCATTATTTGCCGCAACTGCATGATCTGCCTCGGGCCGGTATTGTGCATCGTCTGGACAAGGACACCAGTGGCTTGCTGGTGGTAGCCAAGACCATCGCAGCGCAAACCTCCTTGGTGCGGCAGTTGCAGGCGCGCACGGTGAAGCGTGAATATCGTGCTCTTGTTTGGGGCCAGGTCTGGAAGAATGGCACGGTGGATACCGAAATTGGCCGTCATCCACATGCGCGCACCAAGATGGCGGTCACGCGCACCGGCGGCAAATCGGCGATCACGCATTATGAGGTTCTGGAGCGCTTCGCCGTGCACAGCTATCTGCGCTGCCGCCTCGAAACCGGCCGCACCCACCAGATTCGGGTGCACATGCAACATCTGGGGGCGCCGATGGTGGGCGACCAGGTTTACGGCTTGCGTGGAATCGTTCCCAACAAGTCGATGACACCTACCCTGCGCGAGGCTCTCAAGATTTTCAAGCGCCAGGCCCTGCACGCGGTGCGGTTAGGCCTGATCCATCCTGCCAGCGGAGAATTCATGGAGTGGCAGATCGAACTGCCGGCGGACATGAAAGCCTTGCTGGAGGCGATGCGCTACGTGGAGCCGCTGGAACAGGTAGCCTTCGAAATCGAATACGAGGAAGATCTGGAAGACGATTTCGAGGACGATGCAGACGAGTTGGCGGACGAGGAATAATGCTGCAACAGGCAATAGTGCCCCAGTGGCCAGCCCCAGCCAGAGTTTGTGCATTGCAGACCAGCCGGCATGGCGGCACCAGTTTGTCGCCATACGACAGCCTCAACCTGGGGACTCATGTGGGTGATGCAGCGGCCTGTGTCGCCGCCAACCGTCAGTTGTTGCAAGCTGTTCTGCCGGGGAAACCGCTTTGGTTGCAACAGGTGCATGGCACTGTAGTGGTGGAGGCGGAGCAGGGTGGCCAGCCTAACGCCGATGCCAGCATTGCGCGCGAGGCCGGTGTTGTGTGTGCCGTGTTGACGGCCGATTGCCTGCCCCTATTGCTATGCGACGACGCCGGCAGCGTGGTGGGTGCGGTACACGCCGGCTGGCGAGGGTTGGCTGCTGGCGTCATTGAGGCGGCCGTCCATGCCATGGAAGTGGCGCCCACCGAAGTCATGGCCTGGCTTGGGCCTGCCATCGGACCGCAAGCCTTCGAAGTGGGCGAGAACGTCAGGGCTGCTTTCCTGCAACATGACAGGGCTGCGGACAGTGCTTTCGTGCCACGCGCCGACAAGTACCTGGCCGATTTGTACCTGCTGGCGCGCCAGCGCCTGGAAGAGCTCGGGATCAAACGGATTTATGGCGGGGAATTTTGCACCTATACAGACTCGGGGCGTTTCTATTCGTACCGCCGCGACGGCCAGACCGGCCGCATGGCCTCCATGATCTGGTTGTCAGATCCCGTATAATCCTGAGAAAAGTAGGTCGCAGGGCGCAATAAGCCAAGCGCATTGCGCCGTAATTAGGGGCCACTACAATTTTTCAATCAGTGGCGGCTCGGCTGTTTCGGCCAGCGCCTTGTTACGCTTCCGCTGCGGCGTGCCGACCAGCCACAGCAGTAGCGCGCAGGGCAGAAGGCCGTAGAATAAAAAGGTCAGTACGCCGCCGATGAAACTCGGTTCGGTCAGCGCCATCAACAGAGTGACGTAAAGCCAGGCAATAGCAACGATATACATAAAGGCAAGATAGCATGTCTAACACAATACCCAAAATCGGCTTCGTTTCTCTCGGTTGCCCCAAGGCATCTTCCGATGCTGAGCGCATCCTGACGCAGTTGCGTGCCGAAGGCTATAGCATCTCAAACAGCTATGCCGATGCCGACCTGGTGGTGGTCAACACCTGCGGCTTTATCGACTCGGCCGTGGAAGAATCCCTGGATGCCATTGGCGAAGCGCTGGCCGAGAATGGCCGGGTCATTGTTACTGGTTGCCTGGGCGCCAAGGGCGATGTGGTGAGGAATGTTCATCCCAGCGTGCTGGCGGTGACCGGTCCACATGCGCTGGAAGAGGTGATGACAGCGGTACATGCACACAGCCCGAAACCACATGATCCCTACACCGACCTGGTGCCACCGCAGGGCGTCCGTCTGACGCCGCAGCATTACGCCTATCTCAAGATATCGGAGGGATGCAATCACCGGTGCAGTTTCTGCATCATTCCCAGCCTGCGCGGCGATCTCGTCAGTCGTCCGGTCGGGGAGGTGATGCAGGAAGCCGAAAACCTGGTCAAGTCCGGCGTGCGTGAACTGCTGGTGATTTCTCAGGACACCTCGGCCTATGGTGTGGATATCAAATATCGCACCGGCTTCTGGAATGGTCGTCCGCTCAAGACCCGCATGACTGAACTTGCCCGTGCCTTGTCGGAACTCGATGTATGGGTACGTCTGCATTACGTCTATCCCTATCCGCACGTGGATGAAGTCATTCCGCTGATGGCCGATGGCCTTATTTTGCCTTATCTGGATGTACCGTTTCAGCACGCCAGTCCCAGAATACTAAAAGCCATGAAGCGTCCCGCCAGCGGCGAGAATAATCTGGCGCGCATTCGTGCCTGGCGTGAAATCTGCCCAGACATCACCCTGCGCAGCACTTTTATCGTGGGCTTTCCGGGCGAAACCGACGAAGAGTTCGAGCAACTGCTGGAATTCATGACAGACGCCAAAATCGACCGTGCTGGGGCCTTTGCCTACTCTGCGGTCGATGGCGCCGCTGCCAACGCCTTAGCCAATCAGGTGCCGGAACAACTCAAGCAGGAGCGTTTGGGACGCTTCATGGCGTTACAGGCGCAAATCAGCGCCGAAAGACTGCAGCAAAAGATCGGTCTGACCATGCAGGTGCTGGTCGATTCCGTGGAGGAAGATAATGTGGTGGCCCGCAGCGCCGCAGACGCACCGGACATAGATGGCGTGGTTTATCTTGAGAACGGCGCCGGCCTGATTCCCGGCGATTTGGTGGACGTCACCATTCTTGATGCGGATGAGCACGACCTGTGGGCGGGCCCCGCCTGATTCGTGGGCACCAATTGTTACCCAAAATCCTGCCTGTTAAGGCTACGGTTGCGACTGCGTGCTTCGTATGCGACTGAAGCGAACTTTTTTGCGGGCGAAACCTTAAGTGAATGTTTTCTTAATGCCCGTAACCCTTTGGGGCTCGGCCATTGCTGCGCTGTGTGCAACACTCGAATAATTTCTACTGATTGCTTATTTTCCTGATACACCAAGACGTAGTTTGGGCGTACAACCATTTCCCTCGTTCCCTTAATCCGACCAGGTTTGTAGAGGCGTGGGTTTTGCGATAATGCCACTACTTTGGTTTCTATTTCATCGTCAAGGTCAGCCGCCGCCAATGGGTTATCCTTGGCGATGTAATCCATGATGGCTTCCCTATCTTGGTCGGCTAACGGTCGCCATATAATTTCCTTAGCTCTTAGCACGTAATGCCTGCCGACGTGCGGCAAATTTAGCTCGTACTATCTCATGTGGAATACTTGGGCGAGGATCGTCTAATGACGCTTGTACTTGAGCACGAAACCATTTGTCATAAGCTGCAGACTCATGGGCGTTTTTCATGGCTTCGGCACGGTCAGGACGGCTACGGGTTTCTTTTAAACTTGCCGGATCGTAGTTCACTGCGTCAACGTCAAAACGGGCAATGCCAATCCCTTTAAGATAGGCAACAAGCGTTTCAAACTTACGGAATATCCTCACCTGGTGGCTGCGCTGTGCAGCCAAGACTCTTTCGGTCATGCCATACTTGACCAAAATCCCCCAGCCGCCGCTCTGCCCGATGATATGTGTACTGTGTACGACACCAGCTTCTGCAAGTCTAGAAAGTGTTGTGTGGTCGATAGTTTCTGTGCTCATGTCATACCTCGTATTGATGCCACGCTTTTAATAGATACATTGTAAGCAAATAACAGAAGTTTGCAATTCTTGTTTACATTAATAGCGCAGTCTTTTGATAGGGTATCCGAGGTGAAAAGCAGTGGCCAGCACATTGCAGCCTGATTTGAATGGGCAGAGCAGGAGGAAATTTTAATCTCTATGGGTTCAATTCCCCGCTCCTCGGAGCGCAGGCTGGCTGAAAGCCAGCGGATTGCTAAAACGCAGTTAATACCCCGTGGCTTGCAACGGGGGGTGCATTAATGCATGCAACGTGCTGTTATGTATTCGATTATTTAAAGTCTTGTGGTTGTAATTTCCTCAAATCTGTCATCAAAATATAATTTGACACGGCAATTACTTCAAGTATTATTGAAATATGGAAATTAAATCTGCCGTCAGTGCTTTATCAGCCCTAGCCCAAGACTCTCGCTTGGCAATCTACCGTGTCTTGGTTCAGGCCGGGCCTGGTGGAATGCCTGCAGGAAAAATCAGCGAGATAACGGCTATTCCACCTTCGTCCCTTTCCTTCCATCTCAAGGAACTCAGCCACGCTGCCATGGTGTCGTCTCGACATGAAGGGCGGTTCGTCATCTACTCCGCCAACTTCTCAACCATGAACGACCTGCTAGCATTCCTGACCGAAAACTGCTGCAACGGGAATCCATGTGTGGCAGTTTGCACCCCGGCCTGCTCAACGCATGAAGAACAACCAACATGAAGAGCATGAAAATTTTCACGAATGAATGCGATATCAAACCCGGGCAATAATTTCTAATAATCCAATCTAAAGGACTCCATCATGAGCGATAAGGTCTTCAATATTCTCATTCTTTGCACTGGCAATACTTCAAGAAGCATCATGGCCGAAGCCTTGTTCAACACCATCACCAATGGACGTTTCAAAGCCTATAGCGCCGGCAGTCATCCAACCGGCAAGGTCAACCCGTTCGCCATTGAGCAGGTCAGCCATATGGGTTATCCAACCGATAATCTCAGAAGCAAGAACTGGAATGAGTTTGCAACCCCTGATGCACCTGTGATGGATTTTGTCATTACGGTATGTGATAACGCTGCTGGTGAAGTTTGCCCGGTATGGCCCGGTCAACCCATCTCCGCGCACTGGGGATTTGAAGACCCGGCCGCAGTGGAAGGCACCGACGATGAAAAGCGGGCATCGTTCAAGAAGATTTTCCACCAAATTCGCACACGCATTGGCATCTTCGCAAGCCTTCCATTGAAAAGCCTTGACCGATTTTCAATTAAGCGCGAGATGGATAATATCGGGAATGCGAAGGTTGATTGATCACCATGAATCTGTTTGAGCGTTACCTGTCGCTATGGGTTGGCTTGTGCATCATTGCCGGAGTTGCCCTTGGTCAACTAATACCCAGCCTGTTCCAGACCATCGGACACATCGAGTTCGCCCAGGTTAATCTGCCAGTAGGTTTGCTTATCTGGGTGATGATTATCCCGATGCTGGTCAAGGTGGATTTCGGGGCATTGCATCAGGTCAAGGCTCACTGGAAGGGCATCAGCGTCACGCTATTCATCAATTGGGCAGTCAAGCCGTTCTCAATGGCCTTGCTCGGCTGGTTGTTCATACGCCACGTGTTTGCACCCTACCTGCCCGCAGAGCAACTGGATAGTTACATTGCTGGGCTGATTTTGCTTGCGGCCGCACCTTGCACCGCCATGGTGTTTGTATGGAGTCGCCTGACCAATGGTGACCCTTTGTTCACGCTGTCTCAAGTGGCGTTGAACGACACCATCATGATTTTTGCGTTTGCCCCCATCGTAGCTTTACTGCTGGGCATATCATCAATAGCCGTGCCATGGGCAACACTGTTCACGTCCGTAGTTCTTTATATCCTGATACCAGTGATAGTTGCCCAATTATGGCGTAAGAAACTGATTGAAGCCGGGCCGCTTGCTTTTGACGCCATCATGGAACAATCAGGCAAGTGGTCAATCGGAGCATTACTGCTCACATTGATCTTGCTGTTTGCCTTTCAAGGTGAAGCCATCATCAAGCAACCCATCATCATTGCCATGCTGGCAGTGCCTATTCTGATACAGGTGTTCTTCAATTCTTCGCTGGCATACTGGCTCAACCGCAAGGTTGGTGAGAAACATAATATTGCCTGCCCGTCTGCACTGATTGGGGCCAGCAACTTTTTTGAATTGGCTGTTGCCACAGCAATCAGCTTGTTTGGTTTTAACTCTGGCGCGAGTCTGGCGACCGTAGTAGGGGTTCTAATTGAAGTACCAGTGATGCTATTAGTTGTGCGGGTCGTTAATGATAGCAAGGGCTGGTATGAACGAACCAATTAGCTTTTGAGATAAAAGCTAGTGCAGCATACCCACTGGGACGTGAAAAAACTCAGCCGATGCGACGAAATGATTGATCTTGCCTTCATAACGACGACCTGTACTCAGCATGCATGCATTCAGGCTTTCTTTGCACTAACCCTTGTAAAACTTCCAGAACGACAAGGCTACGCTCAAGACCGAGATGGACAAAATCGCCAACCTTATGGCATAAAGGAAAATCATGAAAACGATCCAAGTGTTCGACCCAGCCATGTGCTGTAGCAGTGGCGTATGCGGAACAGACGTTGACCAGCAATTGGTGAACTTCTCCGCTGACGTGGATTGGGCCAAGCAGCAAGGTGTGGAGATTCAACGCTTCAACCTCGCTCAACAACCAATGGACTTTGCTAACAATCAGATCGTGCGCGGTTTTCTGGAGCGTTCCGGCGAAGAGGCTCTGCCGCTGATCCTGGTTGATGGTGAAGTCGCACTAGCTGGCAGATATCCTCATCGCACTGAATTAGCACGATGGGCCGGCATCTCCAGGCCATCCATTGAAATAAAGCCAGCGGAAGGTTGTTGCAGCGGCGGCAAGTGCTGCTAATGAAATCAGCCAGCATGCAGTTCCTTGATCACCCGCCACGCTTTCTGTTCTTTACAGGGAAGGGTGGAGTTGGCAAGACATCGATTGCCTGTGCCACGGCCGTTCAGTTGGCTGATAAAGGCAGAAAGGTACTGCTCGTCAACACCGACCCTGCATCCAATGTTGGGCAGGTATTTGGTATTAGCATTGGCAATCAGATTACAGATGTTCCTGCCGTGCCTCGACTGGCCGCCTTGGAGATCGACCCACAGGCGGCTGCACAAGACTACCGTGACCGTATTGTTGGCCCGGTCAGAGGCATATTGCCCGATTCAATTGTCAAGGGCATTGAAGAGCAACTCTCCGGTGCCTGCACCACAGAAATCGCTGCATTCGACGAATTTACCGCTCTACTCATCGATTCGGCGTTGACCGCCGATTACGATCACATCATTTTTGATACGGCACCCACCGGGCACACTATCCGATTGTTACAACTGCCCGGCGCATGGAGTGGTTTTCTTGAGAAAGGCAAAGGTGATGCCTCGTGCCTTGGTCCTCTAGCTGGGCTTGAGAAGCAACGGGAACAATACAAGGCGGCTGTAGATGCCCTCGCTGATGGCAATCGCACCCGATTGATTCTGGTCGCTCGTGCGCAGCAAGCTGCTTTGCGAGAAGTCGCTAGAACACATGAAGAGCTTTCCGGGATTGGCCTGAAAAATCAGTTTCTGGTCATCAACGGCATTCTGCCGAAGATAGAAGCGGAAAACGACCCGTTGGCTGCCGCCATTCATAAGCGTGAACAGACTGCCCTTGGTACAATTCCTGCTGTATTGAAGTCGCTGCCTGTTGACAAGGTTGAACTCAAGTCTTTCAACCTCGTTGGGTTGGATGCCCTTCGCCAGTTGTTGGTCTATACGCCCGCAATTTTGCAGATCAACGTGGACTTGCCCATTGAACTGGACGAGCCCTGCCTGTGCGAACTGGTAGACGGCATCGCCCATGATGGACATGGCTTAGTCCTGCTCATGGGCAAAGGGGGCGTTGGCAAGACAACGATTGCGGCGGCATTAGCCGTAGATCTGGCGCACCGTGGTTTGTCTGTCCATCTCACCACATCTGACCCTGCGGCGCACCTGTCGGAAACTTTGAGTGGAACGCTAGCTAATCTGACCGTGAGCCGAATAGACCCACAGGCCGAGACTGAACGTTATCGCCAGCACGTACTGGATACTAAGGGGGCGCAGCTTGATGCACAGGGGCGCGCACTGCTTGAAGAGGACCTGCGCTCACCTTGCACCGAAGAAATTGCGGTATTTCAAGCGTTCTCACGCATCATTCGCGAGGCGGGTAAAAAGTTCGTGGTGATGGATACCGCACCTACCGGGCATACTTTGCTTTTACTGGATGCAACTGGTGCCTACCACCGCGAAGTCACCCGTCAAATGGGCGATTCCGGCCTGCATTTCACCACGCCCATGATGCAGCTGCAGGATCCGAAGCAAACTAAAGTATTGATTGTGACCCTGGCCGAAACCACACCAGTCTTGGAAGCAGCTAATCTGCAAACCGATTTGCGCCGTGCAGGCATCGAGCCTTGGGCATGGGTAATCAATACAAGTGTTGCTGCGGCCTCCATCAAATCACCTTTGCTGCGACGGCGTGCAGTCAATGAGTTGCGTGAAATAAATGAAGTTGCAACTCACCAATCTCATCGATATGCCGTGGTGCCGCTACTCGAAGAAGAGCCTGTAGGTGTGGAGCGTTTGCTTAAATTGGCTCATAACAATTAGCCAGGTAAAGTTACTAATGTCGGCTTGGGACAATCGCGATCCTATTCTGACGGAAGAAAACAGCACACAGCCGTCGTTTAAACTAGAAAATGCCTATCGCCTTGGCGGACGGCCGCCAACGACTGGAACGTGAAAGGAACCGTTTGGTTTCAGAAAGCCATCGGCTGTTCATGACCCACAGCCATTACTGGCAGAAATAATTAGCTGCCCTTCGGCGGCGGCACCGAAAAATGGGAGCGGTCATTCGCCGATCTGAAGCCAATCTTACCGCCGACCATCCCATTACAATACAGACTTTGCGGACATTGAAGTTAAGATCGTTTACGGATGATAGGTAAGTGAATTAGTCCAAATGGACTATATTAAAACAGGTCGATTAGTCCGAATGGACTATATACGAAGATCAGTGCTGTCTTGATAATACGAACCATGGAATTTGAAATTATCGGGACACAACAAAGGGACTTATCATGAAAATCTCATCACTGCTTTATGTAGCACTTCTATCACTAGCTTCTAATCTGGCTCATGCAACATCACAGCTTTCTGTGCCGAATCCGTCTGGCACAGATACAACAACTTATTTTGCAATGTCAGGCTTTAGCGGCGAAGCGACATTCAGCTATGGCACGTTGAAAGCTGCTGCTGCTGGTACTGTGACTTATACCTACTTAGGATCAGATGCTGGGTACACCAATAATTTCTTGATTAATGGATTAACGGCATTCACCAATAAAGAAACTGCGGTAGGCAGTACCGACACGGTAAGCGTTGCTGCTAATACAGCTCTAAATTTCAGTTTCTTAACGACATCGGTAAACCCTACTTACACAGTCTCTAACGGATCTCTGCCAACGTATACAGCGCAAAATCTTGTAGGAACTTATACATATGGTCAAGATCAGGGAGTTTTTGGAATTGTTAAGGGTGCTACCGTTCATGAGATTACATATCAAGCCCTGCTGATCTATAACGATCCTGTAAACGGTGGCGATCACGACTATAATGATATGGTTGTTGGTGTTAATTTCACAGCTGACTCAAGCAACCAAAATATTGCACCAGCCGTACCAGAACCAGAAACCTACGGCATGATGCTGATGGGTCTTGGGCTGATGGGCTTTGTTGCTCGCCGTCGCCGGAACAATCAAGCATAATCGAAGTAGTAATTTGGGTAATACTCAACGGGGGCTTCGGCTCCCGTTTTTAGTTTGTAGGGAACGACCGCAAACAGCACACAGCCATCGTTTAAACTAGAAAATGCCTATCGCCTTGGTCGGCGGCCGCCAATGCCTGCATCGTGTTTTCTGCCGTTCAGGTCGACTAGTTAACACCATTCTGAATTACACCAATAACTGCTACTTGGCTTACCCTGATTCGGTGTTGGTGGTCGCCTCACTTTCAATCTCTTACAAGCGGCTCGTTTAGCAGTCCGCTCATGCGCAGTACGCGTCTAGCGATGGCTTGCTTCAGGACGTGCATGCCACCTGCATGTGCCAGAGTAAACCAGCATTTTGCGCGGGTAATACCAGTATAGATCAGTTCGCGAGTGAGGATTGGGCTCATGGCCTCGGGCAGCACCAGAGCAACATGGGCAAATTCGGAGCCCTGTGATTTGTGTACCGTGAGCGCATAGACCGTTTCTACCGCCTGCAAGCGACTTGGCAATATCCATTTAATGCCCTGGCTGCCGTCACCGGCAGGGAAGGCCACGCGAAGACTGGTCTGGTCGTCGCTTGATCCTGGCATATCAAGTGTGATGCCGATGTCGCCGTTCATCAGGCCCAGTCCATAGTCGTTGCGCGTGACCAGAACAGGGCGGCCAGGATACCAGCCACTGCTCGCCGGGATAAGACCTTGCATCTGCAGCTGCTGCGCGATGCGCAAATTGAGGTCATTCACCCCCCACCGACCTTGCCGTAGCGCGCACAGGACCTGAAACTGTCCATGCGCCTCCAGTACCGAACGGGCCCAGATGTCCAGCATGGTCTGGCTTGCGCCTGGTTCAGGTTTTCCGTCGCGCAGAACCTTCAGGTAATGCCCATAACCCAGACGGCCAATGTACTGGTTTGGTTTGCCGGTTTGTGCGGGGGGGTGACCATCGACGATCAGTGCATTGAATGGGCCTGCATCACGGGCGTTCAGGGGGAGGCTGCAGAGGTCACCATAACCCTTGTTCCAGATCGCATCGACCATGACGTGGTCACCTGCGTTGACGGCCGCTGCCAATTGTCCGATGCCGCTGTTGGCAGCGAATCGATGGCTGTGGCGCAGCATCACGATGGCCTGATCGAGCGCACTGCCATGACTGTCGATCAGTCGCGGCGTGATGAGCTCATCACAGGCAGCCTGTACCCAATGACAGGTATTTTGCGTGTAATGTCCCTCCTGTGCTCTTTGACAAAGCTCACCCAGCACGGCACCGGCCTCCACCGAAGCCAGCTGATCCTTGTCACCCAGCAGGACAAGTCGCGCCGATGGTGGTAGGGCTGCAAGAACTGCCGTCATCATCTCCAGATCCACCATGGAAGCTTCATCGATGACCAGGATGTCAAGGGATAGGGGATTGCCCCGATGGTGCTTGAAGTGTCGGCTATCAGGGCGACTTCCAAGCAGCCGGTGCAGCGTGCTCACTTTGAGCGGAATGGCAGCCCGAATTTCGGCTTCCAACGCGAGCCCGGTCAGGGGCAAGTTTGCAACTGCACCGGATATCGATGCGTTGAGGCGGGCCGCCGCCTTGCCGGTAGGGGCCGCCAGGCGGATGCGTAATGGTCGTTGCTGAGGCTTGGCAAGCTCCAGGGCTTGCAGCAGGGCCAGTAAGCGCACTACCGTTGTCGTCTTGCCAGTGCCTGGGCCGCCCGTGATGATGCCGAATGCATTGCCGGCGGCGATCGTACAGGCGATCCTTTGCCAGTCGTTTGTCTGTTCGTGGACTTTCGGAAACAGCACGGCCAGGGTCTGATGCATTTCCTTGATCGGCAGACCGGCCTGTAATGAAGCCGACCGTGTCAGGCGCCGGTCGATGGCAGCACGCAAATCCTGCTCGTATTGCCAATAACGGCGCAGATAGAGGCGTGAGCCGGCTAGCACCAACGGGGTGTTGCCGGCGCCAGAGCCGACCAGCGTGGGGTGCGCGAGCGCCTTCTGCCATTGCTTCAAGTTCACGCACCCCAGCACTTCGGCTGGTAAATCTGCGGGCTTCCCCATGCCTCCGGCTGCAACCCCATCTGGCGGCAAGGACAGCGCATACTCCGGATCGGATAAGGTAGCACACAGGTCGAGTGAGACATGTCCTCGGCCGAGTTGGTGGCTGGTCAGTGCCGCTGCCAGAATCAGCAAGGCATGGGCGTCCGGTTCTTCGCGCCACAGGAAATCGGCAAACGTGGCGTCAAGCTGACGCAGCCAGTCACGTGCTACCCATTCTGCCAGCAACCGGCGAAGAGAGTTGCGGCCATAGGAGAAATCGGACCGGGTGGAATCATCAAACAATTGAGTGTAGCTCATGCGTTTTCCATGCCATGGTTAGCGCTGAAGAGTTCATCGAGTGACTCCATCAAAGCACGTGGAGGTCGCTCGACGTGCAGGCCTTGTGCCGGTGCCTGTAGCCCCCGCAGGAACACATAGACAGCAGCGCCAACATGCAGGTCATAGTCGTAGTCTGGCAACCGTGCTTTGAGCAGGCGGTGCAAGGCAAACAGGTAGAGCACGTATTGCAGCTCATAGCGGGACTGCAAAATTTCGGCACGCATGGTTTCAGGCGTATAGGCAGCGTTGTTCGGACCCAGACAGTTCGACTTGTAATCGAGTATGTAGTAACGGCCCTCGTGCTCAAACACCAGATCGATGAAGCCCTTGAGCATGCCGTTAAGCTGTCCGGCCAGGAGCGCCGGTCGGGGCTCGCCATTGAGGGTGTTAGCGCAAATAAGCCGATCCAGTTGCGAAATGGCGACCGAGTCCGCCGCCAGCCAGAATTCCATTTCTGCCACCGGCGAGACCAAACCGGCCAGCGTGAATCGGGTCGCTGCACGGCCGCACAACGCCGGGATTTGCAAGGGGGTGGAAATGAAGCGCTCCATCCAGACAAACAAAGGCTCGACCCATGATTCCCAGCCACGCAAAGCGCAGCGTTGCTCTATCAAATCGTGAAGGATCCGTGGATTGGTACTGGCTCGGGCGAACCCGAGCCTTGCCACCGATTCTAGCAAATCATGCAGGAAGCTGCCGGTTTCTGCGCCGCGCGGCAGAGAGTGAAGTGATCCGATGCCGGTGGAATTTTCAACAGGCTCAGACGGTGCAACGAAGACGAGCGGCTGTGCTTCAAGAAATATGTCTTCGGTCGGCGTCTCTGCTGCATGGTGGCTTCCAGCTGCCAGCATGTTGAGAGCGGAATAGCTGGCGACCCACCAATGTTCGTGTACGGCGCGGGTCGGGATGCGCGCCGACCCAACGACGGCAGTCAATTGCGTTGCCAGGATTCGATCGGGGCTGGCATCCGGAGCAGGGACCACTGCGATGTCTTGACAGGCCTCACGCAAGTCCTGCAGTTTTGGCTCCAGACCATCCGGCAGCAGCACCTGGCCGCCACTCAGCAGATAACCAAAGGCGCTCCGTTCCAGATCTTCCAGGGGCGCCAATCCCACCCAAGTAGCATAGCGAGCACGGGTCAGGGCGACATAGAGCTTGCGCAAGTCTTCACCGAGGCGCTCCCGATCGGCCTGTTCAAGTGCCACACCTGCATCCGACAGCGCCAGTTGAAGTTGGCCCTGTGCATCATGATATTTTAGCGGCAGATCATCGGCTTTCGTCGCACGAAAATTGCTGGCGTAAGGCAGGAATACCAGAGGATATTCGAGCCCCTTGGATTTATGTATGGTAACGATCTTTACCAGGTCGGCGTCGCTCTCCAGGCGTATTTGTCGTGCATCAGCTACGGCGCCCTTTCTTGCCTCCTGTCGTTGCTCGGCCAGATAACGGATCAACGCGTGTTCGCCGTCTTGCTGGATGCTAGCCTGTTGCAATAATTCTGCCAGATGCAGGATGTTGGTGAGGGTTCGTTCGCCCTCTGACGATCCGTTCGTGCCGAGCGCTAGCAGTCTTGTTGGTACGCTGAAGTCATTGAGCAGGCGACGCAGCATTGGCAATACACCTTGCCGCTTCCAGCATTCACGGTACTCGCGAAACTGCAGCAGGCGGGCATCCCAGGCCTGTTCATTGTGGTTTAGCGCATCGAGTTCGGTCCAGTCGAGGCCCAGTGTCGATGTAGCCAGTGCAGCACGCAGCACGTTGCCATCATCGGGTTCGGCACAGGCAGCAAGCCAGTGCTGCAACTGTTCAGCCTGCCTGCTCTGAAATACCGATTCGTTGTCGGACAGATAGACACTGCGCACTCCGCGCAGGGAGAGTGCTGCTTTCATGGCTTGCGCTTCAGTTCGATTATTCACCAGCACCGCCATGTCAGCCGGACACAACGCGGTAAATTTGGTGAGGGTGACCAGACCAGCCATTCCACTTTGTCCCAGCCTGAGCAGGCGAACCATTTCGCTGGCGCAAGCTGCCGCCATCTGTTCCTGATAGTCCTGCCGCCCGATAGGCTTGCCGTTCTCGGTGCATGGCAGCCACCAGGCGGTGAGCGCTGCCTGGTCCATCCCGTTTACTTGCAGACAATCGTCGCGCCCCTTGGCCTCGGCCGCGATAAAGGGGACGGGATTGCCTTGCAGGGAGCGAAACAGAAAAGCGCCCCCGCCGGTGGCGGCAGCTTCTGCCAGCTCAAAACAGGCATTGGTCGCATTGACCATGGCACGAGTGGAACGGTAGTTTTTTTTCAGGGTATAGAGGCGACCACGGCAGGCCAGCCTTGCGGCAAGATAAGTATAAATGTCTGCACCGCGAAATGCGTAGATTGCCTGTTTCGGGTCTCCGATCAATACCAGTGCGGTGTCTCGATTATTATCCGCGACACCATAGATTGCATCGAAGATGCGGTACTGCAATGGATCAGTATCCTGAAATTCGTCGATCAACGCTACCGGGAACTGCCGCTGGATAATGTTGGCCAAACGGAGTCGGTTGGGACCCTGCAACGCGTCATCGAGGCGGCTCAGGAGGTCATTGAAGCCCATCAGCGCACGGCTGGACAGTTCGGTGGCGAAGCGTTCAGCGACCCAGTGCGCGGCGTGGCGCAGCAAGTCGGCACGAGCGTTCGGAAGATTGTTTAATGCGTGCTGCAGACTTGCTATGGCGGAAAATGCAGGATGGTTTGGCGGCTCGCCTGTAATCCATGCCTCAGCCATGCCGTCAGGCGTCAGGCGCGACCAGCCGCTGTTAAGTTCAAGTGTCATTTGTTGTGGATCAGCCGCCCAGGTACGCAACGCGCTCAGCCAGGGCAGGAAATATCGCGCCTGAAGTTTTCGGCCATTGATTTTCTTGTCGGCCACAGCCTGAACCAGCAGCGCTTCCAACTCATCCACCCAGTGCTGCCATGGCGACTTGAGACTGGCCAGGATTTGCATTCTGCTATCAAACGCGGATTGCAGGGCAGCGGCTGGTTCAAGCGTTGGCTCAAGAAGTTGCGCGTGATCCATCAGATTGCGCAATTTTTTTTGCAAATCTTCAGGACTCGTCCACCATGGCAGTATCTCTGACGCTGCCTCCAGCGTGAGTGGCGCCATGAAGCTGCGCCAGTAATCACGCACGACCTCAGCCAGAATTTCGCTCTGGTCTGGTTCCAGCGTTTGCGTAAACAGGCTGTCACTATCAAATGCGTGTTCTCGTAGCATGCGGTTGCACCAGCCGTGGATGGTAGAGACCGCCGCCTCGTCCATCCATTCGGCCGCCAGTTGCAGTTTGCGCGCACACGCCGGCCATTGTTCGATTGCATATTCACTGCGCAAATCTTGTAGCAGTTGATCCGCAACAGGATGGCCAGGATCATCGTAAAAGCAGCTTGCGGACTCGCTCAGACGATTACGGATGCGCATCCGCAGTTCCTTGGTGGCGGCATCGGTGAAGGTTACGACCAGAATCTCGGGTGGGGTGAGTGCGCGGGCATAGGCCGTGTCCCCGCCATGCCCGAGTATCAGACGCACGTAGAGCGCCGCAATCGTATAAGTTTTACCGGTGCCGGCGCTGGCTTCGATCAGGCTGCTGCCATGTAACGGAAACAGCAGAGGGTCCAGCGTCTGGGGCAGGTCATCAGAGTTGGCCGCGCGTGCAGGTAAATTCATGCTGCGGCTCCGCTGGTTGCTGGTTCGGCGCTTTTATGGCCATCCACCGGCATCGCACGCAGCAGCGGGTGTAGCAGTAATTCGGCCAGTTTGGTGAACTCTCCGCTCGCAACCAGTGCATCAAAGTCAGGGAAAGCACGTTGAAAATAGACACTGTTGTCGACTTCGCCAGTTTGTTGGTAGCCCCCCTCGTAAACCTTTCGTGCTGCATTCATGGCTTTGTCCGGCAGCGCTCGATGAGCTGCATCAAGCCCATCATCATTGGTTTGGCCAAGGTCTGGCTCAGCGTAGGGGCTCTGTTTGGCTGCCGTCTTCAGCCAGGCAAATGCGGTTTTTGGCGGCAGCGGCAGGGGGCGTCTCATGCCGTGTTGCCAGGCAGACAATAACTGCGTCAGCCAGGCTTGGGCCTCATCGAGAGCAACGGGTTTGAGTTCAATAGTGCCGACCTTGCCCACCACGACCGTCGTCAACGGCACCCCGGCTAGGTGCAGGGCCAGATGCGTGATCCAGTGGCCAATCATTTTTTCGCCTCTGTAGTGCTTGTCCTTGACCAGATCACTGGTTTCGAGCACCACCCGACCGCGCCGGCCTTCGTCATCGAAACGGATGCCGCCGATCCAGTCGGCGAGTTGCAGCCATTGACCCTCGATTTCAGCCTCGAAGCGAATTTCTTCCTCAGCTTCCTGCTGCAGGCTCCAGCGTTGCAGCGCCGTTTCATGACGCAGGAACAACTCATCCATCGGAGCCGTCAGCCGGTTTGCCATAACTTCCCCAAATCCGCCGGCAGCGAGTTCTCCCCGGCCCTGGATACGAGCCAAACTGGCACTGCATGCCACAGCCATGTCCTCGCCCTGCGTTAGCGCGTCAAGCTGTGCCTGGATGAGTTCATTTTGCAATTTCCAGTGACCCAGGCCATCGAGCCCGAACGGTTCCTGATCTTCACTTGCCGGATCGTCGCGCTGAAAATATACATTCAAGCGCTGCTGAAAAAAGACCTTGACCGGATCCTTCAGGAAGCTGGCCAAATCTTGCAGTGACAGCGGATCTTCGGGCACAATCGGCAGCAATAATGGGTGCAAGCCCGGGTCGTTTAAGCTCCCTGCATTGGCACGCCATTCGCTGGCATAGGTAAACAGGGGGTCCGCAGGGGTCGAGAAATATTCGGGATTGAAAGGCTGCAGGCGGTGTTCCACGGTCAGTGCAGCGAGCAGGTCCATGACCCCTGCATTCTCAATCGATTTCCATCCGGCAGCCAGATGGTCGCGCAACTGGCATACGAGAACTGATGGCGGCCTCGGCGTGTTGTCGTTGATGCTGCGACCGACCCAGGAGATATGCAGGCAATCGCGCGCAGACAACAAGGCCTCAAGAAACAGATAGCGATCATCTTCGCGTCGTGAACGGTCGCCCGGTCGGTAATCCCGGCCCATCAAATCGAAATCCATGGGCACACGCGTACGCGGGTATTCACCGTCACTCATGCCGAGCAGGCAGACATGGCGAAAAGGGATGGCACGCATCGGCATGAGTGTGGCAAAGGTGACGGCGCCGGCGAAAAAATGCTGTGTCAGGCCGCCGGCATCGAGTTGTGACATCCAGTATTCAGCCACTACCGACAATGGCAATTCCTCCTTGAGCCCGGCATCAATGCAGGCTTGTTGCCAGCGTTGCAGGGCGGCATCAAGTTGCAGCATGGTATAGGCGTCGTCCTTGTCCTCGGGCGCAAAAAAATCAGACAGCAGGGCGCGCAGTCGCACACACCAGTTGGTAACCGTTGCGGGTTCGCGCAAGGCTCTCCATGTCGCCTCCAGGCGATCAAACAGTTGCACCAGAGGTCCGAGCAGGGCGGCATCCAGTCCACCGATCTCGTCATAGGGTTCAATTTCCCGCCAGTTGTTGCCGGAATTTGAGCCGACTGCATAACCCAGCAGCATGCGGCGCAGGCCGAATAGCCAGGAATTTGGCGCGGCCTGATCGCCTGCATCCGGCAGGCCCAGGGATGCGCGCTGCTCGGCATGCAAGCCCCAACGGATGTTGGCGCCACGTATCCAGCGATGCAGCAAAGGCAGGTCGCTATCGGCGATGCCAAAACGCAAGCGCAAGGCTGGAACCTCGAGCAGATCGAGCAGATCGCTGGTAGCAATGCGGGAATGGGGCAGGCTCAGCAATTTTTCCAGCGCCTGAATCAGTGGATCGATATGGCGCCGACCCTGATCTGCCAGACTGAAATGAATGTAACGCAAGTCCTGCCGGTCGATCAGCCCGAATACCGCATGGATATGCGGGGCATAGGTATCAATGTCAGGCACCATGACGATAATGTCGCGCGGACTTAAGCTGGCGTCGGCATTCAATACGGCGAGCAAGGTGTCGTGCAGGATTTCCACCTCGCGCTGGGGACTATGCGCGATATGGAAACGGATAGAGCGGTCTTGTCTGGGGTCCAGCGCCGGCCATAGTGCCTGGGTTTCATGCAGAGGGCGCAGTGTCCTGATATCGTCCTGTAATTGTTGCAGTATGGTCGTGCCGGCGTTGCCGGAAAAAAGATCGATGCGCTGGCCGATGGCGTTGAATAAGGGCAGATAATCGGCACGCACTGTGTCGTTATCATGCTCATTGAGTAGTCCGATAAAGTCCCGTCCCTGTTTTCCCCATGCAGCGAGCAAAGGATGCGCATGGAGATGCAGATCATGCTCTGACAGCGTCAGTGGTGAGCCGTTGCGGCGTGACTGACGCGCTTGCATGGCCTTAAGCAGGTCGCGATCGGCTACGATGTCTGCCCAATAGTATTCGCATGGATTGTGCACGCATACCAGCACTTGCGTCCAACGTGCCACAGTCGCTAGAACTTCCAGAAACTGTCGTGGCAATGCCGAGATGCCGAATACCATTATCCGGCGCGGCAATCCCTCGGGACGCGTATCGTCCGGCCAACAAGAGGCCGCCTTAATGAAGTTTGCATGGACTGCCGCACGGCCGAAGTTTGATGACTGTTCGTGATTTTTCAGGACGTCACCATCCGCGCGCAAGTCCGTGAGCAATGCCCGCCACAACGCCGCCTGCCAGCGATGTTCGTCAGGCAAGTCCACGCGAACAGCACGCGCATCAATCATTACATCTTCACCTGCAGCCCAAGCCGCCAGCCAATCTGCACGATAGACTTGATACTGGTCGAACAGGTCAGCCAGGCGCTCGGCGAGTTGAAAACGCTTACGCCGATCAGTGTCGTTAAGCAGAAAACGCTGTAGCGGTACATATACGGGCTGGGCGATGACTTCCGGCAACAGACGCATCAAGCGCCACAGCAGGAGAAATTTGTCGAGCGGGGAAGTTTCGGCTACCGCTTCATTTCCCAACAGCATACGATAGACCTGCCAGAGAAAGCTCGATGGTAGCGAAACATTCAGTGCAGCTGCGATGCCGCAGCCCCCGGCATCCGCATCGGCGGCGAGTGCAAGCTTAAGCCATTGTGCTATGCCATTGCTCTGAACCAGGATGATCTCGTTTTCAAGCGGGGCGAGCGGATAGCGTTTCATCCATGACAACAACAGATCACGCAACGCCTCCGGGTGGTTGCCGTGAATGACGATAAGCCCAGGCATCATGGTGGACGCCCCACTCGATCCATTGTTTCCCTGCTGATCAGCCATGACGGTTTCCAGATTTTTCCTTTGACTTAAATCTGCCATAAGCTATTTGGCAGAATGAAAATAAGCTGACAGGGAGTATACCTTGCACTAGAGTGGTGAAGCGGGTGATACCAAAATCTGCTCTGCTTTGTGGTGGATTTCTGAAAGCCTTTAGCCGTAGATTTTGAAAGTGAAATCCGGATACCTATAAAGCTAGAAGCGCACGCATTTCTATGATCAAATGGCATCAAAATAAAAAATTTGGCTACAGGGTCGCTTCACTGAAGCATTTTGTCATCATATTCATCTAAATAGTTTCTTAAAATCCTATGAAAATCAAAAACTCCTCAGAACGACGCCAGAATCAGGATGAAGAAGTAAAGGTCTTCAGGCATCCTAGAACGATAGGCTGGTTTGGAACGGCTTCCCTGGCGATGGGCGGAAGCAATCAGAGTCTGTTCCTGATCGCAGCACTTTTTGCTGGACAGGGAGACATTCCTGGTCAGGGAAGTGCAGCCGTACCGCTACTGATCGTGGGCTTGCTGTTGAGTTGGGCAGCGGCTCCAGGCTGGACAGAATTGATCTTGATGTGGCCGAATCGTATTGGCGGGATTGCAGCCACTTGTGGTGAGGCATTCAAACCTTATGCGCCTGTGCTCGCAAATCTCGCTGGCACATGTTATTGGTGGGGGTGGGTGCCTACCTGTGGTCTCACTGCACTGCTTTCGGCTTCTGCCATCAGTACTTGGTATCTTCCCAATGTGTCAGTTAATGCGTTGGCCATAGGATTGGTCCTTTTCTTTATGGCGGTCAATCTTTGCGGGGTGAAATGGGTTACCCGTTTGATGACTCCCATAGCCGTAGTCTCAGCCAGTCTGGCCTTGCTATCAGGATTGTTGCCGATCTTTGGAGGAACGGTCGACTGGCATCAGGCCACCGATTTTCATTTGACGACGCCGTTCTCAGGCTATTTTGGACAGCTGACGAGCTTAATGGCCGGGTTGTATCTTATCGGCTTTGCGGCGCCCGCATTCGAGGCTGCGGCTTGCCATGTCGGCGAGACCAAAGACCAAAATCGCAATGTCCCTCGCGCCATGCTTGCTGCCGCCATCATGGCGTCTATCTATTTCATCTTGTTGCCGGTCGTGTGGCTTGGCGTACTCGGGCCGGAACCACTTGGAAAAGATCTTGCGCTGGTATTGGGACCAACTTTCGCACCTCTATTTGGTGCTGGAGCAAAGGCGGCTGCAATCTGGTTCATGATACTGAATATGTTTCACGGGACAGCACAGCCGCTGGCGGGTGCCTCTCGCACATTGTCCCAATTGTCTGAAGATGGTCTGCTACCAGAAATCTTTGCAAGGCGTTCATCTACGGATGCTCCTTGGGTTGCGACGGTCGTGACTGCAGGAATGTCGATATTTTTCCTGTTGATTGGCGATCCAATCTGGCTCATCGCGGCTGCAAACTTTACCTACCTGATCGGCATTACGCTACCCAGCGTCGCAGTATGGTTGTTGAGGCACGATGCGCCCGAATTACCCAGGCCGTACCGCGCCCCAAGGGGGACCATCTTGCTGGGTTTGTTGGCAGCCATCGTATGGGGAATTTCAGCGATTCTGGGGTTTCAGCAATTCGGTCTGCCGACAGTGCTCATCGGTCTGGTGTTTGCCTATTCGGGGGCCTTGTTATATGCGATACGCAAGTTTTCGGATCGTCGTAAGCAAGGCTTGCCTGGAGTAGCTCGTTCCCTTCATCTGAAACTTACCGGGGCGATGCTGTTGGTGCTGGCTCTTGACGGTGCGGGCTATCTGATGGCCGTCAGCAGTGTTCCAAGTAGCCATACCGCATTGATCAGTGGACTGGAAGACATTTTTGTGGCCGTTGCCATGCTGACAATCAGTGTTGGCCTGATTCTTCCCGGGATGATTGCACATTCGGCGGTGGAAGTGGCGGGGGCGGCACGGCGACTGGCATTAGGGACGGTTGCCGATTTTTCAAGGGCAATGCAGGCACTTGGTGCGGGGCGTCTGGATGAAGCTCATGCACGAATTGATCGTAGATCCGTGCAAATTAACAGTCGCGATGAACTGGGTGAAATGGCTACAAGTTTTAACACTCTCCAGGCTGAAATTGCCAATGCAGCTCGTGGTCTTGATGGTGCTCGCGAAGGATTGCACCTTGCTCGGGTCGAAGTAGAAGACACGAATCGTCGTCTTGAACAGAATGTTGCCGAATTGCAAATCGCACTGGAACAAGGTGAGCGTGCCGAGCAGGCTGCCAAAACTGCAAATCTAGCTAAATCTCAATTTTTGGCAAACATGAGCCACGAAATAAGAACGCCAATGAATAGCATCATCGGGATGACCGACCTTGCGCTTGAAACAGATCTGGATGAAACACAGCGCATGTTTCTTAATACGGTCAAGGAGTCAGCCCAGCCGCTCATGGCAATTTTCAACGATGTTCTTGATATCTCGAAACTTGAGGCAGGGGCGCTTAAGTTGGAGCGTGTCGAATTCAATATTTCGGAACTATTAGCCGACCTACTGATGAGTGTAGAAACCCGATCGTCTCAAAAGGATCTCACGCTAATTCGCGACATTCCCGCCGATCTTCCTGCATTCGTCATAGGCGATCCCAAGCGCTTTCGGCAAGTGATTGCCAATTTGTGTGACAACGCCATCAAGTTCACAAAGCAGGGTGGAATAGAGGTGCGACTTTCTTTATTAAGTACCGATACAACGCAATATGAAGCTCATGTGTCAGTCAAGGATAGCGGGGTAGGCATTGCTACAGAGCACAAAGGAGTCATTTTTGAGTCTTTCTCTCAGGTCGATGCAACAGCCACTCGAAAATTTGGCGGTTCAGGTCTGGGACTGGCAATTTGTTCCGGGTTGGTTGAGTTGATGGGTGGGGCTATCTGGTTTGAAAGCGAATTAGGCAAAGGCAGCATTTTTTACATCAAACTGCCACTCGAACGTTGCTAAATAATTGAGTGGGAACAGACTAGTTGTTCCTGCATGGACTCCTCATTATTAGTCTGGGACAAATATAATGGAACTTGAATATCGGATGCTGATCGTGTAATGACTCTCAAGAAAAATATCATTATTGCGGCTGCCACCTTGCTCATTGCGACGGGCCTGGGTGCGCTTTACTACGGGATGGAAAAGCCGGAATACGTATACTATCAACCTGACCCGATAAATTCAGAGGACGTGCCTGAAAAATTTCGTAACGAACCTATCCAACCTGTTCCCATGGGAGTGAAAGTCAACTTGACCGTAGCTGCCTTGGGTAAAAAACTGTTTCATGATCCGCGACTCTCGGCAGACGATTCCATTTCCTGTGCAAATTGTCACAACCTTGGCACGGCAGGTGTTGATGGGAGGCGATATTCAATTGGAATCAATGGGATACAGGAATATCTTAACACTCCAACTATTTTCAACAGCGGGCTTAACCCGTATCAGTTTTGGGATGGCAGGGCTGCAAGCCTGGAACAAATGATCAATGAGCCTCCGTCCAATATACATAAGATGGAATCCAACTGGAATGATGTCATACAAAAACTGAAACGTGATTCCACCAGCCGTCATGATTTTGCCGCAGCCTTCGAAGATGGATTAACCAGTAATAACATAGCGCATGCCATAGCCGAATTCGAGCGCACATTAGCGACTCCGAATGCCCGCTTTGACCAGTTTTTAAGGGGCAAAGACGATGCCATCACACCCCAGGAGAAGCAGGGCTACCATCTCTTCAAATCTTACGGCTGTGCGACTTGCCATCAGGGGGTGGCGGTAGGAGGTAATATGTTCGAACGGATGGGCTCGGTACGAAGATATTTCGATGATTATCCTCCCCGGGGCAGTGAGGACCTTGGCCGCTACAACGTTACCCACGATGAAAAACATCGCTATTATTTCAGAGTCCCCTCTTTGCGCAACGTGGAAAAAACCGCTCCCTATTTTCACAATGGAAGCGCGAAGACACTTGAAGAGGCTGTAAAAGTAATGGGCTTTTACAACCTTGGGGTACGCATGCCTGAGAGCGATGTGGCCCTTATTGTGCAGTTTCTCAAGACGCTGACTGGAGAATACGAAGGGCGTCAGTTGTGAAAAAGATAAGCGAAAGAAAGCTATTGCTTGGATTTTGTGTTGTCGTCCTGGGTGCGCTTATTTATTTCTATAGTAATAGCGTGACCATTGATCCCAATCGTCATGAGGCTACTGTTTCTTATCTGAACGAGCTCGCTGGACTTGATCGCGACCTTAATGAAGCGGTTCTCAAGACACACTCAAATTTTCTTCGAAACTACGATGAGTTTACCCGGTTGAGTGATCGCCTGAAGGTAGTCATAAAGCAACTTGACGCATTGCTGCCGGAAACAGAGAAAATCAGGAAGGCCCAGGCTCTGGTCAGAGAGAACTTGGACAACAAATTAGCACAGATTGAAAATCTGAAATCAGAAAATGCAGAACTTAGAAATTCACTGCATTACATTACATTAGGCGTCACAAAGCTTGGTAAAACGCCGGTAGATATCGACTTCGATCATTTGGCATTCGAATTGTTAGCGATAAATTCCGATGTCGCCAGTGCTGAATTCAAACGCTCTGTCAAAAGTCAGTTAGAACAAGCGGTCAAATTACGTTCCAGAGTTCCAGCACAGCTACGCGTGGATTTTGATTCCATGCTGGCACATAGTGAGGTTGTTCTTCAGGACAACCTGATCATGCAGGATTATCTCGAAAAGATATTTTCCATACCAACAGACACCAGAATTAGTGAATTATCGAGTCTTTACAGAGAAAATTTCGATGGGTCTCTTCGGCGGGTCCAGTTGCATAGATATGTTCTTACGTTTTTATCTGCCGTTTTGCTTTTAGGCTTGCTCGTCATGCTTTGGCAACTGAAAATTGCAAATATGACCCAGAAAATAACAGCATTCAATCTGGAAGCGCAGAAATTTGCGCTCGATCAACATGCTATCGTCAGCATTGCTGACTTTGCTGGCAACATCACCTATGCAAACGACAGATTTTGCATGATAAGCGGTTATGCTCGAGAGCAACTTCTCGGCGCTAATCACCGCACCCTCAAGTCAGGAAGGCACCCGGACAGTTTCTATCAGGAAATGTGGCATACCATCGCCAGGGGAGAAGTATGGGAGGGTGATATTTGTAACCGTGCCAAAGACGGGCACGAGTACTGGGTCCACTCGACCATTATCCCTTTTCCTGACGAACACGGCAGCCCATGGCAATACATTTCCATCCGAACAGACATCAGCCAGGCCAAGAAGATGGAAATGGAGTTACGAGAGAATCAGCTCCAACTGGAGCAGATGCTCGAAACCAGTCCGATTGCAGTAAGAATCATGCGGTTGATCGATAATCGCATCGTCTATGCGAATCAAAGCTATGCCGCATTATTTGATGCCACAAAGTCAACCTTGCTCGGTGGTAGTCCTCTCAGCCTTTATAAAAACCCAGAGGAGTATATGGAAATATCCAAAGCGCTCGCCTCTGGAGAATCCATAATCAATCGCCTGATGGAACTGGTCTCTACTGACGGAAGAACGATATGGACCCTGGCTTCCTACTTTTCCTTTATCTACCGGGGAGAACAGGCCGTATTAGGATGGTTCTATGATGTCACTGAGCTCAGGAAAGCGAAAGATGAGGCAGAGACAGCGACGCGCCTCAAATCAGAGTTTCTTTCTACCATGAGCCATGAAATTCGTACACCGATGAGCGGTGTGCTCGGAATGGCCGACATATTGCTGGAAACCACCCTTGATGACCGGCAGAGAGAGTTTGCCCAGATCATCAAGGATTCTGGCAAGTCACTCCTCAGCATCATCAACGACATCCTTGATTTTTCCAAGATTGAAGCAGGGAAACTGGAAATCGAGAATATCGAATTTACCCTGTTGCCGGTAGTAGAGGGTTGTGTGGAAATCCTGTCTGTCAAGGCCCGGGAAAAGGGCCTTACCCTCATGACTTCTGTAAATCCTTCGATTCCTCACAATCTGGTCGGAGACCCGAACAGATTACGGCAGATTCTTCTTAATCTTGTGGGAAATGCGATCAAGTTCACCACTAGTGGAGAAATCCTGGTCAGAGTGGATTCCTCAGGGGAAGAAGAAGGAAAGAGTTTACTGCGCTTCGAAGTGACCGATTCCGGCATAGGCATATCAAAGGAAGTTAGCGTAACACTGTTTCAACCTTTTACTCAGGCAGACGGGTCGGTTACGCGAAAATATGGCGGCACCGGGCTTGGTCTTTCCATTTCCAGGCGACTGACTGAATTGATGGGAGGCCGCATAGGCGCCGATAGCCTGGAGGGAGAGGGATCGACTTTCTGGTTTGAAATCCCTTTTAAACACCCCCAGCAACTGTCCATGTTGGCAAGGCCTGAAGCACTTGCCACTTTGGCCGCATTGCTTATTATCCCTAGTCGCAATCAGCGTGAGGTTTTTTTCAACTACCTGGAAGCCTGGGGCATGCATACAATAGGCGCCGAAAACGCCGAAGAGGCAATAGGGGCCCTGAAGAATAACAATACCCTCAATTTTGCATTCATCAGCAGCATGCTTGGAAGTGATGCCATCGACGATCTGATGAAGTCTTTAAAGAGTATGAAAAAGGACATCAAGTGCATTCTAGTGGCCGACAGCATGGCAGAATTTGAGGCTGCTCAGCATCACGGCTTCCAGAGTGCGTTACTGGAGCCCGTTAAACAATCCAGTCTGCTTGATGCAATAATGCAGGCCATGGAAAGAAGATTGCAGGATATTGCCAAGATAAGTAATCAACAGCCAGTGCCTTTGCCCAAACAAAAAAAATCTGTTGATTCAGCCAATGAAAACCATCGTATCTTGCTCGTTGAGGATAACAGCACCAATCAGAAAGTTGCGCTAACCCTATTAGCCAATCTGAAATATAGCGCAGAAATTGCGAGAAATGGCCAAGAATGCATCGAACTGTTCACGAAGAATACTTATGATTTGATATTTATGGATTGTCAGATGCCGGTCATGGATGGTTTTGAGGCAACACGGTGCATCCGCAGACTGGAAAACGGCTCTGGTATGCGAATTCCGATTATTGCCATGACCGCCAATGCCATGGAGGGAGACCATGAGCGTTGTATTGCAGCAGGAATGGATGGTTATATGACCAAGCCGATTGCCCTGGCAGTGCTTGCAGCAATACTCAGGGAGTGGCTTATTGATCATGTCCCGTTACAGCAAGACGTAAGCCCTACTTTATCCGTAGCAGGCAACAGCCCGGTTAATCTGGCGCGACTCAGGGATCTCTTTGATGATGACGAAGAAATCATCCTGCAACTCCTTGAGGATTATAAGATTTCAACGCGGGGCGAGCTGAAAAATCTGAAATTGGCCATTGATCAGGGCGATTTTGTCCGTATCAGGTCCATCTGTCACCAACTGGTGGGATCATCCGCAAACCTTGGACTCAATCGGCTGCAGGCCTTGAGCAAGGCCATGGAGAAGGTCGCCAGTTACGAAGATATTGAGCAGGCCGCGATTTTACTGGATTCATTAAATGCCGCGATGGCTGAAGCCTCTGATTTCATCAATAACAACCTTAAGGCGCACGGATCATGAATGTTCTCATCGTTGATGACCACCAACCAAACCTGACCCTTTTTTCCTACCTGACACGAAAAATTGAAGGTACCAACACGATTGAATTTACGGACCCTGTAGCAGCACTTGGCTGGTGTCAGGACAATGATCCGGATCTTGTACTCGTTGATTATATGATGCCGGAAATCGATGGTTTGCAGTTCATCGAACGCTTCCGTGCCCTTCAAGGTAAGGAAAATATACCGTTAGTCATGATCACCGCCGATACTGAGAGCGATGTACGTCAGCGTGCCCTGGAATTAACCGCCAATGATTTCCTGACCAAGCCAGTAGACAAGAATGAACTGATCGCTAGAGTTCGCAACATGCTATCTCTGAGCAAGGCCCAGAAGAGGCTTGCCGATCATGCGGCCTGGCTGGCTGAAGAAGTTAAGAAGGCAACAGTTGAGATCCTGCAACGCGAGAGGGAAGTCATCTACCGCTTATCGAGAGCGGCAGAATATAGAGATCCTGAAACCGGCGCACATCTCCTCAGAATGTCACACTATGCCAAGCTCATTGCCAAAAATCTCGGATTGTCGGAATTGCAACAGGAACTCATTCTGGATGCTGCACCCATGCACGATATCGGCAAGATTGGCACGCCAGACCATATTCTTCTCAAGCCAGGACGGCTTGAGGCTGATGAGCTTTTGATCATGAAGCGGCATGCCGATATCGGGGCTGAAATTCTAAAGGAGAGTAACTCGCCACTGATGCAAACAGCCAGCCTTATCGCCGCTACTCATCATGAAAAGTACGATGGAAGTGGTTACCCGAATGGGCTGAAGGGAGAAAAAATTGCGCTCTACGGGAGAATTATTGCTGTTGCCGACGTATTTGATGCCTTAACTTCTGTGCGACCCTATAAAAAAGCTTGGGAACTTGAAGATGCAGTGCAGTTCCTTCGAGATAACGCGGGCAGCCATTTTGATCCTGCTTGTGTCGATGCTTTTCTCTTAAATTGGAATGAAGTTTTAGAAATAAAGGATCGTTACAAGGATAAGTAAATTTAGTCCTGCTCCGGTTGTTGTACCAACCCACTTAACAAATAACAAATGCATTCAGGATCGGGTGTACCAAATGTAAATCAACTGCTGGTAACGTTGACTTCACTGTAATACTTAATCTTATCCTTGGGATAAAACAGAGTTCATGCTCAGTGGCAGGCCTTGGTTGATCATGGACGTTGATCGATATGACGAACTGGTTTATGGATTTATGACGTTTATTTATAAGTTAAGGTGGCGAGCCTAACCCCCGGCACTTGCTTCAATAACTGTGGCTGCTTCCTTCCGGACCTGACCAGGTTGGCTACCTTGCAATGCGGGGAGGCCCGCCGTTGTGGATTTTACCTCAAATGGGGAGTGCTTGTCGCGGACTATGAGCACGCGTCGTATTGAATTCCAATACTTGCAGCAATGCCTCACGAATTTCACTCTCACGAACTTTTCCAGCCAGGCAAACGTGATTGCTCATGGCCGGGTTGCTTTGTTCTGGAAAGTCCGCCGGTTCAACCCTCTACCATGCGCCGGATCACGCTATTGAAATGGGCAATCCATTCCGGGTCGAACTGATCATCGCAGGCGTTGACTTCGGCAATGGCCCGTAGCATCGAGCGTCCGTCGCCACGCTGACTGTGCTTGAGGGTGACGGACTCGTAGGTGTCGATGATGGCGAGAATTTTGGCGCCCGCGGTGATCATGCTGCCACTCAGGCTATGCGGATAACCCGAGCCATTTTGTCTTTCGTGGTGCTGCATAATCATTTGCGCAGCCGGTTCCCATCCAGGCATTCGTTGCAGCAAGCCTGCGCTGAACTCGGCGTGACGCTGCAGTTGAAGCCGTGCCTGTGCGTCAAGCGCAACGGATCCCAGCCAGGTGGATTCCGGCACAAACATCATGCCGACATCATGCATGCAAATCGCTGCCTCCAGTTGGAGTGGATCAGTCGGTGTGCCGGCGATCTGATTGGTTTCCAAGGCCAGACGCAGCTGTCGCTGGCAACGCCCATGGAACAGTGGAGAACGGAGTTCATATTGCAGGGCCAGGGCATGGAAGAATCGGAGGTCAGCTGATGCCGTGTTAGTGTTTAAAAGGGGAACGACTGTATTCTGACTGGCAAACGATGCCGGGCTAAACCCTGACACGTCCTTAATCAATTTTGTGGCCTCGGCATCAAGTTGTTGCGCCGGGAGTTCTACCATGTTGTTCAATCGGCTGACCAGTTCGGTCAGTTTGAGATTATCCAGCGAGCGTTTTCCGGCGATGGCATTCGCCGCCAGTTCGAGACGATCCAAGGCCAGCAGGATAGCCTCAACCAGGACATTGGAAAAGGTGATTTCCCCATTCTTGACACGCAACATCAGCGACTCGATCGGGTGTGCAATCGTCACGCCAATCTCTACCTTGCACATCGCCGCATCACCCTTGACGCTGTGCAGGGCCCGAAAAAGATTGGCGATCAGCAATTTATCATTAGGCTTTTGCTTCAGCTGACCAATGTCGCGTTCAATCCTGGGGATATGATCGGATAATGCATCAATGAAGTCCTGCAGAGACTCTTCATCCGGAATCAGCAGCTTTTGTAAGTTAGAAAGATCCATGCCGGCTTTGAAATCTAATTGATTGAATTGCTAATAAGATAACAGAGAACCAAAGTAAAAAGTGTCTGAATTTCAGTAATCGGCCTTAATTTGAACACTAACCGGGCTGGTGACGCGCCTGCAAAGCGCGACGGTGGTAACGAAACAGGGTGCGCGTAATCCATTCCTCATGTTCTTCGTCATGATCCAGAAATTCGGCCACACAGCCGTCGTTTTGAGCTGCGCCGACACGGGCATACAACTGCAAGGGCTCCGGCAATCTCGGGCTCAGGTAAAGGCTTAGCAGGATGAGGGTGCCTGGACCGGGAATCTGCTCCGCTCCACGCCACTCAATGCGGTCAACGCCCATCGTTAACGCAAAGCTGGCTGGAAGTGCCAACTGCCCGGAGATCAGCCTGGTGATGAGGCTAAGCGCGATGTCCAGTTTGGCTTCCAGCCGAATGACAGCTTTCGACATGACCGGGTCAACGTCATGATCCTTTTCGGTGACAGACTCCAGCACGGCCAATGCATGTAGTAAGGTGAGGTTGGCATGGCGGGCCAGCGCCAGTGTTGCATCATCAGGAACAGGTGTATCGCGCCAGCTCAGGGGCAAGCTGGCCTGGTAGGTGATTCCGGATTCTAGGCTCATGGATCAGGTTATGTTTCGTTTCGTCAAGTTTATTCGCGGGTATTGGACTGCTGCTCGAACTGTGCCAATTCCACGCGAGGGGCAGGTTGCCAGCCAGGCTTGCGGTGCTCGGCCACGACATTGGTAAAGATGCCGCCGCGCACGAAGAACTTCGCCGTGAGGCGCATGAAGCGAGGCTCTGTCGCCGCAACCAGGTCGTCGAGAATGCTGTTGGTGACGGCTTCATGGAACGCACCCTGGTCGCGATACGACCAGATATAGAGCTTGAGGCTCTTCAGTTCGACGCAGCGCCGATCAGGGATGTAGTCCAGAATTAGCGTGGCGAAATCAGGCTGGCCGGTCTTGGGACACAGGCAGGTGAATTCTGGAATTTCCATATGGATATGAAAATCACGTCTATTTTCGGGATTGTCAAAAGTTTCAAGAGACTTGCCGGGTTGAGTGGACATGGTGGGTGCCGTGTAAATTGATGCGATAATTATACAACTCTCATGCGCCTGACCCACTTAAAACTCGCCGGATTCAAATCCTTCGTCGATCCGACTACCTTGCATATTCACGGGCAGCGTATCGGCGTGGTCGGACCCAATGGCTGCGGCAAATCCAATGTAATGGAATCCATCCGCTGGGTGTTGGGCGAAGCGAGTGCGCGCGAAATGCGCGGTGACTCGATGCAGGACGTAATTTTTAACGGCTCTGGCAACCGCAAGCCGGTCTCCCGTGCCAGCGTCGAATTACTGTTCGACAACAGTCTGGGTGGGGCCGCCGGTGAGTGGTCTCAATATGCCGAAATTTCGGTCAAGCGCGTATTGACGCGGGATAGTGGTTCCAGCTACTACATCAACAACACGCTGGTCAGACGACGCGATGTGGCCGATCTGTTCCTTGGCACTGGTCTCGGCGGACGCGCTTACGCCATCATCGGTCAGAACACCATTTCCCGCATCGTCGAGGCCAAACCGGATGAACTGCGCGTGTTTCTGGAGGAGGCCGCCGGCATTTCCAAATATAAGGAACGGCGTCGTGAAACCGAGCAACGCTTGCGCGATACCCGCGACAATCTGCTACGGGTAGAAGACATCCGAGGGGAACTGGCCAAGCAGATTACACGCCTCGAAGCCCAGGCTCAGATTGCCCAACACTACCACCATTTGCAACAGGCGCTTGGACTTGCTCGCGGCCAATGCTGGCTATTGAAAAAGCGCGAAGCGGCATATCTATGGGAAAAGTCTCAACGCCAGGTCGAACGCCAAGCCCTTGAACTGGAAGCGCAGATCGCTCTGTTGCGCCGTACTGAAAATGAACTGGTGCAATTGCGTCTGGAGCATCAAGCAGGCAGCGAGGCGGTGCAAGGTGCACAAGGTCAGTATTATGAGGCGAATGCGCAGGTCTCGACCCTAGAACAAACCCTACGCTATGCACGGGAGAACCACGAACGCCTGACGGCGCAACTGGCGCAAATGTCGAGCGACAGGGAAAAATCCTTATCGCTCAGGCGCGAACACGAACATCAACTGACTGCGCAACAGTCGTTGCATCAACAAGCTATCCTGGACGCGAGCCAGGCACAACAGTCGCTAGACCTGGCTCGTGGGTCCTTACCAAAAAACGAGCAGGCTTACAGGGACGCGCAGGCTTCATTTGGACAGATTCAGACTGCCATGCTGCAGGCCGAACAACAAATCCAGTTGGAACGCACCCATGTCGAGCACGCCAAGCGAACTGAGGAAGAATTGCAACAGCGCGAGCACAGGCTGGAGCAGGAGGAACGTGGACTGGTGTTGCCGGATGCGGCGCAATTGGCTGATAGAGAAACTGAAGGCCGCGAGTTGCAGGCCGGTTTAACCGCACTGGAGGCCGAACTGATGCAATCAAGCGCATCTGAACAGGCTCACGCGATGCAGCTCAAGGACCTGCAGCAGTCAGTTCAACAGCAGGTGCGCCAAATTGCACAGATGGAGGCCGAGCAAGCCACTCTGCAGAAGCTGCAGCACGCCCTTGGTTACGAGGGGAGTCTCGATGCCTGGTTCCATCGCCATGGCATCGACAGCACACTACGATTATGGCAGTGCATTGGCGTTGAGCCCGCTGCCGAAACTGCATTGGAGGCGCTGCTCGGTCAGAGGCTCAAGGCCGTGGTGGCAAACGGCCATGAATTTTCCGAGCGCCCGCCCGCCGCTGTTGTGCTGTGTCAGGCTGACGCAAGCATGCCAAGCTCCGCGAAACATGCGGCGGGATGGGCTGGGCTAGCGTCCAGGGTGAGCGTGCAGGATGATCGCGTTGCCGGCGTATTGTCCGACTGGCTGAATGGGGTCTGGCTACTGCCGGCGGACGAAAATGCAGAGGTGGCGAGAGCACGGTTGTCGGCAGGAGAATTGCTGGTCAATGCCAACGGCGACATTTTCAGCCGTCATAGCGTATCTTTTCATGCACCGCAATCTGGATTGCATGGCGTGCTGGAGCGGCAGCGCGAACTGACGCAAATTGAAACTGCACTACCGACGTTGCAGCAATCGCTGCAACAGCAGGAAGTCCGGTCGGGGGAAGCCGACCGGCAGTTGCATGAACTTAGGCGTCATGTTGTTGAGCAACAGCAACTGTTGCGCCAACAAACCGCTGCTTTGCACACGTCGCATATGGAATTGCAGCGCTTGCAACAGCAGTTTCAGCATGCCCTGGCGCGGCAGCAGAGCTTGTCGGAGGAGAAGTCTGGCCTGCAGCAGAAAATGCGTGAGGCCCAGACACAGCAAGCTGGACGTGAACAGACGATCCAGTTATTGCAACAAGGTAGTACCACCCTACGCCAGCAACGGGAAGAGGCGGGATCAAAGCGTCAACAAGCGGAGATCGCGCTCAAACAAACACGCGATTTTTTACTGGTAGCAGAACGCGATGCCCAGCAACAGACGTTTTATGAAAAATTAATAATTAATAAAATTAGTGAGTTATCATCTAAAATTAAAGCAATAGATGATGGTTTAGTCGAGCTTGAAGTGCGCCATGCAGGAGCCATGGAGCATCTGGCAAAGAGTTCGGATAGCCGGCTTAAATCACAATTGGAACAGGCTCTGGAGTTGCAGCGTCAGGCAGAACAGGCACTGGCCGGTGCCAGAAACGCTCAGGCGGGTGTCGAGCAGCGCTTGCAGGAGATGGAGCGCAACCGGCTGCAAACCGAGCAGCAACTGCATCCGTTACGTGACAAGCTGGAACAATCGCGGCTGCAGGAGCAGCAGGCTCGCCTTGGCTTCGAGCATTGTGCGGAGCAGGTAGCTGCCACGGCTATCGACGAGGCCCTACTGGATAGAGGATTGGATAAGTCTTCCCGCTCGGGCGAGTTGGATCGACACGCACAACAGCTGGAGCAGCAGATCGCCGAATTGGGCGCGGTCAATCTGGCGGCGATTACCGAGCTGACAGCCGGCCAGCAGCGCAAGACCTATCTCGACAGCCAGTCGCTCGACTTAGAGCAGGCCATTCACACGCTCGAAGAGGCCATCCACCGTATCGACCGTGAAACCCGCAGTCGCCTGCAGCATACCTATGACGAGGTCAACCGCAATTTCAACGAACTGTTTCAGACCCTGTTTGGCGGTGGCCAGGCCCAATTGCAGTTGCTTGGGGACGAAATCCTCGACACCGGGGTGCAGGTGTTTGCGCAACCGCCCGGCAAGAAGAACAGCACCATTCATCTGCTGTCAGGTGGAGAGAAGGCGTTAACCGCGATGGCGCTGGTGTTTGCGCTATTTCGCCTCAATCCGGCGCCATTCTGCCTGATGGATGAGGTCGATGCGCCGTTGGACGATAGCAATACCGAACGATTTTGCGCATTGGTGCGCAAAATGTCGGAACGCACGCAATTTGTGTTCGTCAGCCACAACAAGATCACGATGGAAATGGCGCAGCAACTGATCGGCGTCACCATGCAGGAGTCTGGTGTATCGCGTATTGTGGAAGTGGACATGGAAGCCGCGCTGCGAATGCAAACAGAATTCGCCGCGTGACATATAATCTCCCTATATTGGAAATGAATGGATCCAACAGCATGTCGGATATGCAGCTTTACTTGATAGCCCTCGGGGCTGGCATCATTGCCGCGGTGATCATTTTTAACTGGTGGCAGGAACGCCGCTTCGGTCAGGAGGCCGCTCGTGGTTTTGATGAGCCGGTGGACGATGCCTTGATGGAAAATTTTCGCATCAATCGGGATCGTCCGATGGCTTTTGATGACAAGGCTATAGTGCTCGATGAACGTTTTGATGCGCAGCATACGTTTCAGGAGCCAAAACCTGAATCGAAGGCAGTACCGGAACCGGAGCCAGAGGAACCGCACCTGAAAGATATTCCGGAGGACACTCTGCTGTCCGAATTGCCCGGTGTCGTGACAAATGAGTTTGCGTCTGACGTTACTGCAAGAATCGAAACGCACGAAGCTTCACCCTCACGGCAGCCGAATTTTGACTCGGTCCCATTCGAGGAGGCGGAATATCTGCCAATAATTCCGGCGGCTGTAGATCTTCCATCTGAGTTAGATGAGAAGATTGATCTGATTGCCTTGATGCACTTCAATAACCCCTTGACGGATGTCATGTTAAAGAAGGCTATCTCTGACCTGCCTCGTCTGGACAAACCCATGCAGTGGCTGGCTCGGGATGACGCCGAAATATGGCGAGCGTTGACCACAACATCGGATGCCGGATGGTTCCTGCACATGGCCTGTGCGCTGCAACTTTCCGACCGTTCCGGCTCGCTTTCACGGGATAGCCTGCGCAAATTCCAAATCATGATGGAAACACTGGCAGAATCGTTAGGTGCGTTGCTGGAATGGCGCGGAACAAACGATCCGTTGCGCTATGCGGACGAACTGGACCAGTTCTGCATCAATGTCGATGTCATGGTGGGATTCCACCTGGTACACGGTGCCAACGGCCCCTTCACGGCGACCAAGCTACGCGGCATCGCAGAGGCCGGCGGCATGTTACTGCATGAGGATGGTACTTTCCACTACATCACGGACAGCGGCGACACCCTGTTCATCCTGCAGAACCATGAGTCGCGGCCGTTCACGCCGGAATTCATGCGCACAGCATTCATCCGGGGCATCAGCTTTCAGATGGATGTCCCCCGAGTAAAGAATTGTCCAGAGGCTTTCAACCAGATGGTGATGCTGGCACGCAAGATGGAAAAGAGTCTGGACGGCGTCCTGATGGATGACAAGCAACAGCCGCTGAACACGGAAGCAATGGACAAGATTCGTGAGCAGTTGCGCATCATCAACGGCAACATGCTTGCTCGCGGGATCATTCCAGGCAGTCCTTCGGCCCTGCGATTGTTCTCCTGACCCCATGACGGTTCCCGCCGCGGCCAGGTTGCGTGCACAGGCGCTGCGAGCCGAAATAGCACGCCACGACACGCTCTATTACCAGCTTGATGCACCCGAAGTTCCCGATAGCGAGTATGACCGGCTGTTCCGCGAATTGCAGGCACTGGAAACTGATTATCCTGCCCTGATGACACCTGATTCACCGACCATGCGTGTTGGTGGCGAAGCGGCACAGATGTTTGCTAGCCTGGTGCACCGCCAACCCATGCTGTCGCTCAATAATGCGTTCGACGCAGAAGAGCTTGCGGCGTTTGATCGGCGCGTACGCGAGGTTCTAGGTCTGGACGTAGTGGAATACGCGGTGGAACCCAAGTTCGATGGCCTTGCCATCAGCATCGTCTATGTCAATGGCCAACTGGTGCAGGCCGCCACGCGCGGTGACAGCGAACGCGGCGAAGATGTCACCGCTAACGTGCGCACTATTCGCGCCATCCCGCTACTTCTTGACACCCTATCACCACCACCGTTGCTGGAGGTCAGGGGTGAAGTGTTGATGCTGAAGCGCGATTTTGAATACCTTAATCAACAACAGCAGTCCCGTGGCGGTAAGCTATTTGCCAACCCGCGTAACGCAGCGGCGGGTAGCCTGCGTCAGCTTGATTCAAAAATCACCGCCAAGCGCCCCTTGAGTTTCATGGCCTACGCTATCGGCGCTGCCGATCCAGTTCCGCCAATGGTCACGCACAGTGCCATGATGGACCACCTTGCCAGCATGCGTCTGCCAGTTGCCTCCGAACGCGGCGTGGTGGCCGGGCTGGAAGGTTTGCTGGGCTATTACCAACGCATTGGCACAGAGCGTCCTGCGTTGCCATATGAAATTGATGGTGTCGTTTACAAGGTCAACAATTTGCGCCAACAGCAGGAACTGGGCTTCGTGTCGCGGGCGCCACGTTTTGCCTTGGCCCACAAGTTCCCGGCACAGGAAGCGCTAACCGTGATCGAGGCCATCGAGGTGCAAGTAGGGCGCACCGGTGTCATTACACCAGTCGCCCGCCTGAATCCAGTGTTTGTAGGCGGTGTCACCGTCACCAACGCAACCTTGCACAATCAGGACGAGATCGACCGCAAGGATATTCGCGTGGGTGACACCGTCAGCGTCCGGCGCGCCGGAGATGTGATTCCCGAAGTGGTACGCGTGTTGTCGGATCGGCGTCCGCCGGATTCAACTCCTTATAAGCTTTTGAGCGCTATTAACCAGCGATGTCCGGTGTGCGGTTCGCATGCGGTCAGGTTGGATGACGAAGCCGCCATTCGCTGCACCGGCGGACTCTACTGTCAAGCTCAGCGCAAACAGGCACTTTTGCATTTTGCCTCGCGTCGTGCCATGGATGTCGAGGGCCTGGGTGATAAACTGGTTGAGCAACTGGTGGACAGTGGCCTGGTGCAGCGCCTGCCGGATCTCTACCGGCTCGATCTGGCCACGTTGACTGGCCTTGATCGTATGGGTGAGAAATCTGCACAAAATTTGCTTGATGCGCTGGAGCAGAGCCGGCGAGTTGGACTGGGACGTTTCATCTTTGCTCTCGGCATTCGCAATGTGGGAGTGAGCACGGCACGCGATCTGTCGCGCCATTTTGGCACTCTGCAAGCATTGATACAAGCCGATGCAGTTGCCTTGCAAGCAGTTCCGGACGTCGGTCCGGTGGTGGCTGAGAGCCTGCTGCAGTTCTTTGCCGAAGCGCACAACCGCGATGTGCTGGAGCAGTTATGCAAGACACGGGAGGAGGGTGGCGCCGGCATCGTGCTTAATCAAGCCACTATCAGCAACACAAATGTTCAAACCTTGACCGGCAAGACCTTCGTCCTCACTGGCACATTGCCCACACTGAGCCGTGAGGAGGCCAAGGAGATGATAGAGAACGCAGGTGGAAAAGTGGTCGGTAGCGTCTCAAAAAAGACCGATTATGTAGTGGTGGGAGAGGAGGCCGGCAGCAAACTGGACAAGGCGCAGGTACTTGGCATTGCCTTGCTCGACGAGGACTCGCTGCATGCCCTTTTGCAAAGTTCATTTTAAAAAAAATGTTTTAATATAGTATTTTACTTGTTTTATTTAAAGTTAATGTTTATATTAAAATTGAGTGCACTCAGGCTTGAACAGAAATAAAATGGCATTCGACACATGGTCACAGCATCAATCAGGGGGAACAGTGTCGATGCAGTCCGTGGTCAGCCTTGCCAAGGTAGCAGGTCAGGGCATTATGAGCGTGTATCAGGGTAATATCACCACCCGCCTCAAGGATGACGAATCCCCCGTGACGGAGGCTGATCTTGCCGCGCACAACATCATACTGGCTGGTCTGGAGCAGCTTTCACCTGGCGTTCCGATCATTTCTGAAGAGTCCGATGCCATTCCGTTCCAGCTAAGACGTAAATGGAATCGCTACTGGCTGGTAGACCCGCTGGATGGCACGCGTGAATTCATTAAGCGAAACGGTGAATTTACAGTCAATATAGCCTTGATTGAGCACCACAATCCGGTTCTGGGCGTAGTCTATGCGCCGGCGCTGGATCTGCTTTATTTTGCGGTGAAAGGAGAGGGTGCCTATCGTCAGCAAGGCAGCCTCTTGCCCCACGCCATTAAGAGCCGGCAGATCCCTGAACGAATCACCGTAGCAGGAAGTCGATCGCATACAAGCGGGCGCATGCAAGAATTTTTGCGCCGCATCGGCCCTCATGAACTAATCAGCATGGGCAGTTCTCTCAAGATCTGCCTGGTTGCTGAAGGGCGAGCTGATGTTTACCCGAGACTGGGTCCGACGTCGGAATGGGACACGGCCGCAGGGCAATGCGTGCTGGAGGAGGCTGGCGGCCAACTGGTTGGCATGGATGGAAGGAGTTTTCGCTATAACACCCGGGAATCACTGCTCAATTCAGAATTTTTTGCAACGGGATCAAAATCTCGAAACTGGGATGACTATATTAAATAACAGGATGAATAAATGAA
Organism: uncultured Methylobacillus sp.; assembly: GCA_903824575.1. Taxonomy (GTDB): domain Bacteria; phylum Pseudomonadota; class Gammaproteobacteria; order Burkholderiales; family Methylophilaceae; genus CAIJXJ01. Next base: position 65,970 of record CAIJXJ010000146.1, read on the forward strand.
TAAAATTATATTTTTCTCAATCATTTTATGCCTCTCGCTGCATGTGGACGCAAACGATGGAAGAGCAGATGCCGAGTCATGCAATAAGGCGCTAAAAGCCGCCGACTATGTGCAAGCTGTTACGTTGGCCAGAGTAGCCTTGAGTTCACATCCAGATGACAGGGAACTCACTATGTGCCTTGGTCGCGCCCAGGGCGGAACAGGGGATCATGCCGCAGCGGTTCAATCCTTGATGGCAACCGACAAGTTGTCAAAAACACCGTTTGAGCACGTGACGGCCTTAATTCAACTTGGCAACCAATACAAATCGGCTAAGGCTTATGTTGAAGCCATTGCAAGCTACAAACAAAGTCGTGATATCGCGCATGCTGACAAAAACAAGAGATTCGAGATGATTGCGCTTAATCTGACCGGCGAAACCTTGCAAGACAGCGGTGATTTCAAGTCTGCACTCGAAGCCTACCAGCAAGGATACAAACTGGCCGCTAATGACAATGAGCGGGCCGACAGCCACGCCCATATGGCGTCCGCATACCGCGCATCAGGTCAATATGAGCAAGCCATCGGCCAGCAGATTCAAACAGCCGTGTTAGAGGAACGAAGCGGCGACCTCGACCATTATGCTTTCGCCAGCATTGAACTTGGGAACTTGTATCTAGTGGGGAAGCAATATAAAGAAGCCGATAAGGTCTTTAAAAACCTTTTCTCCGTGGTCAGTGAGGCCGGGAGTGACTATTGGCAGGCCAGTGTTTATCAAGCACAGGGCCGGTTGAAATTTTCGCAAGGCTTGGAAAGTGAAGCCCGCGACTTGATCAAGCTAGGCGTAGCCTTAGCTCAAAAAATCGGTGCCGGCGAATTGGCCAAGGACATTGCAGAAACCGAATCCAATCTGGCAGATGGCAAGGAGTTTTAAATTTCTTTTCTTGCCTGCATTCATTGCAAGCAAGAACTGATTTGAACAGGCAGGTGAAATACTGGAACCAAGCAGACATTCAAGTATTTTGTTTTACGCCTTCCGGCAACTCACCAATCAGACCCGCCTTATCTATACAGCAATGCCTTACCAGCAGGGCTTCCGCACGTGCGTCACTCATCAAATTTACATTTAACATAATATACATTATGCGAAAAGATGGTGGTTTTATAAGTGTTGCGTTTATCTTCATAAACCACCATCCACAACGCAACACTCCAACAGCTTCTTTACCGGCGCATAGCTCTTTCTGTGCACCGGTGATACGCCATGCAACAACAGTCGTTGCATGTGCATGGCTGTGGGATATCCCTTGTGCCGTGCAAATCCGTATTGGGGATAGAGTTTATCCAACTGATACATTTCAGCATCTCGTGCTGTCTTGGCAAGAATGGACGCCGCAGAAATGGCCGGAATCTTGCTGTCACCCTTGATGATCGCTTGTGCAGCATAGCTGATTTGTGGCGTGTACAAGCCATCCACCAACACCAGTTGAGGCTCAATACTGAGGGCTTGCACAGCACGTTGCATAGCTAGCAGGCTAGCTTGCAGGATATTCAGGTGATCGATCTCTTCTACACTGGCCACTGCAATCACCCAGGCGAGTGAATGCTGCTTGATCTGTACAGCCAGTAGATCCCGTTTTTTCTCGCTCAGCGTCTTTGAGTCTGCAAGGCCTGCGATGGGTCTGGCAGGATCCAGAATGACAGCGGCGGCAAATACGTTTCCAGCCAGGGGTCCGGCACCTGCCTCATCAACGCCACAGATCAAACTCATACCAGCAGGCTGAGAACGAGTTGTGCGGCTTTTTCTTCGGTGTTCTGCTGTAGTCTGCTGTGGATGCCGGAAAACTCACGCTTAATCTCGGCGACGGCTTCCTTGTCATGGATCAGTTTAAGCAGTTGGTCTGCAATGTTTTCCGGGGTGGCGTCTTGCTGCAACAGCTCTGGCACCAGCATGCGACCGGCCAGCACGTTGGGCAGGCCAACATAAGGCAAGTAATTCATGCGCCGCAGCAGCTGCCAACTCAGTGGTGACATGCGATAGGTAATGACCATTGGGCGCTTGATCAGTGCGGCTTCCAGCGTTGCTGTTCCTGATGCCACCAGCACACTGTCTGATGCCGTCATGGCAAGATGCGCATGCCCGAACAACAGGGTCATCGGCAATGCTGCTGCATCGTTACGGTGTAACGCTTCCTCGAACTTCCAGCGGGTCTCGCGCGTCGCCAGCGGAACCAGGAAATACACGTCAGGCACCTGTTTATGGATCTGGATGGCGGTTTTGACGAACAAATCCGCCATGTAATGTAACTCACTCTGACGGCTACCCGGAAGCAAGGCAATGACCAGTTTTCCTTCCTTGAGCCTCAATTCGCGTCGCGCACCGGCGCGGTCCGGCTCCAGCGGCAGCATATCCGCCAGCGGGTGACCGACATAGGTGACAGGCACATTGGCATCCTCATACAGAGGCACTTCAAATGGAAATAATGCCAATACATGAGACACGGCGCGTTTGATTTTGCCCATGCGTCCCCGTCGCCAGGCCCAGATCGAGGGACTGACATAATGGATGGTGGTAATACCACGTCGCTTGAGCTTACTCTCCAGATTCAGATTGAAATCCGGCGCATCGATGCCGATAAAGAGGTCTGGCGGATGCTTCTTGAAATAACGCATTAATTGCCGGCGAATGCGCAGCAATCCCCACAACTGGCGCAGCACTTCAAAATAGCCGCGCACCGCGAGACGCTCCATCGGGAATAGGGAAACTGCGCCCTCCCCTTGCATCTTGGGGCCACAGATACCAACAAACTCAAGATCAGGCCGACGCTTTTTAAGTGCCCGAATCAGGTGACTTCCCAGCAAATCTCCGGAGGCTTCCCCGGCTACGATTCCAATGACTGGCATGTATATAAAAACCTATAAATCTACTAAAAACCGTTGAAACATGAGGAACGCTCGGTAGTCATAAGCTTGATCTTAATCATTAGGTGGCCTCTTACTCTAGAAACCAACAGCTTCATGCTTGTCCCAGTGCTTCCCGTGCCGCGTGGTTCAATGCTGCATAAAATTAACGAATGATACCGCGTGTTGCGTTGTTCAGAAATTCCAGCAGAATCGCGATTTCAGGGCACGCTTGCTGTTGCTCGGCCAGTTTCGCCTTGGCCTGATCCAGAGTCAGGCTGGACTTATACAGCGTCTTGTAGGCGCGCTTAAGTTGCAACAGGGTGTCACTGGAAAAGCCTCTGCGCTTCAGGCCTTCTGAATTGAGGCCATGAGGCGCGCAATCATAGCCTGCAGCCGTGACATAAGGAGGAATGTCCTTGAATACCACCGATCCCACTGCGGTAATGACATGGGCACCGATCTGGCAAAACTGGTGCACCAGGGTGAAGCCTCCTAGAATGGCATGATCCTGCACTACCACATGCCCGGCCAATGATGAATTATTGGCAAAGATGGTATGACTGCCAATCTGGCAATCGTGAGCGACATGCACGTAGGCCATCACCCAGTTGTCGTTGCCGATACGGGTGGCGCCGCTATCCTGCACCGTGCCGCGATTGAAAGTACAGTATTCGCGGATGGTGTTGCCGTCACCGATTTCAAGGGTGGTGGGCTCTCCCCGGTATTTCTTGTCCTGAGGCGCCGCACCGAGCGAGCAGAAATGAAAAATCTGATTATCCCGCCCGATATTGGTCGGCCCTTCGATCACCACATGGGAACCGATGCGGGTGCCGCTATCAACGCGAACGCTGGCACCTATTATGGAATAGGCGCCCACCTCGACATCCGAAGCAAGTTCTGCTTTGGAGTCGATGATGGCGGTCGAGTGGATCATTTGATGACCTTCAAGGTGCACAGCAGGCCTGCTTCGGCCACGATTTCATCATTCACCAGCGCCTGGCCGGAATATTTCCAGATACCGCGCATGATGCGGTCAATTTTAACCTTGAGCACCAGTTGGTCGCCCGGGATTACCGGCTTCTTGAAACGCACGTTGTCGATACCGGCAAAATAATAAACCGAGTCATCCGACGGTTTTCTACCCATGGTCTTGAATGACAGCACGGCCGCCGCCTGCGCCATCGCCTCGACGATCAGGACGCCAGGCATGACCGGATAATATGGAAAGTGCCCTGGAAAAAATGGTTCATTGATCGTCACGTTCTTGATGGCGACGATTTCCTTCTCCAGTTCCAGTGAGATCACTCGATCCAGTAACAGGAATGGATAACGATGCGGCAAGTGTTCAAGAATTTCATGGATATCCATCTGGCTCATGACTGTTCCTTTTTTAATGCGTTAAGTTCGTGTTCGAGATGCTGAATCCGTGCCGCCATGTCATCCAGATGCCGTATCCGCACCGCCGTTTTCAACCAATTTTCATGCGACTGAAATGGCATCAGGGCAGTATAAGTATCAGCTATCTTCAATGAGCGACTGATCATGCTGCCAGGTGAGATGGTGACATGATCAGCGATTTCCAGATGCCCGAGGATCATCGCCGCACCGCCGATCCGGCAGTGACGCCCGATGACTGCGCTGCCAGCGATGCCAACACAACCGGCAATCACGGTATGCGCACCAATGTGGCAGTTGTGACCGATCTGGATCAAATTATCCAACTTGACGCCCTCTTCTATCACGGTGTCATCCAGAGCGCCCCTGTCTATCGTGGTATTGGCGCCGATCTCAACCAGGTCGCCAATCAGCACACGCCCGACTTGCGGGATCTTCACCCAACGTCCGGCGTCTTCTGCATAGCCAAATCCATCGGCACCGATCACGACGCCCGAACTCAGCACGCAGGAATGTCCGATTTCGCACCCCGCATACACCGTTACATTGGCATGCAATCGACTACTGTGACCGATGATCACACCATCGCCTATGACGCAACCGGCCTCGATCACGACATCCTCGCCGATCGACACCTCGCGCCCGATATGAACATGAGCACCAATACTGACGGATGCCGGAATGACGACAGACAAATCCACCACGGCGGTGGGATGTAATCCTGGCAAAACCTTGCGTTGCGGATTCAGTAACAGGGAAACGCGCGCGAAATAGGCATAAGGATTTTCAGCCACAATGCGTGGTAACAGCGTGGCATCGGCATCGTGAGCACCAACCACTACTGCACTGGCTTCTGTCAGCGCCAGGATAGGGCGATATTTGGACGCCGAGACAAAACTCAGAGAACCCGCTTTTGCGCCAGCGAGAGAGGCGACTCGTGTGATCAGAGTCGTGTCATCCCCCAGCACCTGCCCACCCAGTTGCGCCGCGATTTCCCGCAGGGAATAGCTGGCACGCATCAATTCAAGACAATCAGTAGGAAGTTGGCAGTGATTATTTCTTGCCCAGTGATTTTAATACCTTATCGGTAATATCGACTTTCTTGCTGGCATAGGCGACGCCGCTATAGACCACCAGGTCATAGCCATCGGTCTCAGCGACCGAAGTCACTGCCTTGTTGATGCGGTCTTGCAAGCCGGATAGTTCCTCATTCTTACGCAAGTTGATGTCTTCACGCAATTCACGCTGCTTACGCTGGAACTCAAGCTTGATATTCGAAACATCGCGCTCCTTGTTGCGCCTGTCGGATTCCGTCATGGTCAGGCCATCCTTGTCAAGGGCGGCTTCCTGATCCTTGATCTGTTTCTGCATGCGTTCCAGTTCCTGGGTGCGCGGGCCGAATTCCTTTTCCAGTTTCTTGCCACTCTCCGCTGTTTGCGGAGCTTCCTGCAGAATCTTGTCGACCTGGACATAACCAATCTTCAACTCTGCGGCAGTGGCCCCCATGGAAAAAGCCACTAGACTTCCTGCCAAAACATAGTGCAACAACTTGTTCAATTTATTTCTCCTGACGCACAAAAATTTAGAATTGCGAACCCATCTGGAACTGTAGCATTTGGACCTTGTCGCCAGCCTTTTCGTTTAGCGGTTTGGCCATCACTAGTTTGATCGGGCCGAACGGTGAAAACCAACTGATGCCCAAACCAGTCGAATAACGCAAACAAGCAGTAGCACTGTCACAACTGCCTGGCGCCAGATCTGACGCAGAATAACCACCCCAGACCGTACCGACATCGAAAAATGCCGACATCTTGAGTTGCTTGTTGTCATTCAACATGGGCACCGGGAAGAACAGTTCGGCATTGCCGACCAGACGCCGGGTACCACCCGTGTAATAAGGCGCCGTGACGCTCGACGTGGTAGCGGTAGCGGTGGTGGTATCAATGGCCTGAGGTCCAATCGAGCTGGAATCAAAGCCGCGCACCGAATTTACCCCACCGGCATAAAAGTTCTTGAAGAATGGAAAGGCCGTGCTGCCATAGCTGCCGGCGACGCCAGCTTCACCATTCAACATGAATGTCAGGGATTTGGTGAGTCCCTTGTACCAGACATTCTGAAAGTTAATCTTGTAGTATTGAAGATCAAGCCCCGGCAGGCCGACTTCACCGGTCACGCGCTGCAACGTGCCGTCATTGGGGAACAGGATATTATCTCGCGTGTCATGCGCCCAGCCAACATCTGCCCGCAATGTCGTGTCATCGCAGCCCAGTATGCTATGACAGAACTGCACGTAGCGCTGTGGCGGACTCACGCTGCCGGACAAGTCAATATTGGTGTAATCACCGGTCAGGCCGAAGCTGACCGAATTGCGTTCCGACAGCGGCACGCCAAAACGTACTCCCAGACCATAGGAAGAGGTATTGTAGTTGCCGATATTAAGGGAACTCGAATTGACATCACGGCGATAGACGTCAAAACCTCGACTAACGCCATCCGGGGTAAAATAAGGATCCGTAAAAGACAGCGCGATAGTCTTGTTGATACTGCCGGTATTGACCGAGGCATTAACCTGGTTGCCAGTACCAAGGAAGTTGGACTGATTCACGGTAATGCCCAACACCACACCTTCGGAACTGGACAGGCCTGCACCAAACATCACGCTACCGGTGGATTTTTCAGTCACATCAAAATTGACATCGACCTGATCGGCGGTACCAGGTACCGCAGGGGTTTCGACATTGACGTCAGAAAAAAAGCCAAGGCGATTGAGACGCTTCTTGGAAAGTTCGATCTTGTCGGACGCATACCAGGCAGATTCAAGCTGACGCATCTCACGGCGCAATACTTCATCACGAGTTCGACTGTTACCGGTCAGGTTGATGCGACGCACATACACGCGCCTTCCGGGATCAACAAAGTAAGTAAAGGCAACCGTATGTTTTTCCTTATCCACTTCAGGCACCGCATTGACGTTAGCAAAGGCATAACCATCCGTACCCAGACGATCGCCGATTGCCTTGCTCGATGCCGTCAGTTTTTCACGGCTGAAGGTCTCGCCGGCCTGCACCGTCACTAGCGACTTCAATTCATCCTCTGGCACCAGCATTTCACCCGCAACCTTGACGTCAGAAACGGTATATTTCTCACCTTCGCTGACATTGATAGTGATGTAGATGTCGCGTTTATCCGGCGTGATCGATACCTGCGTCGAATCAACGTTAAATTCCAGATAGCCGCGGTTCATGTAATAAGATCGCATGGCCTCTATGTCTGCCGTCATTTTCTGCTTGGAATACTGGTCGTCCTTGTTCCACCAACTCATCCAGTTAGGCGTGGTGAGGCTGAACTGCTTGCGTAATTCGTCCTCGTCGAACGCCTGGTTGCCCACAATGTTGATGGCGCGTATGCGTGAAACAGCACCCTCTTCGATATCGAATCGCAAGGCCACGCGATTCCTCTCCAGTGGCGTCACTACAACCTTGACGCTGGCACCATACTTGCCTTGGCTCAAATACTGGCGCTTAATTTCCTGTTCGGCCTTGTCCAGCATGGAGCGATCGAAGATCATGCCGTCCGACAGGCCAATCTGCTTCAGTCCATCCTTCATCTTGTCGCTGGGAAATGCCTTATTGCCGACAAATTCGATCTGGGCGATGGCCGGGCGCTCTTGCAGCGTCACAACCAGCACGTCGCCTTCGGCTTCAATTCGCACATCCTTGAAAAATCCAGTGTTATACAGCGCCTTGATCGCCTGCGCCGCCTTGTCATCATCCATCGACTCGCCGGCCTTGACCGACAGGTAATTGAATACGGTGCCGGCTTCGGTACGCTGTATGCCCTCAATTCTGATGTCACGGATGACAAAGGGTTCCAGGGCGAACGCGGATGAGGCATGGATGCCCAGGATTAAAAATGGAATGGTCAGGAGCTTCATTATTCTGGTTCAGCCTGTAATGAGTCGATTGATGTCATTGTAGAAAGCGATAGTCATCAGCAATCCGAGTAATGCGATACCTACTTTTTGACCAGCCTCCATAGCACGCTCGGAAACCGGCCTTCCCCTCAGAATCTCGACCGTATAATACATTAAATGGCCGCCATCCAACACCGGTACCGGCAGCAAATTCAGCACGCCGAGGCTGATGCTCACCAGACCCAGGAATCCAAGAAAGGATTTCCATCCCAGATGAGCACTCTGGCCGGCGAAGCTGGCGATGGTAAGCGGTCCGCTCACCCCTTTTAGCGAAGTCACCCCGGTCACCATGCTGCCGAGCATCTTCAGGCTGAAGATCGAGGTATCCCAAGTCTTGGCGGCGGCGTGCCAGATTGCTGGCAATGGCCCATACTGAACATTCACCATGAACCGATCGAGCTCCTGCGGGGCCATGCGATAGGCTGCACCAATACGGCCAACCGTGGCGTCCCCTTCCCTCACGGCATCCGGGACTACCTGCAACGACAACTCCACGTTCGCGCGCCGGACCCTGAGCGTCAAGGATTTGCCTGGGTTTTTGCGCATCTGGCTGGCGAAGTCTTCCCACAAGGAAACCGTGACCGCGTTAACCGACAGAATCTCATCCCCTGCGCGCAGTCCGGCCCGCTCCGCAGCGCTGCCAACCAGCACCTCGCCGAGTACGGCCGGCAGTACCGGATGAAAAGGCACTAATCCTAACTGATCGAGCAAGTCAACCTTCACGTCATCAACCTTGATGCCGGCAAGATCAAGTTGATGCAGATGGGTTTCCATGCGGCCGCTCTTGGCCTCGATTTCCACGCTCTTGGTCTTGAGCGATTCCTGCAACAGTGCCCAGCGCACATCGGTCCAAGTAAGGACGCCGGTCTTACCGACGCGTACGATCAGTTCATCATTTTTCAAACTTGCCTGTGCCGCCGGGCTTCCTACGGGCGCCTCGCCCAACAGTGGCCGCAAGCCTGGCATGCCGCTCATGAGCAGTATCCAGTACAGGAATATTGCCAACAGCAGATTGGCCACCGGTCCGGCCGCAACTATGGCCATGCGCTTGACTACCGGTTGGCGATTGAAGGCGCGCGAAAGTTCATATGCTTCAACCGGCGCCTCCCGTTCGTCCAACATACGCACAAAACCACCCAGGGGAAAAGCAGCCAGGATAAATTCCGTCCCGTCCCGCCCCAATCGACGGCTGTAAAGGGTGCGGCCAAAGCCAATGGAGAATTGTAATACCTTGACGCCGCAGCGTTTTGCCGCCCAGTAATGGCCATACTCGTGCACCACGATGAGGATGGCAAGTGTTACCAGGAAAGAAATTAGGGTCATCATGCGCGTGTTGCCAGCCAGTCAAGGGCGATCATGCGTGCGGATTCATCAGCTTCGATGACGTCAGACAAGACCGTGGCTTCGACCAAGGAGACACGTTCCAGAGTGGCCTCTACCATTCGGGGAATGTCGTTAAAGCGGAGCTTTCCCTGCAGGAAGGCCGCCACAGCAACTTCATTGGCGGCGTTCAGCACCGCTGGTGCTGTACCACCACGGTGCAAAGCGTCAAATGCCAGCGCCAGGCATGGGAAGCGGGTCGTATCGGGGGCCTCAAAGTCAAGCCTGGCAATCTTGAACAGGTCTAAAGGTCCAACACCGCTGGATATGCGTTCCGGATAAGACAGTGCGTACGCAATTGGCGTGCGCATGTCCGGGTTGCCTAGTTGTGCCAGCACTGAACCATCTACATACTCGACCATGGAATGGATCACGCTCTGCGGATGAATCACCACCTCGATCTGGTCAGGACTTGCGCCAAAGAGCCAGTATGCCTCAATGACTTCCAGGCCTTTGTTCATCAATGTGGCGGAGTCGATACTGATCTTCGGTCCCATCACCCAGTTGGGATGGTTCAGCGCTTGTTGCGGCGTGACCGCAGCCAGGGCGTCTGGCGTGGCCTGACGGAACGGTCCGCCAGAAGCCGTCAGCAATATACGACTGACACCAACATGCGCGAGGCCCTGATTAAATCGTGTCGGTAGTACCTGGAAGATGGCATTATGCTCACTGTCGATGGGCAGCAGCGTGGCGCCACCCGCCCGCACCGCTTCCATGAATAATCCGCCCGACATGACCAGCGTTTCCTTGTTGGCCAACAGCACACGTTTTCCAGCGCGGGCTGCAGCCAGCGCGGGTTTGAGTCCGGCGGCGCCAACGATGGCCGCCATTACGGCATCCACTTCAGGGGCAGCAGCCACCTGCTCCAGCGCTGCAGGACCGCACAGCACCTCGGTGAGGAGTCCAAGCGCACGCAACTGCTGTCGCAGAACCTCGGCCGCGTCCGCGTCCAGCACTACCGCATAATTCGGCTGGAATTGACGACATTGGTCCAACAAAGGCTCAATGCGGGCGTTGGCAGTCAGGGCGAAGGCACGAAATCGATCAGGATGGCGTGCAATGACATCCAGTGTGTGGACACCAATCGTTCCAGTCGAACCGAGCACCGTGATGTTCTGTATGCCTGTCATGTGGCCAGCAGCTTCTCGATATAAAACGGGAGACAAATGTAACAGGCCACCAGCGGCAAGGTAGAGGTAAGTCCATCGATGCGATCCAGCACACCGCCATGCCCAGGCAGCAGGCAACCGCTGTCTTTCAGGCCAGCCTGACGCTTGACTAGCGACTCGAACAGGTCGCCCATCACGGACAGGATGACAATTGCAAGGAATCCGACTAGCAACCAAGGACTCCACTGCAAGCGCAGGCAAAGCACGGTCGCGAACAAGCTCACTGTCAGCATTCCGCCGGCAAGTCCTTCCCAGGTTTTGCCTGGGCTGATGTTTGGGGCCAACTTGTGGCGGCCAAAGCGCTTGCCGCTGAAATAGGCAGCGCTGTCGGCCAGCGCCACCGTGAGTATCACGAGCAACACAGCCTCTGGACCGACATGTCGCAACTCGACCAGCGCGATCCAGGGCGGCAGCAGCAGCACTACACCGGTAAGCGCAGACAGCGCGTGGTTGTCAAGGCGCCAGCAACGAGCCAGCCAGACTGGAACCAGCAACAGCCAAAACAGACTGGACGAAGCTATCAGAAAAAAGGTTCCCCATTGACGGAATAGTTCAAATGAGGCGATGCCGGGCAATAACATCAAACCAAATAAAATGATGGCAGTGGAGAACAGGATGCGACCACGCTGGGTAAAACCGACCATACCACCCCACTCCCAGGCCCCAATACTGATGAACAGCAGCAGCGCTATTGCCCATGGCAGATCAGCCAAGGCATAAAGAGCGACCACAAAAACAGTGGCCAGCAGGAAAGCGGTGATCAGGCGATATTTAAGCATGCCCATTCGAGCCAAGTTGCTCACTGGTGCGACCAAAGCGTCGTTCGCGCAACCGGTAGGACTCCAGAGACAGTTTCAAAGCCTCAGCGTCAAAATCCGGCCATAGGGTGTCGGTAAAATACAGTTCGGTATAGGCTAGTTGCCACAGCAGAAAATTACTGATGCGCTGTTCACCTCCGGTTCGGATGAACAGATCAGGTTCAGGCGCATAGTGCATGGAGAGATATGGCGCAAGCTCCTGCTCGGTAAATCCCTGAGCCAATTCCGGCTGTGCATGCAACATGCGGTTGGTGGCCTGCACAATGTCCCAACGCCCTCCGTAATTGGCGGCAATGGTCAGGGTGAGGATTTTGTTGTGTCGTGTGAGAGTTTCCGCATCGTGCATGGCTTTCAGCAGTCGCGCATCGAAACGGGAGCGGTCACCTATCAGCACCAGGCGGATGTTATTTTGATGCAGGTTATTCACCTCTTTCTGGATCGCTTCCAGAAACAGGCCCATCAGGAATTTCACTTCTTCCGGTGGACGGCGCCAGTTCTCGCTGCTAAAGGCAAACAGGGTAAGGTACTCGATACCTTGATTGATGCATTGTTTGATCAGGTCGCGTACCGTTTCTACGCCACGCTTGTGACCCATGATGCGCGGCAGAAAACGCTTCTTTGCCCAGCGCCCGTTTCCATCCATGATGACAGCCAGGTGACGAGGCACATTGGATGATTCAGGAATATTTTGGGTAGAACTGGTGAAGAGAGACATGAATGAGCTGTCAGCGATCAGCGATCAGCATTCAGCTAAACAAGGCCGTGCTGACGCGCGATAGTAGTTAGGCACTAGCTGAAAGCCGAAAGTTAATTGTTCTGATCGCTGATTGCTGATCGCTCATCATCATATCGCCATCAAGTCAGCTTCTTTATCCAGCAAGGCCTTGTCCACCTCGGTGACGAACTTGTCCGTCAACTTCTGGATGTCATCCTGCGCACGGCGTTCATCATCTTCGCTGATTTCCTTGTCCTTGAGCAGTTTCTTCAAATGCTCATTGGCATCGCGGCGAATATTACGCACCGCCACCTTGCCAGCCTCACCCTCGCTTCGCACCACCTTGATCAGATCACGGCGACGTTCTTCCGTTAACGGCGGCATCGGTACGCGCACCATGTCGCCACTATTGGAAGGATTGAGACCGAGATTGGAGTCGCGAATGGCTTTCTCGACCTTGGCCAGCATGGGCTTTTCCCATACCTGTACGGTGATGGTGCGAGAATCTGCCAGGCCGACATTGCCAACCTGTGAGACCGGCACCATATTGCCGTAGTATTCCACCATCACCTGATCCAGTAGCCCGGCATGGGCACGACCAGTACGCACTTTACCCAGGTCATTTCTGAGGGCTTCCAGTGCCTTAGCCATCTTCTGTTCTGCGGTCGATTTGATGTCATTGATCATGATTGTTCCTTAACTTAAGGTAGCACACGGGTGCCTTCATCCTCGCCCATTACCACACGTCTCAATGCACCCTGCTTGAAGATGCTGAATACACAAAGCGGCATACTCTGATCACGACACAGGGTAAATGCGGTCGCATCCATCACCTTGAGATTTTTGACGATGGCTTCGTCAAAAGTCAATTCCTTGTAACGCATGGCATCGGGATGCGTCTTCGGGTCATCGGTGTATACGCCATCCACCTTGGTCGCCTTCAGCACGATATCGGCATTCATTTCCATGCCACGCAAAGCGGCAGCGGTGTCCGTAGTAAAGAACGGGTTGCCGGTTCCGGCGCCAAAAATGACGACCTTGCCTTCTTCCAGATAGCGCATGGCCTTGCCACGGATGTAAGGCTCAGCCACCTGTTCAATGGTCAAGGCCGATTGCACGCGACTCACCAACCCGATGCGACGCATCGCATCCTGCAATGCCAAAGCATTCATGACGGTTGCCATCATGCCCATATAATCGGCCGTGGCACGGTCCATGCCAGCCGCAGCAGGCGCGACACCTCGAAAAATATTACCCCCACCAATCACCACCCCGACCTCGACGCCGAGATCGACTACTTCCTTAATCTCAGTCACGATACGATCTATGGTGGCGCGGTTGATGCCGTAACTGTCGTCGCCCATCAGGGCTTCACCGGACAATTTCAGCAGAATACGCTTGAAGGCGGGGGTGGTCATCATTGAGCTCTCAGCAATTAACTTTCAGCAAGGGCTAAATCAGCCCTTGGCGGCAAGGGCCACTTCGGCGGCAAAATCGGTGACGGCCTTCTCGATGCCCTCGCCCACCACATACATGGTAAAACTGGCAACAGAAGCGCTTCTAGCCTTCAGCAACTGTTCGATGGTTTGCTTGCCGTCCTCGGCCTTGACGAAGACCTGGTTCAATAAGGTCACGTCTTTGAGGAATTTTTGCACAGTGCCATCAGCAATCTTTTCCAGCATAGCTTCCGGCTTGCCGGCTTCGCGTGCTTTCTCAATGGCGATGCGGCGCTCAGCCTCGATCAAGTCGGGCGCAACACCAGTTGCATCCAGCGACTTCGGTTTTGCAGCAGCTATATGCATGGCAATGTCACGGGCCAGCACATCATCACCACCCACCAGATCCACCAGCACTCCGATCTTGCTGCCATGAATGTAACTGGCCAGTTTGCCTTGGGCTGAAACCACAACAAAACGTCGCGGCGTGATATTTTCACCAATCTTGCCAACCAGTTGAGTGCGAACTTCTTCCACCGTAGCGCCACCCATTGACAGACCGGACACGGCAGCAATATCTGCCGGCTTGGCACTAGCAACGGTTGCAGCCAGATTACGCACGAAACCAAGAAAGTCTTCATTCTTGGCGCAGAAGTCGGTTTCGGAGTTGACTTCTATCATCGCGCCCTGCTTGCCGTCTGCGCTGATGCTGATGCCAACGGTGCCTTCTGCTGCAACACGACTGGCCGCCTTGCTAGCACGGTTGCCAAAGCGTACACGAATAATTTCTTCTGCACGAACCATGTCGCCGGTTGCTTCAGTCAACGCCTTCTTGCAATCCATCATCGGGGCGTCGGTGCGCTCGCGCAACTCCTTCACCATGCCTGCGGTAATTTCCGCCATACAAACTCCTTAACTTGATATTCTCATGAGACCCTGCACTGGCAGGGGTACAAAATCAGGGTAGAAAAAAAGGGGCTGACGCCCCTTTTTTCAGGGCTTACTCAGCCGCCGTGACTGCCACAACTTCGACAATTTCTTCTTCACTCGCGGACTTGATGATTTCCTGCAGCGACTGGCTGCGTCCTTCCAGCACGGCGTCGGCAATACCACGCGCATACAGACGGATGGCGCGACTGGAGTCGTCGTTACCTGGAATGACGAAAGCTACACCTTCAGGCGAATTGTTGGTATCAACCACGCCAATCACTGGAATGCCCAGCTTGGCGGCTTCGGTCACGGCACCGGACTCATGCCCGACATCGATGATGAAGATAGCGTCAGGCAGGCCGCCCATTTCCTTGATGCCGCCGATGGAGCGCTCCAACTTTTCGATTTCGCGTTTGTAACCCAGCACTTCCTTCTTGCCCAGCTTTTCAAAGCTGCCGTCTTCCATCATCAGTTGATAGTCGGCGAGGCGCTTGATGGACTGCTTGACCGTCTTGAAGTTGGTCAGCATGCCGCCCAGCCAGCGGTGATTAACGAAGGCGCATCCAGAACGCTGCGCTTCTTCCTTGACGATGTCGCGCGCTTGGCGCTTGGTGCCGACAAACAGGATGCGGCCCTTGTTGGCGGCCAGGTGACGCACGTGCTTAACGGCGTCCTGAAACAGCGGCAGAGTCTTTTCGAGGTTGACGATATGGATCTTGTTACGGTCGCCGAAAATATACGGCGCCATACGTGGATTCCAATAACGGGTCTGGTGGCCGAAGTGCACACCGGCCTCCAGCATTTGACGCATGGTAATAGACATGTTTACTACTCCTGTATAAGGTTAAGCCTCCACACGCTCATTAGAAACCCAAAGTGGGCACCCTATACGTGAGCATGTGTGGGAATTGCCGTTCAAATGAAACGGGCGGCGTATGCTACCATAAACGACTCTTTCCATTCAAGGCAAACCACGCAGCACATCCATGACTATTTCCATTAAAAACGACGATGACATAAAAAAAATGCGGATCGCAGGCAGACTCGCCGGCGAAGTGCTGGATTATATCGAACCCTTCGTCCAACCGGGCGTTACCACCGATGAACTGGATCGTCTGTGTCATGACTACATGGTCAACGTGCAACACTGCATCCCCGCCCCGCTCAACTACGCACCTGCCGGTCATGTGCCTTATCCAAAATCGATCTGTACCTCGATCAACCAGCAGATCTGCCACGGCGTGCCGAGTGATCGGCAGCTTAAAAACGGCGACATCGTTAATCTGGATATCACCACCATCAAGGATGGCTATCACGGCGATACCAGTCGCATGTTTTGCGTAGGCACGCCTTCCATTCAAGCCCGCCGCCTGTGCGAGGTGACCTATGACTGCATGTGGCGCGGCATCGCCCAGGTCAAGCCTGGCGCAACTCTGGGCGACATCGGTCACGCCATTCAAAAGCATGCGGAAGCCAGTGGATATTCTGTGGTGCGCGAATTCTGCGGCCACGGCATCGGCAAGAACTTTCACGAAGATCCGCAGGTATTGCACTACGGTCGCCCCGGACAGGGCCTGAAGCTACAGGCTGGCATGATATTCACCATCGAGCCCATGATCAACGCCGGCAAACGTGACATCCGCCAGATGGGCGACGGCTGGACCATCGTCACCAAGGATCGCAGCCTGTCGGCGCAATGGGAGCACACCATACTGGTAACGCCAACCGGCTATGAGGTACTGACCATCTCGGCTGGTTCTCCAGTTATACCCGACAGCGTAATCTGATGCTGGCAACCGCGGTATGGCGCCAGCGCCTGAAATCTCGCCAGGCTGAACTGAGGGACGCCTTCGAGCACAATGCCGGCAGCAGCCATTTGCTGCGGGGGTTGTGCCGTTTGGTGGACGAATTTCTGTGTGAGCTGTGGCGGGAGTCTGCCATACCGGCAGACGTTTGCCTGGTGGCAGTTGGTGGCTACGGCCGCGGCGAACTGTTTCCCTACTCCGATGTTGACCTGTTGATCCTGCTACCGGACGACCATGGCGGGGTTCATGACAGTCTGCTGGAGGCGCTGATTGGCCGGTTGTGGGATATCGGTCTGGCCGTAGGGCATAGTGTGCGGACCCTGCAGGAATGTGGACTGGAAGCCTCAAAAGACGTAACTGTGCAGACCAATCTGCTGGAATCCAGACACCTGGCGGGCGACCGGACGTTGGTCCAGCGCATGCGCGAACAACTGAGCACGAACCTCAATCCGGAACATTTCTTTCAGGCCAAGTCGCTGGAACAGGCTCATCGCCACGCCCGCTTCAATGACACTGCCTACAACCTGGAACCCAATTTGAAAGAAAGCCCGGGCGGCCTGCGCGACTTGCAAAGCGTGCTCTGGATCAGCCAGGGCACCTGCCTCGGTGGCAGTTGGACTGCGCTGGTACAAAATAGCCTGATCACCAGCAGTGAGGCGAGGCAAATACGGCGCCACGAGCGCTTTCTGCAAATGCTGCGCATCCGCTTGCACTACTTGGCGGGGCGACGCGAAGACCGTTTGCTGTTCGATTTTCAGAATGACCTGGCTGAACAGCTCGGCTTTTGCAATAACCTGCGTCGACGCGCCAGCGAACAACTGATGCAGTGTTTCTATCGAAGCGCAAAGTTCGTTCGCATCATGAACGAGATCCTGTTGCAAAACCTGAAAGAGCGTGCCTTTCCACAACCACCATTGATTACCGACATCAATACCCGCTTTCAGGCCCGCAACGGGCTGCTGGAGGCAAGAACCTCCAGCCTGCTGCAGCGCGAACCCACTGCCATTCTGGAGAGCTTCCTGTTGTTGCAGCAGCACCCGGAAATCAAGGGCATGAGCGCCCCCATGTTGCGTACCCTGTGGCGAGTCAAGACCCTGATCAACCGCGAATTTCGCAGTAATCCGGCCAACAAGCAATTATTCATGGCTATCCTGCGCCACGGTAGCGGCATTACCGGAACACTGCGCCGCATGCATCGATACAGCATCCTGGGGCGCTACATTCCAGCCTTCGGCCGCATCACCGGGCAAATGCAACACGACCTGTTTCACGTCTATACCGTAGACGAGCACATGCTCAATGTCTTGCGAAACCTGCGTCGGTTTGCCATCCCGCAGCATGCCCATGAATTTCCGTTATGCAGCCAGCTGATTTCCCATTTCCAGCAACCCGAATTACTGTATCTGGCAGCCCTGTTCCACGACATCGCAAAAGGCCGTGGCGGCGATCATTCCGCGCTAGGAACGACGGACGCGCTACGTTTTTGCCGACAGCATGGCTTGCCACAGGATCAAACTAAATTAGTTGCCTGGATGGTTGCTCATCACCTTATCATGTCAAGTACGGCGCAAAACTCTGACCTGTCTGATCCGGCAGTGATCGAAAATTTTGCACAATTGATGATTGATGAGCGTCACTTGACGGCGCTCTATCTCTTGACCGTGGCAGATATCCGCGGCACCAGCCCCAACGTCTGGAATGCGTGGAAAGCCAAGCTGCTGGAAAGTCTTTTTCTCAACACCCGCCACCAGTTGCAAGGCAGGGGTAGCACCCAGGCGCTCGAACTCGCCGCGCGCCGGCAACATGCCACAGAACGCCTCAGTCATTACGCCATCGCGCCCTTCAGCTACCAGGCATTGTGGGACAAGCTGAGCGAGGGCTACTTCCTGCGCCATGACAGCCAGGAAATCGCCTGGCATACCCGCTTGCTGCTGACCCACCTGAATGCTGTCAATCCAATCGTACGTGCACGCCTGAGCCCTGGCGGGGATGGCCTCCAGGTCCTGGTCTACACCGCTGATCGGGATGACCTGTTCGCCACCATCTGCGGCTTCTTCGAGCGCATGGGCTATACCATCGTCGAAGCCAGAATTCACACCACCCATCACGGCTATGCGCTGGATAGTTTTCTGGTATTGGACCAGAGTGATAAATCGGTGCGCTACGGTGACCTGTTGAATTACATCGAATATGAACTGGCACAAAGACTGACTGGCAAAGATCCCCTGGAGGCACCGATTCAGGGGAGAGTCAGCCGTCAGGTAAAACACTTTCCAATGCCAGTGAAAGTCACCCTGATCCGCGAGCCCGGTAGTCATAACCATCTGCTGGCCATCGTTGCCAGTGACCGCCCCGGCCTTCTATCGCGCGTCGCCCATAGTCTGTTGAAACACGGCATCATGTTGCACACAGCCAAGATCACAACGCTGGGGGAGCGGGCAGAGGATAGTTTCTTGATCTCGGCACAGGGTGGTAAGCGGCTGGATGACGACACCGTTAAAGTGCTAGCAGAAGAACTTTCGTCCAGCCTCTAGACATACGTCAGGGTAAAATTACCCGAAAATCCCGCAGATAATAATGCGTGCTGCGTCCCCCGGCTTCAGCCACATTCAACACCCCCCGTTCCAGCAAGTCCTTGATGTCTCGCAAGGCGGTGTCCGCTGAACAATGATTGAGAGAGGCCCACTTTCGGTTGTTTAGCTTGCCTTCGAACCCATCCAGCAGAGCGTTAAGCATCCTGATCTGACGCTCATTCATCGGCACCCCAGACCAGTGAAACCAAAATTTGGCCTTGAACAGCGCGGTTTTTAATTGTTCGCCCGCGCCTTCAACCGTTCGCAACAGGCATGCAAGAAACCACTCCAGCCAATCGGTGGCATCGAGCGTTGCCTTTTGCGCATGCTCAAGCACATGGTAGTAATCCTTGCGTTCATGTTGGATCTGCCCTGACAGACTATAAAAGCGCTGCACCGATTGATCTGCGCGAGCCAAGGCCATGTCACACACGGCACGGCCGATACGGCCATTACCGTCCTCAAAAGGATGGATCGTCATAAACCACAAGTGCGCGAGCCCTGCCTTTATGACAGGATCCATCCCGCGCGAGTGATTGAACCACTGGAGGAAGCGATCCATTTCCTGATCCAGACTTGCGGCCGGGGGTGCTTCAAAATGCACTCTTTCCCGACCTGAACCTCCGGATACCACTTGCATGGAACCATCAGCATCGTTTCTATAAGCACCGACGGTGATCTTCGACATGCCGCTGTAGCCGTTAGGAAACAGCGATGCATGCCAACCGAACAGGCGTTCGGCTGTCAACGCATCATCATGCCTGCGTGTGGCATCCAATACCATGTCAACCACCCCATCGACATGCACATCGGAGGGAGTCAATGCACCGATATTGATTCCAAGTCGCCTGGCTAAAGAAGACCGTACCGCTTCGAGGTTAAGCGCTTCGCCCTCTATTTCGCTCGACTTGATGACATCTTCAGTCAAGACTCTCAATGCAGCTTCCTCAGCCAGGTCAAACCCGAACTCCTGCATGCTGCCGAGCAAACGCCCGCGCTCTAACGTGACTTGCGACAGCAGTTCCGCCAGCCTGGCGTGATCAAACTGCCAACTTGGCCAGTCCTGCTGTTGCCAGATATATTTTCGATATTCGCCGCTATACATGCGATGAATATATCATCCATTTACCGCATTCGCAATAATAACCGCTAATTATGCGGTGAATATTACGTCTATTCACCGCAATAGAGCAGAGCACTGTTTGGGAGCGTGATTATCGGGTCCGTAGGGCATCCACCATAACCGACAGTGCATCGGCAATCCGCTGCGCTGTTTCAGGTGGTGGTAAAGGTAGTTTGATGCTGCGATTACCAGTTGCCGCATCGTGTTCAATCCATGGGTGCGATGTTGATCCGCCCTGCTCCGTTGCCGTCAGTGCCGTGACTAACTGGGCGCCAAACTGCAGCAATGTACTCCAGGGGTCGGCAACGACCTGATTCGGGGCAGTATCATTGGTTTTCTGCGGCTTCACATCACTATCAACGAGAGATAAAACAAAAATTAAATGTCGTACTACAAAATATATATATAATAATCAATTAGTTATGATAAATTTATCATTCCCACTCAATTGTTTCCAAGGCCTGCAAACCCGCATGAATACAGGCTTTCTCTGTATGGGACATCTAATTTACCGTCATATTTACCGTCAAAAAACAAACGCTTTGACTGGCGCGGGAGATGCACTCGGTTTGTGCGGCGACTACTCTTCCACATCAATCATCAACTATCGAGGGGGTCTGGAAGCCCATCGGAGTCATTGCATCCTACGTTTTTCCACTCAAGGACAAGTATAAAGCAACGATTTCTCATTACCAAACGCTATACATCGAGCGTATTCCAACCCATGAAACCCAAGGTCAAAGGCATGCCTGCGCC